>DATIGR010000001.1:0-8713 GCA_035454645.1 Burkholderiales bacterium
GAGGAGCGCCAGGATGGCGAGGAGGACGACGGTCAGTGTGGCGGCGTACGCGGTGTCGAGGTAGCTGAAGGCGACTTGGTAGACGTAGTAGAGGAGGAGGTTCGAGGCGTTGTCCGGGCCGCCCTTGGTCAGGATGAAGAGGTGGTCGACGAGCTTGAAGGAGTTGATGGTCGCGTTCACCAGCACGAAGAGCGTTGTGGGCATGAGGAGCGGGAAGGTGACGCGCCAGAAGAAGTAGCCGCGCGAGGCGCCCTCGATGCGCGCCGCCTCCTCGAGCTCGGGCGGGAGCGTCTGCAGCGCGGCGAGGTAGAAGATCATGAAGAAGCCCGCTTCCTTCCAGATGGTCATGGCGATGACGCAGCCCATCACGGTGTCGGGGTTGCCGAGCCAGTTGTGGCTCGGCGCGCCGAAGAGGGCGCCGACCTTGTCGAGCAGCCCGATCTGCGGCGTGTAGAAGTACAGCCACAGGTTCGCCACCGCGATCATCGGCAGCACGGTGGGCGTGAAGTAGGACAGGCGCACCAGCGCCCGCGCGGGCAGGCGCGCGTTCACCCAGAGCGCCATCAGGAGCGCGAGCGCGATCGAGGTCGGGATGGTGCCGAGCGCGAACCAGAAGTTGTTGCGCAGCACCTGCCAGAACACCGGGTCGTCGGCGAGCGCGGCGTAGTTGCCGAGGCCGACGAAGCGCGACGGCCGCACCGGCGTGCCGACCGAGAAGAAGCTGTCGGCGAGGGTCGCGACCGCCGGGTAGTGCGTGAAGCCGACGAGCAGGATGGCTGCCGGGGCGAGCAGCAGCCATCCGTACACGTGCTTCATCTATAGGGTTTCAGCAGTCTTTCCGATTCGGCTTGCGCGGTCTTGAGCGCGTCGGCGGGGCTCTTCGAGCCGGTGAGCGCGGCCTGGATCGCGTCGTCGAGCGACTTCCTCACGCGGCCGGTCTGGAAGGTGGAGAGCTCGGCGGTCGCGAACCTGAACTGGTCGCGCGCCACCGCGGCCGCCGGGAAGCCGGAGACGTAGGTCTTGAGCTTCGGCGTCTCGTAGGCGGCGGGGCTCACCGCGACGTAGCCGGTGGCGATGCTCCACTCGGCGGCGCGCTCGGGCGCGGTGATCCACTTGATGAACTCGAAAGCGGCCTTGCGCTCGGCGGGCGTCGACTTCTTGAAGAGATACCAGTTGCCGCCGCCGGTGGGCGAGCCGCGCTGCTTGGAGCCGGGGAGCATCGACACGCCGAAGGAGAACTTGGCGCTGTCCTTCACCGCGGTGAGGTTGCCGGTGGTATGCCACATCATCGCGGTCTTGCCCTCGATGAAGTTCTGCCTGAGCGTCCCCCACTCGACCGTGCCCGCGGGCATCACGTTGTGCTTGCGGCCGAGGTCCACCCAGTACTGCAGCGCGCCGACGACGTCGGGATGCGCGAAGTTGGTGCGGGTGCCGTCCGGCGTCATGAGGTCCTGGCCGTTCTGGCGCGAGAACGCCTGGAACATCCAGTACGGATAGCCGGTCGAGGGCACCATCACGCCCCAGCGCGCGACGTTGCCGGAGGAGTCCTTCTTCACGAGCTTCGCCGCCATCGCGCGCATCTCGTCCCAGCTCGTGGGCGGCTTCTCGGGGTCGAGGCCGGCTTCCTTGAACGCGTCCTTGTTCCAGTAGAGCACGATGGTCGAGCGCTGGAACGGGATGCCGTACACCTTGCCCTTGTAGGTGCCGTTCAGCATCAGCGCCGGGTAGAAGCTCTTGAGCCAGGCCTTGTCGGCGGCGCTGGTCGCCATGTCGTCGAAGGGCACGATCAGGTCCTGCTCGAGGAGCTCGTAGATGTCGATCGAGAACAGCACCGAGAGCTGCGCCGGCTGCCCCGCCTTGTGCGCGGCGAGCGCGCGGATGCGCGTGTCGTCGTAGTTGCCGGCGTACACCGGGTTCACCTTGACGTTCGGGTTCTCCTTCTCGAACCCGGCGGCGAGGCCGTCGATCACCTTGGTGAGCGGGCCGCCCACCGCGATCGGGTAGTAGAAGGTGAGCTCGGTCTTGGCCTGGCCGTGGACCGTGCCGGCGAAGAGCGCGGCGAGCGCGAGCGCGAAAAGTCTCTTCATGATCTCCTCCCTTGGGAATCGAAAATATGCACCGCTTCGGGCTCCCAGCCAAGCCTCACCTGCGAGCCTGCGGCGAGCTCCACCTGCCCCGGCGCGCGCACCAGGAGCGAGGCGCCGTTCACCTGGGCCGTGACCACCGTGTCGGCGCCGTGGTATTCCGCCGTAAGGACCGTGGCGGAAATTCCATTCTCGGCAAATCTAATGTGCTCCGGGCGAATGCCGGCGGTAAGGCCGGCGGCAGCGCCCGGTTGTATGTTGCGTAGAGGAATCAGATTCATCGCGGGCGTGCCGATGAAGCGCGCGGCGAAGGTGGTGGCGGGGCGCGAGTAGAGCTCGGCGGGCGTGCCCTGCTGCTCGATGCGCCCCTCGCGCAGCAGCACCACGTGGTCGGCCATGCTCATCGCCTCGACCTGGTCGTGGGTGACGTAGACCACCGTCATGCCGAGGCGCCGCTGCAGCGCGCGGATCTCGACCCGCATCTCGTGGCGGAGCTGGGCGTCGAGGTTGGAAAGCGGCTCGTCCATCAGGCAGATCGGGTTCTGCGACACGATCGCGCGTGCGAGCGCCACGCGCTGGCGCTGGCCGCCGGAAAGTTGTTGGGGCTTGCGATCCAGCTGCTTCGCGAGCCCTACGAGCTCGGCTACGCCGGCCAGGCGGTCTCTTCTTTGGTCGGCGGGAAGCTTCCTGACCTTCAAGCCGAAAACGATGTTCTCCGCGACGCTGAGGTGCGGAAACAGCGCGTAGGACTGAAACACCATGGAGACGCGGCGCTTGGTGGGATCCAGCCGGGTGACGTCGCGGCCCTCGATCAGGATCGTTCCGTCGGAGACTTCTTCCAGGCCGGCGATCAGCCGGAGCAGCGTCGACTTGCCGCAGCCCGAGGGGCCGAGGAGCACGACGAACCTGCCCTTGTCGGCGCGGAAGCTCACGCGGTCGACTGCGGTGACCGCGCCGAACCGCTTGGTGACTTCTTCGAGCCGGATCACGGCGGCAAGCATAAGACCGCGCCGGTGGAGGCGGAAGCTGGCAGGGGCGCCTGGATTCGAACCAGGGACATCCGGCTTCAGAGGCCGGCGTTCTGCCGCTGAACTACGCCCCACCTGGCTGGTCGGCGCCAGAACCCGCGCGGCACTTGCGGGCGCAAAAAAGCCCGGAGCGCTCGCGCGGTCCGGGCCTTGGGGAGTGAGGGGCTGCCGAGCTAGCCGCCTCCCGTGTCCGGGCGCGCGCCGTCCTTGCTGCACTGTCGGAAATGCCGGGCGTTCGGGAGGGCGCGCATACTGCTTAGTCTGCCGCGCGAGCCGATAGTTCTTGAAGCGAGCTGACGGCGATAATCTTTCGCCATGGACCTGGTCATCCGGAACGGCACCGTCGTCGACGGCACCCGCGCGCCGCGGCGCAAGGCCGACGTGGCGGTCAGGGGCGGGGAGATTCTTTCGGTCGGCAAGGTCACCGGCAAGGCGAAGAACGAAATCGACGCGGCGGGCAGGATCGTCGCGCCCGGCTTCATCGACGCGCATACGCACGACGACCGGCTGATGCTCTCGGCGCCCGACATGGCGCCCAAGGTGAGCCAGGGCGTCACCACGGTGGTGGCGGGGAACTGCGGCGTGTCGCTCGCGCCGGCGCCCGCGGGGATGGCGCAGCCGGTCACCCCGCCGATCGATCTGCTGGATTCCACCGGCGCCTGGTTCAGGTTCAGGTCGTTCAAGGACTACGTCGCGGCCCTGAAGAAGGAGCCGCCGGCGACCAACGCGGCGCTGCTCGTCGGGCACTCGATGCTGCGGGTCCAGGCGATGAAGGATCTCGGGCGCCCGGCGTCCGCCGCCGAGGTATCCAGGATGAGAGCGCTCGCGGATGAAGCATTGGCCGCGGGCGCGATCGGCGGCTCGACCGGCCTCTACTACGAGCCGGCGAGCGCCGCGACCACCGAGGAGGTGATCGAGGTGTTCCGCCCGCTCGCGAAGCGCAAGGGCCTCTACTGCACGCACATGCGCGACGAGAGCGAGCGCATCACCGATTCGCTGCAGGAGACCTTCCGCATCGGCCGCGCGCTCGGCGTGCCGGTGGTGATCTCGCACCACAAGGTGGCGGGCAAGCCCAACCACGGCCGCTCGGCCGAGACGCTGCCGATGATCGAGAAGGCCATGAAGAGCCAGAGGATCGGCCTCGACTGCTATCCCTACTGCGCTTCCTCGACCATCCTGTCCTACAGCCGCACGCTGGCCGCGTCGAAGACGCTGGTGACGTGGTCGGTGCCGCATCCGGAGTTCCAGGGGATGGATCTCGCGCAAGTCGCCTCGAGGCTGGAGCTGTCGATCGAGGACACCGTGAAAGCCCTGCTACCCGCGGGCGCGATCTACTTCTCGATGGACGAAGGCGACGTGCAGCGCATCCTCGGCTTCGAGCACACCATGATCGGCTCCGACGGGCTGCCGCACGACGCCGCGCCGCACCCGCGCCTGTGGGGCACGTTCCCGCGCGTGCTGGGGCACTACTCGAGGTCCCTGGGCCTTTTCCCGCTGGAAACCGCGGTCTACAAGATGACCGGCCTCACCGCGAAGACCTTCGGCTTCAAGGACCGCGGCGTGCTGAAGAAGGGCTTCGCCGCCGACATCGTTATCTTCGGCGAGGGCGAGGTCGGGGAGGGGAACAGCTTCGAGAAGCCGATCGCGCCGGCCAGGGGAATCGATACGGTGATCGTCAACGGCGAGCCGGTGTGGCGCGAGGGCAAGCCCACGGGCGCCAGGCCGGGCAAGGTTCTCTCGCGTAACTAGCCGAAGTGCTTGCTGACACGTTATTCCCCGTGGACCGTCGCGCGGTGCAGGGCGTAAGCTGCCGGCGTCCAGGCTAAGGAGGTTCCCATGGCACGCGCGCTCGCAGGTTTGCTGGTGTCGCTTCTCGCTCTTTCCGGTGCAGTCCTGGCCGATGGCGCAGGCCTCGGCAAGGTCCAATTCCAGAATTCGTGCAGCGCCGCGGTGCAGGACAAGCTCCAGCGCGCGGTCGCGATGCTGCACTCGTTCTATTACAGCGCCGCGCGGCGCGCTTTCGAGGAGCTGGCGCAGGAGGACAGCGGCTGCGCCATTGCGGCCTGGGGGTTCGCGTCGATCCTGATGAACAACCCGCTCGCCGGCCAGGGCGCATCGCCCAAGGACGCCGAGGCGGCGCAGGCGGCTATCGAGAAGGGCCGCAAGATGGGCGCGAAGACCGAGCGCGAGCGCGACTACCTCGAGGCCGTGGCCGCCTACTACGAAGACTTCGCCAACCGGCCCGAGCGCGCCCGCCAGGCGGCGCGCGCCAAGGCCTACGAGGCGCTCGCCGCGAAATACCCCGGCGACGACGAGGCGCAGATCTTCTACGCCGTGTACCTCGCCGGCACGCAGCTCCAGACCGACCAGACCTACGCCGCGTACCTCAAGGCGGCGAAGATCCTGGAGGAGCAGTTCAAGAAGCACCCGCAGCATCCCGGCGTCGCGCATTACCTCATCCACAGCTACGACGCGCCGCCGATCGCGAAACAAGGCATCCCGGCGGCCCGGCGCTACGCGCAGATCGCGCCCGAGGCGCCGCACGCGCTGCACATGCCGTCGCACATCTTCGTCCGCGTCGGCGAGTGGGCCGACGCGGCCGCGACCAACCGGCGCTCGGCCGCGGCGGCGATCAAGGCCCAGGAGCCCGACGGCGCGGCGCACGCGCTCGACTATGCGGCGTACGCCTATCTCCAGCTCGCGCGCGACAGCGAGGCGCGCAAGGTGACCGACGAAGTGCTCGGCTACAAGGGGTTCAACCCGGCGGTCCTGGCCGGCGTGTACGCGGCCACGGCGATGCCGGCGCGCTACGCGCTCGAGCGCGCCGACTGGCGCGCGGCGGCGGGCCTCGAGCCGCGGCCGGACAAGTACCCGTTCACGGTGGCGATGACGCATTTCGCCCGCGCCCTCGGCGCGGCGCGCAGCGGCGACGCCGCGGCGGCGCAGAAGGACCTCGAACGCCTTGGCGTCCTCGGCGAGCAGCTCAAGGAAGCGAACAACAGGTACTGGGCAGGCGAGGTCGAGGTCATGCGGCTCGGTGCGGCGGCGTGGGTCGCGCTCGCGCAAGGCAACGGCAGTACCGCGCTCGAGACGATGCGCCGCGCGGCCGATCTCGAGGACAAGAGCGAGAAGCACATCGTCACCCCGGCGCGGCTGCTGCCGGCGCGCGAGCTCCTCGGCGACCTGCTGCTCGAGCTCAAGCGTCCGGCCGAGGCGCTCAAGGAGTACGAGTCCTCGCACCTGCGCGAGCCGAACCGGCTGCGCGGGTACTACGGCGCCGGGCTCGCCGCTTCGCAGGCGGGCGAGCGCGCGAAAGCCCGGCAGTACTACACCCGGCTCGTGGAGATGGCGGGCAAGGGCGAGCCGCGGCCGGAAGTCGCCGCCGCGCGCGCCTGGCTCGCGGCGAACTAGGGACACTCAGGGCAAAAAAGCCGAGGGCGATGCCCTCGGCTTTCCGGGTCGAGACGAGCTCGGCTACTTGACGCTCATGGCGTCCTTCACTTCCTTGACGCCCTCGACGCGCGAGGCGACCTGCAGCGCTTTCTTGCGCTGCGCCTCGCTTTCGACCCAGCCGGAGAGCTGCACCCGGCCCTTGTCGGTTTCGACGCTCACGTCCATCGCGTTCAGGTCGGACTCGCGCAGCAGCGCCGTCTTCACCTTCGCGGTGAGCGCGGCGTCGCTCGCGTAGGCGACCACCTGCTGGCGGTCGTGGATCGCCTCGGCCTCGGCGAATTCCTCGAGTCCGAGCTTCCTGTCGCGGTTCGCATCGGCCTTGTCGAACGCCGCCGCGTAGCCGCGGATGCGGCTCACCTCGCTCTTGTCGACGAAGCCGTCGCGGTTCGCGTCGAGGCTGCGGAACTTGTCCTGCTGCACCCGATCGATCTTGTCGCCCGGCTGCGCGCTCGCAGTCGCGACGAGGCTCGCGGCGGACGCTGCGAGGACCATCGCCATCATCGGTCGTAGCTTCATGCAGTCTCCTTTCTTCAAAGTTGCTGCATTGGATTAGGCGCGCGCGCGGAAGCGGGAGTTCAGATTATTTTCGTCGGCCGCAGGCGACGGGTGTCTCCTCGCGGCGACGGCGCGCCGGATATCCGGGCAATTGTCCTGTGGCGCCGCTGCGAGCCGTGGAAAGATCCGCAAGAAGGGGGGCACCCATGCTCGACCGGACCATGCGCGCTGCGCTCGCGCTTTCGTTCCTGTGGCTCGCAACGACGCCGGCCGCATTCGCGGCCGGGAAACCCGACGCGGTGACTCCGGACGGCGGCCGCTACTACGGGCCGCTGGCCGGCGGAAAGTTGCACGGCCGCGGCCGCATCGAGTGGCCGAGCGGCTCCTATTACGAAGGCGAATTCGCCGACGGCATGATGGCGGGCAAGGGCGAGGCGCGCTACCGCGACGGCCGCGCCTACCGCGGCGAATTCGCGCTCGGGGAGTTCGATGGCAAGGGTCGCTTCCAGAGCGCCAACGGCGACGTCTACGAAGGCGACTTCAAAAGGGGCGAGTTCACCGGCAGCGGGCGCTTCACGCGCAAGGATGGCGGGCACTACGAAGGCGAATTCCGCAACTGGCTGTTCCACGGCCAGGGGAAGCTCCGGCTGAAGAACGGCGACCTCTACGAAGGCGCATTCGCGAACGGCTTCTACGAAGGCCAGGGCACGCTCACTTATGCCAGGCCCAGGCCGGACGGACGCAAGCAGGACAGCGGCACCTGGCGCTTCGGCTCGCTGCCGCAGGACGCGGAGCGCAGGCAGGAGCGGAAGAACGTCGAAGTCGCGCTGTACGCGCAGAAGGAGCTCCTCGACCAGGCGCTCGCCTCGCTGCAGCCGCGCGCGCCGGGGAAAATCAATCTCTATCTCCTGACGGTGGCCGGCGACGCGTCGCAGGAGGTCTTCCGCCGCGAGGTCGACTTCGTGCAGAGAGAATTCGCCCGCCGCTTCGGCACCGCCGGCCGCTCGATCTCGCTGATCAACAGCCGCAATACCGCGGCCTCGGCCCCGATGGCCACGCTGACCAGCATCCGCCGGGCGGTCAAGGCGATCGCGGCGCGCATGGACCGCGAGCACGACATCCTGTTCATGTTCCTGACGAGCCACGGCTCCAGGGAGCACGAGCTCACGCTGGACCAGAACGGGATGGAGCTCGCGGACCTGGGCGCCGCGGAGCTCGGCGCGCTGCTCAAGGAAAGCGGCATCCGCTGGAAGGTGGTCGTGGTCTCGGCCTGCTACAGCGGCGGCTTCATCGAGCCGCTCAAGGACGGGCGCACGCTCGTCATGACCGCCGCGCGGCACGACCGGCGCTCGTTCGGCTGCGCCGATGAAAACGACTTCACCTACTTCGGCCGCGCGTTTTTCAAGGAATCGCTGCCCAGGTCGCGCTCCTTCGTCGAGGCCTTTCGCCGCGCCGAGGCGCTGGTGAGCGACTGGGAGCGCAAGGACGCGAGCCGCCCTGCAAGCAGCCGCAACGCGGCGGCCAATGCAGCCGACGAGCACCACTCGCTGCCGCAGATCGCCAACGCCGTCGCCATTGACGAGCACCTCAAGCGCTGGTGGGCGCAAACGCCCCCGGACCGACCCGCGGGTGCGCCCGGGCCCCTATGAAGCG
>DATIGR010000002.1:0-17848 GCA_035454645.1 Burkholderiales bacterium
CGACGAGGCAGTACACGAGATCCGCACCGTGCATGCTTACGCGCACGAGGACCTGGACCGTGCGAGCTTCGCGCGCCACGCCGAGGCGGCCTACGCCGCGGCGGCGGCGCGCATCTCGCACAAGGCGTTCCTGATCGCGGCGGTCATCCTGATCGCGTTCAGCGCCGTGGGGATCATCCTCTGGATCGGCGGCCACGATGTTCTCGCCGGCCGCATGTCGCAAGGCGAGCTAGCGGCCTTCGTGTTCTACGCCGCGGTGGTCGCCGCCGGCGCCGGCACGGTGGCCGAGGTGTGGGGCGAGCTGCAGCGCGCCGCGGGCGCGACCGAGCGGCTGGTCGAGCTCCTCGACACGCGGCCGGCGATCGTCGCGCCGCGCTCGCCGGTGGCGGTGCCGGCGCGCGCCGCGCTCGACATCGAGTTCGACGACGTGCGCTTCGCTTATCCCGCGCGCCCGCAGATCGCGGCGCTCGAGCGCTTCGCCCTGCGCGTCGCGCCCGGCGAGCGCGTCGCGCTGGTCGGGCCCTCGGGCGCGGGCAAATCGACGGTGTTCGCGCTTCTGCTGCGCTTCTACGACCCGCAGCAGGGCGCGGTGCGCATCGGCGGGGTCGACCTGCGCCACATGGATCCGCGCGCGGCGCGACGCCTCGCCGCGGTGGTGCCGCAGGAGCCGGTGATCTTCGCCGCGAGCGTGCTCGAGAACGTGCGCTACGGGCGCCCCGACGCCACGCGCGAGGCGGTGGCGGCGGCGTGCGCGCAGGCGTGCGCGCTGGAGTTCGTCGAGCGCCTGCCGCAGGGGCTCGACACTCCGCTCGGCGAGCGCGGCGTCACGCTGTCGGGCGGGCAGAAGCAGCGCGTATCGATCGCGCGCGCGCTCCTCGCCGACCGCCCGATCCTGCTGCTCGACGAGGCGACGAGCTCGCTCGACGCCGCCGCCGAGCGCCTGGTGCAGCAGGGGCTGGAGGCGCTCGAGAAAGGCCGCACCACGCTGGTCATCGCCCACCGGCTCGCCACCGTGCAGACCGCGGAGCGCATCGTGGTGCTCGAGCGCGGCGCGATCGTCGCGCAGGGCGCGCATGCCGAGCTCATGCGCCAGGGCGGCCTGTACGCCAGCCTCGCCCGGCTGCAGTTCCTCCCCGAGAAGGGAGACAAGACCGGCGGCCTGCGCGCCGTCGGTGGTTGACCGATATCAAAAAGGCGCCGGCGCAGCGCGCGCTAGAATTCCGCGGCGACGCCGTCAACAAACCACAGGGAAGGATCTATGCCGCAGCTGATCGGGGTACCGCGCGAGACCGCGGCGGGCGAAAAGCGCGTCGCCACCGTCCCCGAAGTGGTCCCGAGGCTCGCCAAGCTCGGGTTCCGGGTCGCGGTCGAGTCCGGCGCCGGCGACGCGGCCAACTTCCCCGACGACGCCTACCGCGCCGCCGGCGCGGAAATCGTTTCCCAGGTCTGGGACAGCGCCGACGTGATCTTCAAGGTCCGCGCACCGGGCCTGGAGGAAGTGGCGCGCATGCGCGAGGGTCAGGCGCTGGTGAGCTTCATCTGGCCGGCGCAGAACCCCGAGCTGATGCAGGCGCTGGCGCAGAAGAAAGCCACGGTGCTCGCGATGGACAGCGTGCCGCGCATCTCGCGCGCGCAGAAGCTCGACGCGCTCTCCTCGATGGCGAACATCGCCGGCTACCGCGCGGTGATCGAGGCCGCGCACCAGTTCGGACGCCTGTTTACCGGCCAGATCACCGCCGCGGGCAAGGTGCCTCCGGCCAAGGTGTTCGTGATCGGCGCCGGCGTCGCCGGGCTCGCGGCGATCGGCGCCGCCTCTGGCCTCGGCGCCATCGTGCGCGCCAACGATACGCGCCCGGAGGTCGCCGACCAGGTGAAATCGATGGGCGGCGAGTTCGTCGCCGTCGACTACCAGGAGGAGGGCTCCGGCGTCGGCGGCTACGCCAAGGTGATGAGCGAAGGCTTCCAGAAGGCGCAGCGCGAGGTGTTCGCCCGGCAGGCGAAGGAAGTCGACATCATCATCACCACCGCGCTCATTCCCGGCAAGCCCGCGCCCCGCCTGATCAGCGCGGACACGGTGCGCTCGATGCAGCCCGGCAGCGTGATCGTCGACATGGCGGCGGAGCAGGGCGGCAACTGCGAGCTCACCGTGCCGGGCGAGATCGCGCTCCGGCACGGCGTCAGCATCATCGGCTACACCGACCTGCCGAGCCGGCTCGCCAGGCAGTCGAGCACGCTGTATGCGACCAACCTGCTGCGCCTCACCGAGGAGCTGTGCAAGTCGAAGGACGGCGCGCTCAACGTCAACATGGACGACGAGGTGATCCGCGGCACGACCGTGATCAAGGAAGGCAAGATCACCTGGCCGCCGCCGCCGCCCAAGCTCTCCGCGGCACCCCCCGCGAAGCCGGCCGCGCCCAAGCCGGCCGCGCCGAAAGGCCATGGGGAAGCCGCCAGCGCGCCCGCCTCGGCACGGGCCACCGCAATTGCATTCTTGGTCGCGGCCGTCCTTTTCTGGTTCATCGGCGCTTACGCCCCGCCCGCCTTCCTCGCCCACTTCACGGTCTTCGTGCTCGCGTGCTTCGTCGGGTACATGGTGATCTGGAACGTGACGCCGGCGCTGCACACGCCGCTCATGAGCGTGACCAACGCGATCAGCAGCATCATCACGATCGGCGCCCTGGTGCAGGTCGCGCCGTTCGAGGTCGAGCCCGCGGGCCGGCCGACGGCCTGGATCATCGGCCTCGCGGTGGTGAGCGTCGCCCTGGTGGCGATCAACATGTTCGGCGGCTTCGCCGTGACGCAGCGCATGCTGCAGATGTTCCGGAAGTAGCGCCATGTCGACGACGCTGCTCACGGCTTCCTACCTCGGCGCCACGATCCTCTTCATCCTGAGCCTGGGCGGCCTGTCCAATCCCGAGACCTCCAGGCGCGGCAACCTCTACGGCATGATCGGCATGGCGATCGCCGTGCTCGCCACGGCGCTCGGCCCGCAGGTCACCCAGGCCGCCTACCCGTGGATCATCGGCGCGATGCTGGTGGGCGCGGCAATCGGCCTCTACGCGGCGCGCGTGGTGAAGATGACGCAGATGCCCGAGCTGGTCGCGCTGATGCACAGCCTGGTGGGGCTGGCGGCGGTGCTGGTGGGCTTCGCGAACTACATCGACCCCGCCGCCAGCGCCGGCTTCAAGGGCGCGGAGAAGACCATCCACGAGCTCGAGATCTACGTCGGTATCCTGATCGGCGCGGTCACCTTCTCCGGCTCGCTCATCGCCTTCGGCAAGCTCTCGGCCAAGATCAGCGGAAGACCGCTGCTGCTGCCCGCGCGCCACTGGATCAACCTGGCGGGCTTGCTGGTGGTGATCGGGTGCGGCGGATGGTTCATCAACAGCCACTCGATCCCGGAGGGAATGAAGCCGCTTCTCATCATGACGGCGATCGCGCTCGCTTTCGGCATCCACATGGTGATGGCGATCGGCGGCGCCGACATGCCGGTGGTGGTGTCGATGCTGAACAGCTACTCGGGCTGGGCGGCCGCGGCGACCGGGTTCATGCTGTCGAACGACCTCCTCATCGTCACCGGCGCGCTGGTCGGCTCGAGCGGCGCGATCCTCTCTTACATCATGTGCCGCGCGATGAACCGCAACTTCATCAGCGTGATCGCCGGCGGATTCGGGACCGAAGGCGGCCAGCCGGCCGCCGCCGGAAAGGGGGGAGACGCCACACCGGCCGGGGAAGTGTCGCCGATCTCGGCGGTCGAGACCGCGGAGCTGCTGCGCAACGCGAACAACGTGATCGTCGTTCCCGGCTACGGCATGGCGGTGGCGCAGGCGCAGCACACGGTGTACGAGATCACGAAGTTCCTGCGCGAGAAGGGTGTCAACGTGCGCTTCGGCATCCACCCGGTCGCTGGCCGCATGCCGGGGCACATGAACGTGCTGCTCGCCGAAGCCAAGGTGCCCTACGACATCGTGCTCGAGATGGACGAGATCAACGAAGATTTCCCGCAGACCGACGTGGCGATGGTGATCGGCGCGAACGACATCGTGAACCCGGCCGCGCAGGAGGATCCGGCGAGCCCGATCGCCGGCATGCCGGTGCTCGAGGTGTGGAATACGAAGACCTCGATCGTGATGAAGCGCAGCATGGCCTCGGGCTACGCCGGCGTCGACAATCCGCTGTTCTACAAAGAGAACAACCGCATGCTGTTCGGCGACGCCAAGAAGATGCTGGACGAAGTCCTGGTGGCGCTGAAGGCGTGAGCATTCTTGGAATTCCTCTTGAATTCATTCTGTTCGGCCTGACGCTGGCCGGCGTCGCGCTGTTCCACCGGCACGTGCTGCCGGTCGCGCTCGGCGGGCTGGCGGCGATCGTGCTGTACAAGCTCGCCTTCACCGGCTTCAAGCCGGGCCCCGGGATCGGTGGATTCGCGCTGCACATGGCGCACGAATGGCGCATCCTCACCAACCTGCTCGGCCTGCTGCTCGGCTTCGCGCTGCTTTCCAACCATTTCGAGCGCAGCAAGGTGCCCGAGGTCCTGCCGCGTTTCCTTCCGGACGACTGGAAGGGCGGCTTCGTGCTGCTCGTGATCGTGTTCGTGCTGTCCTCGTTCCTCGACAACATCGCTGCCGCGCTGATCGGCGGCACGATGGCGGCCGGTGTGTTCCGCAAGCGGGTCCACATCGGCTATCTCGCCGCGATCGTGGCCTGCTCCAACGCCGGCGGCGCCGGCAGCGTGGTCGGCGACACCACCACCACCATGATGTGGATCGACGGCGTGAGCCCCCTCGTGGTGCTCGACGCCTACGTCGCCGCGGGCGCGGCGCTCGTGGTCTGCGCGGTCCCGGCCGCGATCCAGCAGCAGCGCTACGCGCCGATCATCAAGGACACGAAGGTGGCGCACCGCATCGACTGGGTGCGCCTCGCCGTCGTCGCGGCGATTCTCGTGGCTGCCATCGGCGCCAACGTGGTCGCGAACCTTTGGTATCCCGCGGCGCTCGATCATTTCCCGGTGATCGGGGCGGCCGTGTGGGTCGCGGTTTTCGCCACCGCGCCCGTGCGCCGTCCCGAATGGGGCCTGCTGCCCGAGGCGCTCAAGGGCTCGATTTTCCTGCTGGCGCTGGTCACCTGCGCCTCGCTCATGCCGGTCGAGAAGCTGCCCTCCGCGTCGTGGCAGACCAGCTTCGGCCTGGGGTTCGTCTCGGCGGTGTTCGACAATATCCCGCTCACCGCGCTCGCGCTGCGCCAGGGCGGCTACGACTGGGGGATGCTCGCCTACGCGGTCGGCTACGGCGGCTCGATGATCTGGTTCGGCTCCTCGGCCGGGGTCGCGATCTCGAACATGTATCCCGAGGCGAAGTCGGTGGGACGCTGGGTGCGGCACGGCTGGCACGTGACGCTCGCCTACGTGGTGGGCTTCCTCGTCATGCTGGCGCTGGTCGGCTGGCATCCCACCGACAAGCGCGGCCACGCGCTGACCGGGGTGCCGATGGTTGCCTGGACGCAGGCCGCGTGAAACGCCCGCGCCGGCGCCGCTTCCTCGCCGCTTCGGCGGCGGCGCTCGGCTTTCCCGCCATCGGCCGGGCGCAGGACCCGGTCACGCTGCGCCTGCAGAGCACCTGGGCGGCGAAGGACATCTTCCACGAGTACGCGCTCGACTTCGCGGCCAGGGTGAACGACATGGCGGGCGGCGAGCTGCGCATCGAAGTGCTGCCCGCGGGCGCGGTGGCGCAGGCTTTCGGCGTGCTCGACGCGGTAAGCCAGGGCCTGGTCGACGCCGGCCATGGCACGCTCAGCCATCACTACGGCAGGCACCCGGCATTCGCGCTGTGGGGCTCGGGTCCGGCGTTCGCCATGGACGCGAACCTGCTGCTCGCGTGGCACAAGTACGGCGGCGGAGCCGCGCTGCTCGAGCGGCTGTACGCCGCGATCGGCGCGAACGTGGTGTCGCTCCTCTACGGCCCGATGCCGACGCAGCCGCTCGGCTGGTTCCGCAAGCCGATCAACCGGCCGCAGGATTTCAGGGGCCTGCGCTTCCGCGCGGCGGGCGTGTCGAGCGAGCTTTTCGCCGGGCTCGGCGCGACGGTGAACGCGCTGCCCGCGAGCGACGTCGCAGCGGCGATGGAGCGCGCGCTCATCGACGGCGCCGAGCTCAACAACGCGAGCTCGGACCGGGCGCTCGGCCTTGCCGCCGTCGCCAGGGTCTACATGCTGCAGAGCTACCACCGCAACGCCGAGCAGTTCGAGCTGCTCTTCAACCGGGCGCGCTTCGACGCGCTGCCGCCGCGCCTCAGGGCGTTGGTCGCGAACGCCGCCGAGGCGGCCTCGGCCGACATGTCCTGGAAGGCGATCGACCGCTATTCCCGGGACTACCGCGAGCTGTACGCCCGGGACAAGGTGCGCAGCTACAAGACCCCGGATGCCGTACTGCAGCGCGAGCTCGAGTCGCACGACGCCGCGGCCAGGAATCACCGCCAAGACCCGCTTTACCGCGAGATCGAGGGCTCGCAGCGCGAATTCGCCGAGCGCGCGGTGCGCTGGCTCCTGGACACGCAGGTCGGCCCGCAGCTGGCCTACCGGCACTATTTCGGAGCGAAGCCGGCGGCGCGCCCCGCGCCGGCAAAGAAGCCGGGATAGCCGCGTCCTTCCCGCATAGCGGAATGCTGCAGCGGGTCGCGGTGTTATAGAATCGTCCGGGGGATTCTTCGAGCGTTTATTTCATCGGTTCACAGGAGGAGGAAACAATGAGCAGCGAGCAGCAGAAACCCAAGGCTTCGCGCCGCAAGTTCCTTACCGGCGCAGCCGCAGCGGCGACCGGCGCCACGGCGCTCGGCTTCCCGACGATCGTCAAGTCGCAGTCGCCGGTGGTGATCAAGATGCAGGGCTCGTGGGGCGCCAAGGACATCTTCAACGAAATGGCCGAAGAGTACGTAAAGCGCGTGAACGACATGTCGGGCGGCAGGCTGCGCGTCGACTATCTCGTCGCGGGCGCGGTGGTGAAGCCCTTCGAGGTCATGGACGCCACCAGCAAGGGCGTGCTCGACGGCGCGCACACCGTGCCGGTGTACTGGTACGGCAAGTCGAAGGTGGCGTCGCTCTTCGGCTCGGGGCCGATCAACGGCATGGATGCGCACCAGACCCTCGCCTGGATCTACCGCGGCGGCGGCCTGCAGATGTACAACGAGCTGCTGGCCAAGCTCAATCTCAACGTCGTCGGTTTCTTCGCCATGCCGATGCCGACTCAGCCGCTCGGCTGGTTCAAGAAGCCGATCACCGACGCGAAGCAGCTGAAGGGGCTGAAGTACCGCACCGTCGGCCTGGCGGCGGACCTGTTCCAGGCCATGGGCGCGAAGGTGACCCAGCTCCCCGGCGGCGAGATCATCCCGGCGCTCGAGCGCGGCGTGATCGACGCCTTCGAGTTCAACAACCCGACCTCGGACATGCGCTTCGGCGCCCAGGACGTGATCAAGAACTACATGATGGGCAGCTACCACCAGGCGATGGAGTTCTTCGAGATCATCTTCAACAAGAACAAGTTCAACGCCCTGCCGAAGGACCTGCAGGCCATCCTGCAATACTCCGCCGAGGCCGCCAACTCGTCCAACTACTGGACGGCGATGGACAACTACTCGCGCGATCTGCAGGACCTGATGAACAAGCACAAGGTGAAGGTGATCCGCACCCCCAGGGCGGTGTTCCAGGAGCAGCTCAAGGCCTGGGACGGGCTCACCAAGAAGCTCTCCGACGAGGACGCGTTCTTCAAGAAAGTGGTCGAGTCGCAGCGCGCCTTCGCCAAGCGGGTCGCCTACTACGTCAACGTCAACGAGGCCGACTACAAGGCGGGCTACGAGCACGTGTTCAAGACCAAGATCCCATCGTAAGAGCCAGGGGCCAATAAGCGATACGAACGGGGCGGCGCCGCAGAGCGCCGCCCCATTTTTATGCTCAACCGCTTCATCTACGGCGTCGATCAGCTCTCCAAGACGATCGGCCACGCCTTCGCCTGGTGCATCGTCATCCTGACGCTGGGCACCTGCTACGAGGTGTTCATGCGCTACGTGCTGAACGCGCCGACCAGCTGGGCGTTCGACATGAGCTACACGCTCTACGGCGCCATGTTCTTCATGGCGGGCGCCTACACGCTGTCGCGCGGCGGCCACGTGCGCGCCGACATGTTCTACCGCCTCTGGCGCCCGCGCACGCAGGCGAGCGTCGAGCTCGTGCTCTACATCCTGTTCTTCTTTCCCGGCATCACGGCGCTGGTGTACTCGGGCTGGTTCTACGGCTACGACTCGATGAGGATCCGCGAGGTGAGCGTGAACAGCCCCGCCGGGGTGCCGATCTGGCCGCTCAAGATGCTGATCCCGATCGGCGCGAGCCTGCTCACCTTGCAGGGCATCGCCGAGGTGCTGCGCTGCATCCAGTGCATCCGCGACAACCGCTGGCCGGCGCGGCTGCACGACGTCGAGGAGCTCGACAAGCAGATCCTCGAGGAGAAGATGAGGAAGGCCGCCGAGGCCGAGGCGGCCGGAGGCCGCACGTGAGCGACCCGGTCATCGCGCTCATCATGCTCGGCATCCTGGTGGGCACCATCATGATCGGCTTCCCGGTCGCCTTCACCCTGATGGCGCTCGGCGTGGGCTTCGGCTACTACGCGTACTTCACGGCCGGCCAGGCGTTCGTCGACAACCGCGTGTTTTACCTGCTGACGCAGAACACGTTCACCGTGCTGAACAACGACGTGCTGGTGGCGGTGCCGCTGTTCCTCTTCATGGGCTACATGGTCGAGCGCTCCAACATCCTCGACCGCCTGTTCTTCAGCATCCAGCTCGCGCTGCGCTTCATCCCCGGCTCGCTCGCCGTGGCCACCATCCTGACCTGCGCGCTGTTCGCCACCGCGACCGGCATCGTGGGCGCGGTGGTGACGCTGATGGGCCTGCTCGCGTTTCCGCAGATGCTCAAAGCCGGCTACGACGTGCGCCTCGCCTCCGGGGCGGTGTGTGCGGGCGGCTGCCTGGGGATCATGATCCCGCCGTCGATCCTGCTCATCGTCTACGGCGCGATGGCGGGCCTTTCGGTGGTGCAGCTTTACGCCGCGGCGCTGTTCCCCGGCTTCCTCCTCGCCGGCATGTACATCGCGTTCGTCATCTTGCTCGCGATCATGAACCCGCGCCTCGCGCCGCCGCTGCCGAAGGAGCAGGCCAATGTCCCGGCGAGCCAGGTGGCGCTCATGCTCGCCACCTCGTTCGTGCCGCTCGCGGTCATGATCCTGTGCGTGCTCGGGGCGATCATGTTCGGCCTTGCGACGCCGACCGAGGCCGCGTCGGTGGGCGCGCTAGGCTCGGCGCTGCTCGCCATCGCCTACCGCGCGTTCACCTGGGGCCGGCTCAAGGAGGCGGTGTTTCTCACCGCGCGCACCTCGGCGATGGTGTGCTTCCTGTTCGTCGGCTCGGCGACCTTCGCCGGCGTGTTCAGCTATCTCGGTGGCGAGGGCATCATCAAGAACTTCGTGCTCGGGCTCGATTTGAACCCGGTAATGTTCCTGGTGATCTCGCAGTTCATCATCTTCCTGCTCGGCTGGCCGCTGGAGTGGACCGAGATCATCATCATCTTCGTGCCGATCTTCCTGCCGCTGCTGCCGCACTTCCATGTCGATCCGCTGCTGTTCGGCGTCCTGGTGGCGCTCAACCTGCAGACCGCGTTCCTGTCGCCGCCGATGGCGATGGCCGCCTACTACCTGAAGGGCATCTCGCCGCCGCACGTGCTGCTCACCCAGATCTTCTGGGGCTGCCTGCCGTTCCTGTTCATCGTCATCGTATCGATGGCCGTGATCTACATCTGGCCCGGGATCTCGCTCTGGCTGCCGCGCGCCATCTACGGAAACTGACACCGGAACCCTCATGGACGCGTCCCAACTCAACTGGCTGTCGGCGACCGACGCGGCGCGCGCCGTGCGCGATGGCGCGATCACGAGCGAGCAGCTGGTCGAGGCCTGCCTGGCGCGCATCCGCGAATCCGAGCCGCAGGTGCAGGCCTGGCAGTTCCTCGATCCGCACCATGCGCTCGCGCAGGCGCGCGCATGCGACGAGGAGCACCGCGCGGGCCGGCCGCAGGGCGCGCTGCACGGCGTGCCGGTGGGCCTCAAGGACATCATCGACACCGCCGACATGCCGACCGAGGACGGCACGGTGCTGCACGCCGGGCGCACGCCCGATCGCGACGCCACCGTGGTGGCCATGCTGCGTGCCGCGGGCGCGGTGATCCTCGGCAAGACGGTCACCACCGAGTGCGCCTACTACTCGCCCGGCAAGACGCGCAACCCGCACAATCCGGAGCACACCCCCGGCGGCTCCTCGAGCGGCTCGGCCGCGGCGGTCGCCGCGGGCATGGTGCCGCTCGCGCTCGGCAGCCCGACCAACGGCTCGGTGATCCGGCCGGCATCCTTCTGCGGCGTCTACGGCTTCAAGCCGACGCACGGCCTGATCCCGAGGAGCGGGATCCTGCGGCTGTCGCGCGCGCTCGACCACGTAGGGCTTTTTTCCAGAACCCTGGAGGACCTCGCGCTGCTCGCCGAGGCGCTCGTCGGCCACGACGCGCAGGATCCGGATACCCGGCCGCGGGCGCGCATTCCCTTCGCCGCCACGGCGGCCGAGGAGCCGCCGCTGCCGCCGCTGCTCGCGTTCGTGAAAGGGCCGGTCTGGGAGCGCGCCGCCGATGACACGCGCGAGGCGTTCGCCGAGCTCCTGGACGAGCTGGGCGATCGGGCAGTCGAGGTCGAGCTGCCCGAAGCGGCCGGCGCCGCGCTCGAATGGCACCGCACCATCATGGAAGCGGAGATGGCCGCGAGCCTGGAAGCCGAATGGGAGCGGGGCCGCGACCGGCTTTCCGAGCAGCTGCGCGCCCTGATGGAGCGCGGCCGCGCAACCCGCGCCCTCGACTACCAGAAGGCGCTCGCGCGCATCCCGCTCCTCAACACGGGCTTCGGCGAGATTTTCGAGCGCTTCGACGCCATTCTCACTCCCGCGGCGCCGGGTACGGCGCCCAAGGGCCTCGGCTCGACCGGCGATCCGGCGTTCTGCACGCTTTGGACGCTGCTCGGGACTCCGGCGGTCACGCTGCCGCTGCTGCAGGGCGCGAACGCCCTGCCGCTCGGCGTGCAGCTCGTCGGGCCGCGCAACGGCGACGCGCGGCTGCTGCGCACCGCGCGCTGGCTGGCGGGGAGGCGCTGATGACCTTCAGGGTCATCGCCGGCATCGTGGCGGTCGTCCTGCTCGCGGGGTTCCTCGTGCCCTACGTGCTCAAGCTCAAGGAGTACGAGCTCGGGATCGTGATCGGCACCGGCATCGTGATGATGCTGGTCGATCTCTGGCAGTCGCTGAAGTCGAAAGAGGACTAAAGGTCTGAAGTAGTCGTCCCCGCGGAGGCGGGGACCCAGTCTAGGCGGCGCGGCGGGTGCTCGCCGAGAGCGAGTAGCAGGTGCGCCGCAGGCGGCTGAAATCCGCGGTCTCGATCGTCGCGCGCAGGAAATCCATGTTGCGGTCGATCTCGGCCTGGTACAGGTTCGGCCCGTCGAAGTGCGCCTCGGCGTAGCGCCCGACGGCGCCGAGCTTCTTCTGCATGCGCGTGCGCGCCACGTACTCGTAGAAGCCCGGCGTCTTGATGATCAGGTCCTCGGGCGAGGCGTAGCGCACCAGCTCGTGGCCGTCGGGCAGGCGCTCGCGCGCCACGCTTCCCCACACGAACTCCTGGTAGAGGAACTCGCGGCATTTCTCGAGGTACAGGCGGTCCGACATCTGCCCGAGGAGGTCGGCGGTGCCCACCAGGCAGCCGACCAGCCGGTCCTTCGGGTGCTCGACGCGGATCTCGTCGATCTCCATCTCGTAGCCGGTGAAGTGCACCAGGCGCGCGGCGAGCGCCGCCTCGGCGCCGAAGCCGACGCCCGGCAGGTAGGCGGAGATGAAATCCGCGCCGCGGCTGACATGGGTCTTGGTGAACACCGCGCCGTTCTGCACCGCGGCTTCGGACGCGCGCTTGAGATAGCCCGAGTCGTGCAGCAGCGCGACCAGCACGCCGAGCACGGCGCGGCGCGGCCCAAGGCGGTCGGCTTGCGCCGAGCTGCGCTCGTAGCCGTCGACCAGGCGCGCCATCGCGAGCGTCATGTCGAGCGTGTGGCGCATGTCGTGGTACAGGGTGTCGCACGCGAGGTAGCCGGGATAGCGGCCCTCGAACAGGGCCTGGAAGTCGGCGAAGGCGCGCTCGAGCGGGGCAAGCTCGGCGCCGGGGTAGCGTGCGGCGTAGATCGCAGCCACCGCATCGCGGACCCGCGCAGGGTCCTCGACGTCGACGCGATTGGTCACGTCGTTCCGACTCAGACGATCGTGCATTTCCCTCCCCCGGGCGGAGATTATTCTCCGCCGGGGAAAGCCAAGCAAGGGAGTGCGGCCGGTAAGCCGGGTTCTGTCGCCCCGGCCGGTTTGACCCGGCGGGGCCGGCAGCCATTCCTCTGGGCTCCGGGTTGCCCCGGGGCTCTAGCCACCTACCCGCAAGCTCGGCCGAGCAGGCCTGCAGTGGCGTGTTCCCCACTACGCTTGCCTATTTGGTGTTGCTCCGGATGGAGGTTGCCGCGTTTCACCCCCGAAGTTGCCTCCGGGACTCGTCTCTGTGGCCCTGTTCGTCACGTCGCCGTGCCAGGGAGTTACCCTGCATCCCGCTCTGCGGAGCCCGGACTTTCCTCTGGGCTTGCGCCCAGCGGCTGCCTGGCCGACTCCGGTTGCAATTTTACCGCCGCAGGCACAGTCTAAGAAGCCGCAACCCGCAAGGAGGGCGATCATGCGCAGACGCCTGTATTTCATCCTGCCGGATGTCGAAAGCGCGCGCCGCACGGCCGACGACCTGCTGCTTGCGCGAGTCGAGGACCGCCACATGCGTTTCCTCGCGAGCCGCGGCACCGAGCTCGAGCCGCTTCACGAGGCGGGCTACCTCGACAAGACCGACATGGTCCATGGCGCCGCGGTGGGCCTGGCGCTCGGCGCCATCATCGGAGCGCTGGTCGGCGTGATGGTGGTGGCGTATCCGCCGGAAGGCACCAACCCGCAGCTGGTCTCGATTCTTATCGGCATGCTGCTCGGCGCGCCCCTCGGCGGCTGGATGGCGAGCATGGCGGGGGCGGCGGTGCCGAACTCGCGGCTCAGGCAATTCCAGGCCGAAATCGACGCCGGGTGCGTGCTGATGATGGTAGATGTCCCTTTCGGCCGCGTCGAGGAAATCACCGAGCTGGTGGCTGCGCGCCATCCGGAGGCGCTGCCTCGCGGCCAGGCGATCCGCTACGTCTTCCCCTAGCGGTCTTGCCGCAGGGGACGGAAGTAGCGCGCGTCGTCGTAGAACGCCGCGGCCGCATTGTCGGCGTGCCAGCCGGGAAAGCCGAAGATCGGCAGCGGCGGCATGAGGCGCGGCGATGCGTCCGCGGCCAGCCCGGCGAGCCAGTCGCGCGCCGCGCGGTCGGGCCGGGCGCCGTCGCCGACGATGATCGCCTTGCAGGTGATCCCCGGCCACGGCTCGAGCGCCTTCTCGAGAACCGCGTGGCCGAAGACCACGACGCGCATCGCTTTGACAACCTTTTCGCGGTTGTCCCAGAAGAGTTTCTTCCATTCGAAGCCCTTCAACAACCAAACCAAGCGCGCGTCATCGCACTGCACGATCGCGCCGCCCTCATCGAAGATCGTCAGCAGGTCGCGCAGCCGCCCGCGCCGGCCGCGCTCGCGCGGGATCGCGGCGGCGTGCATCGCGTTGAGGCGCGCCTTGGCGAGCGGGAACGCGAGCCAGGCAAGCGCGTTGAAGTAGTCGTGCAGGCTGTCGGGCCGGGTCTCGACACGGCCGGTCTCGTAGACCTTGATCTCGTAGTACGCGTCCTTCTCCCCGGGCTGCACGAAACGCACCGGCCGGCCGCTTTCGGTCCTCAATCCCCGCTTCTCGGCAAGAGCATTCAGGCGCTCGAGCGAGCGCTCGGCGGTGAGCCACGGGCGCACCGCGTCGAAAGCGGGATGCGCTAGGCGAGCTTCCAGGGGACGGTTTCTCCGGCGCGCAGCGGCACCAGCTCCTCGGTTCCGAAAGCGAGGCGCTCGGGCACGCGCCACTCGGCGCGCTCGAGCGCGATCGTGCCGGCGTTGAGCGGCAGGCCGTAGAACTGCGCGCCGAACACGCTGGCAAATCCCTCGAGCTTGTCGAGCGCCCCGGCCTCCTCGAACGCCGCGGCATAAAGCTCGATCGCGGCGTGCGCGGTGTAGATGCCGGCGCAGCCGCACGCCGCTTCCTTGGCGCTGCGCGCATGCGGGGCGCTGTCGGTGCCGAGGAAGAACTTCGCGTTGCCCGAGGTGGCGGCCTCGACCAGCGCCTCGCGGTGGCTTTCGCGCTTGAGCACCGGCAGGCAGTAATGGTGCGGCCGGATGCCGCCGAGAAAGAGCGCATTGCGGTTGAGAAGCAGATGGTGCGCAGTGATCGTGGCGGCGACGTTCGGCCCGGTGACTTCGACATAGTGCACCGCCTCGCGCGTGGTGATGTGCTCGAGCACCACTTTCAGGCCCGGAAAGCGCTCGAGCGTCGGCCCGAGCACCTCCTCGATGAACGCCTGCTCGCGGTCGAAGACGTCGATCGCGGGGTCGGTGGACTCGCCGTGCACGAGCAGCGGCATGCCGAGCTCGGCCATCTTCTCGAGCGTGTGGAAGCAGCGCGAAAGGCGCGTCACGCCCTCGTCCGAGTGCGTGGTCGCGCCCGCGGGGTAGAGCTTGACGCCGAACACGCGCCCGGAAGCCTTCGCGCGCTCGATCTCCTCCGGCGGCGTGTCGTCGGTGAGGTACAGCGTCATCAGCGGCTCGAACTTCATGCCGGCGGGGAGCGCCGCGAGCACGCGGCTGCGGTACTCGAGCGCCTGCGCGGTGGTGCGCACCGCGGGCCTGAGGTTCGGCATCACGATCGCGCGCGCGAAGCGGCGCGCCGAATCGGCGAGCACCGACGCGAGCGCGGCGCCGTCGCGCAGGTGCAGGTGCCAGTCGTCGGGGCGGCGCAGCGTCAGGCGATCCATCGTCTAGGATTTTATGGCTTTGCGATACAGCACGTTTTTCGGTGCTCCGGTGATCCGGGCGGCGAGTCGCGCCGCCTCGCTCGGCGCGAGCGCGTCGAGCAGAACCTCCAGCACCTTGTCCGGATCGAGCGCGCGACGCTCCCGCCCGGCTCCCGGCGCGAGCACGAGGACGAACTCGCCCAGGGTGCGCTCGGCGCGCGCGGCGAGCCACTGCGGCGCCTCGCCGAGCGGCAGGCGCACGAGCTCCTCGAACTTCTTGGTGAGCTCGCGCCCGACCACGATCTCTCTCGCGTCGCCGAACCTGTCCTTCAGGTCGCGCAAGGTCTCCGCCATCCGGTGCGGCGCTTCGTAGATCACGACCGGATACGGCACCTCGAGGGCCTCGAGCGCCTTGCGCCGCGCGGCCGGGCTCGCCGGCAGGAAACCGGCGAACAGGTACTGCGGCGCCGTGAAGCCGGAGGCCGAGAGCGCCGCCGCCGCGGCGCTCGGCCCGGGCACCGGGCTCACGCGGATCCCGGCGCGGTGCGCTTCGGCGACGAGCCAGGCGCCCGGATCGGACAGGCCCGGCGTGCCCGCGTCGCTCACCAGCGCGACGCTCCTGCCTTCGCGCAGCGTGGCGATCAGCCCGGCGGCGGCGCGGCGCTCGTTGTGCGCGTGCAGCGCGACGGTGCGCGCCGTGATGCCGTACCGGGCGAGCAGCGTGCGCGTGGTGCGCGTGTCCTCGCACGCGATCAACTCGACATCCTTCAAGATTTCGATCGACCGGGCGCTCGCGTCGGCCAGGTTGCCGATGGGGGTGGCGACC
Organism: Burkholderiales bacterium; assembly: GCA_035454645.1. GTDB lineage: Bacteria > Pseudomonadota > Gammaproteobacteria > Burkholderiales > SG8-39 > SCGC-AG-212-J23. The sequence goes on from DATIGR010000002.1 coordinate 15,879, forward strand.
ACATACAGGACTGCGGGAGTCAACCGGGCTACCTCCTGGGCGTTAAGCGTGCCATGAACCCATCGGGCGCGCGAGCCGAGGATCTCTGTGCAGCGCTGATGCGCGCCGCCGGGCTGCGCCTGCTCGAGCGCAACTGGCGCTGCCGCTTAGGTGAAATCGACCTGGTGGCCGAAGAGCGCGGCATGCTGGTGTTCGCCGAGGTGCGCATGCGCAGCCGCCCCGGCTTCGGCGGCGCGGGCGAGAGCGTCACCGCGGCGAAGCGCCAGCGCCTGCTCGCGGCGGCGCGCCTGTACCTCGCGCACCGGCCGCAGGCCCCGTGCCGCTTCGACGTCTTCCTCGTCGACGGGCCGGCGGCGAGCGTGCAGTGGATCCGCGACGCTTTCGGCGAGTAGTCTGCGTCGAGTAAAATCGCGGCGTGCTCGAGTCCCGCATCGCCGCGCACTTCGCCGAGAGCGCGAAGCTCAAGCAAGCCGCGGCCGCGGCGCTGACCGAGCCGCTGGCCCGGGCTGCGCAGCGGCTCGCCGACACGCTGCGCGGCGGCGGGAAGATCCTTTCCTGCGGCAACGGCGGGTCCGCCGCCGACGCGCAGCACTTCGCCGCCGAGCTCGTCAACCGCTTCGAGATCGAGCGCCCGCCGCTCGCCGCAGTGGCGCTCAGCACCGATACCTCGAGCCTGACCTCGATCGCCAACGATTACGCCTATCAGCAGGTGTTCTCCAAGCCGCTGCGCGCCCTCGGGCGGCGCGGCGATGCGCTGCTCGCGATCTCCACCAGCGGAAACTCGGCCAACGTGCTCGAAGCCGTCCACGCCGCGCACGAGCTCGGCGTCCGGGTGGTGGCGCTCACCGGTAACGGCGGCGGCAAGATGGCCGCTGCGCTCACGCCCGAGGACGTGCACCTGTGCGTGCCGCACAAGAAGACCGCCCGCATCCAGGAAGTCCATCTACTGTGCATTCACTGCCTATGCGACGCCATCGATACGCTGCTCTTCTCGCGCTGATTCCTGTGCTTGCGCTCCCGGGCTGCGCGGCGGTCGTCGGCGCGGGCAGCGTCGTCGCGGTGAGCTCGCTCGAGGACCGCCGCACCACCGGCACCCAGCTCGACGACGGCGCCATCGAATCGCGCGCCGCGAGCCGAATCGGGGAGCGCATCGGCGAGCGCGGCTACATCACCGTTACGGCCTATAACCGCGCGGTTCTCCTGACCGGCCAGGCCTGGGACGAGGCGACGCGCGCCGAGGCGGAGAAGCTGGCCGCCGAGGTGCCGAACGTGCGCAGCGTCACCAACGACATCCAGGTGTCGGGGATCGCATCGGCCACCTCGCGCGCGAACGACGCCGCCATCACGGCAAGGGTGAAAGGCGGCTTCGTCAATACGAAAGGCTTGAACGCGCTGCACGTCAAGGTGGTCACCGAGGCGGGCGTGGTCTACCTGCTCGGCCTGGTCACCGAGGCCGAAGCCGAGAAGGCTACCGAGATCGCGCGCACCACTGGCGGCGTGCGCAAGGTGGTGCGGGTGTTCGAGTACTGCACCGAAGCCGACGAGCGCTGCAGCCCGCCGCCGGCGCCGGCCGAGAAGCCGAAGCCGCCGCGCGCGTGAAGCCGCCGCCGTTCGAGGCCAAGATCCGGGACCCGGCTGCACTCGAAAACTGGATCGGCACGCTCGAGCGCCCGCTGGTCTTCACCAACGGCGTGTTCGACATCCTGCACCGCGGGCACGTCACCTATCTCGCCCGCGCGCGCGCGCTCGGCGCCGCGCTGCTCGTGGCGCTGAACTCCGACGGCTCCGCGCGGCGGCTCGGCAAGGGCGCCGAGCGGCCGCTCAACGCGCTCGCCGACCGGCTCGCCGTGGTGGCGGCGCTCGAGTGCGTCGACGCGGTCACCTGGTTCGGCGAGGACACGCCCGAGGCCCTGATCGCGGCGTGCCGGCCGCAGGTGCTCGCCAAGGGCGGCGACTGGCCGGTGGAGCGG
>DATIGR010000003.1:0-4868 GCA_035454645.1 Burkholderiales bacterium
TCGCAGTTGTTGATCAGGAGATCCGAGCTCGAGTTCTTCACGCCGACGCCGATCACGGTCTTCGCGTTCTCGCGCAGCTTGGAGACGAGCGGCGAGAAGTCGGAGTCGCCGCTGACGATGACGAAGGTGTCGACGTGCGACTTCGTGTAGCACAGGTCCAGCGCATCGACGACCATGCGGATGTCGGCGGAGTTCTTGCCCGACTGGCGCACGTGCGGAATCTCGATCAGCTCGAACGACGCGGCGTGCATCGTGGCCTTGAACTCCTTGTAGCGGTCCCAGTCGCAATACGCCTTCTTCACCACGATCGAGCCCTTGGCGAGCAGCCGCTCGAGCACCTTCTCCATGTCGAACTGCGAGTAGCGCGCCTCGCGCACGCCGAGCGCGATGTTCTCGAAGTCGCAGAACACCGCGAGGCTGCGGGCGTCGGCCACCTAGGGTTCCCGCCGCGGCGCGTGCGGCGCCTGCACCGCGCCAGCGCCGGCCGCCTGCAGCGCGCGGCGGCGTTCGCGCCCGTTCTCGACCAGCGAATACGCGGCGGGCACGACCACGAGCGTGAGCAGGGTCGAGGTCACCATGCCGCCGATGACCGCGATCGCGAGCGGCGCGTTGGTCTCGGCGCCGGCGCCGAAGCCGAGCGCCGCCGGCAGCAGGGCGAGGATCAGCGTGAGCGAGGTCATCAGCACGGGGCGCATGCGGATCGGGCAGGCGTCGCGCAGCGCGTCGTCCACGCTCATGCCCTGGGCGCGGCGCTGGTTCGCGAGGTCGACGAGCAGGATCGAGTTCTTCGCCACCAGGCCGATCAGCAGCACCAGGCCGATCATCGAATAGATGTTGAGGCTGTGGCGGAAGGTCCACAGCGCCACCACGCCGCCGATCACGGCAAGCGGCACCGCGATCATGACGAGCAGCGGCTGCAGGAAGCTGTTGAACTGGCTCGCGAGCACCATGTAGAGCAGGATCAGCGCGAGCGCGAAGGTGAACGCCGCCGCGCTCGAGGTCTTCTCCATCTGCTCCGCCTCGCCGATGAAGGTCACGGCGTAACCGATGGGCAGGCTCTCGTCGGCGGCGGCGCGCACCTTGGCCACCGCCGCGCTGAGCGGCACCGTCGGGTTGGCGAAGAAGCTCGCGGCGTACTGCAGGTCGAAGCGCGCGATCACCGCGGGTCCGATCGTTTCGCGGAAGCGCGCCACGTTGTCCAGGCGCACCAGCTGTCCCGCGCGGTTGCGCAGGTAGATCTTGGCGAGGTCGGCCTGCTGCTCGAACTCGCCGTCCTTCGCCTTCACGCGCACGTCGTAGCGCTCGCCGTCGCCCGGATGGTCGTTGTACTTCGCGATGTCGACGCCGCCGGTGAGCATGTTCACGGCGAGCGCCACGTCCGAGGAGGTGAGCCCGAGCGCCGCGGTGCGCACGCGGTCGGGCTCGAGGACGAGCTGCGGCAGCTCGAGCTGCAGGTCGGTATCCATGCGCCCGATCTCCGGGTCTGCCTGCAGCCGCTCCTGCAGCGCGACGGCCACGCGCCCCATCTCCTGCAGGTTCGGCCCGCGCACCACGAACTGCAGCGCTTCGGTGCGCTGGCGCGGCACCAGGCCGGGGGCGCGCGGGAATGCGCGCACCCCCGGAATCGCGGCCAGATCGCGCCGCAACTGCTCGAGCACCTGCTGTTGCGAGCGGGTGCGCTCGCCGCGCGGCACCATGCGCACGATGAGCAGTGCCTGGTTCACCTGGCCGGCCGAGCCGAGGCCGATCACGCCGTAGACGGTGGTGACTTCCGGATACGCCGCAACGATGCTCTCGGCCTCGCTCAGCTTGCGCTCCGTGTAGTGGATCGAGGACCCGGCCGGCGCGCGGATGTTGACGAAGAACTTGCCCTCGTCCTGCTGCGGCGCGAGCTCGATCGGCAGCGCCCGGAAGAAGTAGAACGAGGAAACGAACATCGCCGCGGCGATGCCGATGACGGCCCAGCGGTGCGCGATTCCCCAGCCGAGCAGCCGCCGGTAGGTGCGCTCCATGGCGTCGAAGAAGCGCTCGAGGGCCCAGTACACGCGGCCGTGCTTCGCGCTCACCTCCAGGTAGCGCGAGCACAGCATGGGAGTGAGCGTGAGCGACACGAACAGCGACACCAGCACGCCGAACGTCACCACGACGGCGAACGAGCGCAGGAACTGGCCGAGGATTCCCGAGACGAAGATCACCGGCGCGAAGATCGCGGCGAGCGACAGGCTCGCGGCGATCACCGCGAAGCTCACCTCGCGGCTGCCCGTGATCGCCGCCGATACCGCGGTCGCGCCGCGGTCTTCCTCGCGGTGGCGGAAGATGTTCTCGAGCACGACGATGGCGTCGTCCACCACCACGCCCACCAGCAGGAGAAGCGCGAGCAGCGTCACCGAATTGAACGTGTAGCCGAAGAAGTACATCACCGCGATCGAGCCGAACAGCGATACCGGGATGGCGGTCGCGATGATCAGCGTCGAGCGGAAGCTCTTCAGGAAAAGCCACACCACCAGCGCGGCGAGCAGCGTGCCCTCGACCAGGTGGCTCTTGAGCGAGGCCACCATCTCCTCGATGAACAGGGCATCGTTCTGGATCGGCACGAGCTCGAGCCCGGGCGGCAGCTGCGGCCGGATCTCCTCGTCGATGCGCCGCTGTACGCTGTCGATGATCGCGACCGTGTTCGTGTTCGGGATCTTGGTGACGCCGATGCCGACCGTGGGCTTGCCGTTGGCGCGCGCCATCTGGCGGAAGTCGTTCAGCCCGTCCTCGACCTCCGCGATGTCGCGCAGCCGCACCGGCGCCCCGTCCTTGTAGCCGACGATCATCGCCGCGAGGTCGTCGATCTTGTGGAACTCGAGGTCGATCTTCACCAGGTGCTCGGTCGAGCGCCCGGTGAGGAAGCCGCCGGAGAACTGGATGTGCTCGCGGCGAAAGCCGTCGGTGATGTCCTGCGCGGCGATGCCGAACGCCGCCATCCGCGCGGGCAGGAGGTTGACGCGGATGGTGCGGTCGCGCCGCCCGCCGATGCGCACCTCGCCGACCCCGTCCACGGTCTCCAGGCGCTTCTTGATCACGTTGAGCGCGTACTGGTTGAGCTGCTGCTGCGTACGGTCGCCCTGCAGCGCCATCCAGAAGATCGGCGAGCTGTTGGTCTCGACCTTGGCCACCACCGGCGGGTCGGCGTCGTCGGGAAGCCGCCGCAGGACCTGGTTCACCTTGGCCTGCACTTCCTGGAACGCGACGTCGATCGGCTTGCCGAGATCGAAGGTGATCGAGACGGTGGAAGTGCCCGGCGAAGAGGTCGACTGGATGTGCTCGATGCCGGGCACGCTGTTGACCGCGGTCTCGATCAGGTTCGTGATCGACGAGTCGATCACCTCGGGGTTGGCGCCGCGTTGCGCGGTCGTGACCGAGATCACCGGGAACTCGATGTACGGCAGCTTGTCGACGCCGATGCGCTCGTAGGCGATGATGCCGAAGAGGATCAGCACCGCGTTCAGCATGAAGGCGAACACGTGGCGGCGGATCGATATCTCGGGCAGGTTCATTACGATTTGCCTTTCCTGGAGGCGAGCGTGACGGCGGCGCCGTCGCTCAGGAACCCGGCGCCGTCGCTCGCCACCAGCTCGCCGGCCGACAGGCCCGAGAGAATCTCCTGCAGCCCGTCCTGCTTCAGGCCCGTTTCCACCCGGCGCTGCGCGACGCGGCCCTCGCTCACCACGTACACCACCTTGCCCGCGGGACGCAGCACGACGCTCTGCTCGGGCACCATGAGGGCGTTTTTCTTCAGCTCGAGCACGACGCGCGCGTTCACGCTGCCGCCGCCGCGGAAAGCGCCGTCGGTGGTTTCGAACCGCACGATGGCGTCGAGCGCGCGGTTGCCGGCGCTGACCGTGGGCCTGATCTCGTCGATCGCGCTCTGGATCGGTCGCCCGGGCGCCGCGGGGGACTCGAGGCGCACGGTGAGCCCGGGCCGGATGCGGTTGGCCGCGCTTTCCGGGAACAGGAGGTGCGCGCGCATGCGCTGGGTACCGACCAGCCTGAACAGCGGATCGCCGACCTTGACGTAGTCTCCGGGGGCGACGACCTGGGTCTCGATCTCCCCGTCGATCGGCGCCACCACCTTGGTCTTGCCGAGGCTGCGCCCGGTGGACTCGGCGCGCGCCCGCGCCGCGCTCAGCTGCTCGCGCAACACGCTGCGCTGGGCGATCGCTTCGTCGAGCGCGTTCTGCGAGATGAACCCCTGGCCGACGAGCTTCTCCTGGCGCTCGACGATGCGCTCCTGGTTCGCCAGCAGGGCCTGCAGGCGCTTGATATCGGCGGCGTCGCCACGCGACTGGATCTCGAAGTCGCCGGCGTCGATCTCGGCGAGCAGCTCGCCTTGCTTCACCTTCTTGCCGGTGAAGGCGAGGACCCGGGTCACGCGGCCGGCCACTTCGGCGGCGATCCTCGGATCCATGACGTTCTCGAGCGACCCGACCACCTCTTCGTAGACCTCCAGGCTGCGCGGCTCGGCGACCACGGTGCTGATGAGCACCGCGCGCGCGGCGCTCGCCTTGCGCGCCTGCGACTTGGCCGCTCCTGCGCTGCCCTCCCGGGCGCGGCCATCGGCCGCGAAGAAGTAGGCGGCCACTGCTCCGCCCAGCACGGCGACGACGAGGCCAAGGAGCGCGAGGCGGCGGGTGGCGGTGGTCATCGAAACCGACGATTTTCAGCCCTGAGTGCGCTCCAGGGCAAACAGCTCCTCGATCGACTCGCGGCGGCGCACCAAACGCGCCTCGGCGCCGGCCACCAGGACCTCGGCGGCGCGCGGCCGGCTGTTGTAGTTGGAGCTCATCACCATGGCGTAGGCGCCGCACAACATAATCGCGAGG
>DATIGR010000004.1:0-29913 GCA_035454645.1 Burkholderiales bacterium
GAGGTAGTCGCCGAACTCCCAGTAGTTGAGGTTGTGCTGACAGCGCCGGCCCGGCCGGGCGAACGCCGAGGTCTCGTAGTGCTCATAGCCTTTCCCGCCCAGCACTTCTTCAATCATGACCTGCATGTCGGCGCACCGGTCGTGCTCCGGAAGCGGTGGCGGCCGGTTCCAGAACACCGTGTTGGGCTCGATCGTGAGCTGGTAGGCCGAAACATGCGGCACGCCGCTCGTCGCCGCCTCCTCGATATCCGCACGCGCCATGGCGAGCGTCTGGCCGGGCAGACCGTACATGAGATCGATGTTGACGTTGTCGAAGCTCTCGCAAGCAGCCTCGATCGCGCTACGAGCGTCTCGGGGGCCGTGGATGCGCCCGAGCGCCGCGAGCATGCGCTCGTCGAAGCTCTGCACGCCGATCGAAAGCCGGTTGATCCCCGCCTGCCGAAAGCCGCGGAAGCGCTCCGCCTCCACCGTGCCCGGGTTCGCTTCGAGCGTGATCTCGGCGCCGGGCTCGAGCGTGAGGCGCGCGCGCACCGCGGAAAGCAGGAGATCGATCGCCCCGGGCGAGAGGAGGCTCGGCGTGCCGCCGCCGATGAACATGCTCACCAGGCGCCGCCCCCAGACCGATGGCAGCAGGCGCTCGAGGTCGAGGAGAAGCTTCGCGACATACTCGTTCTCCGGCAGCGCGCCAGCCCGCTCATGCGAGTTGAAGTCGCAATAGGGACACTTGCGCACGCACCAGGGAATGTGCACGTAGAGCGCGAGCGGCGGCAGCGACTCAAGCCTGATCATTGAGCAGCTCGAGCAGCTTGCGCAGCGCGATGCCGCGGTGGCTGATGCGGTTCTTGTGCTCCGGGGCGAGCTCCGCAGCGGTTTTTCCAAGATCCTTCAGGTAAAAAAGCGGGTCGTAGCCGAAACCGCTGGCGCCGCGCGGTGCGCGCGCAATCTCGCCGCGCCAGAGCCCCTCGGCAAGCAGCGGGCGCGGATCTTCGGGATGACGCAGCATCACGAGCACGCAGCAGTAGTAGGCTCTCCGGTCCTCCCCCAGGACGGAAAGAAGCTTGTCGTTGTTCCGGGCGTCGCGCTCCTCGCGGCTGCCTTCGCGCCCGGCGTAGTGCGCCGAGCGCACCCCGGGCTCCCCGCCCAGCGCCTCGACGCACAGGCCGGAATCGTCGGCGAGCGCGGGCAGCCCCGAGGCGCGGCTCGCGTGGCGCGCCTTGGCGAGCGCGTTCTCGACGAAGGCGGGGTGCGGCTCGTCCGCGTCGGCAATGGACAATTCCTGTTGCGAAATGACTTCGAGCCCATGGGGTTCGAGCAAGGCTTCGATCTCCCGCAGCTTGCCGGGATTGGACGAGGCGAGCACCAGCTTCACAGGCCGAGCGATTTTTTCTGCTGGCGCACCAGCTCGGCGATGCCGCGCGCCGCGAGATCGAGCAGCGTGTCGAGCTCGGCGCGCGAGAACGCCTCGCCTTCGGCCGTGCCCTGCACTTCCACGAAGCGCCCCGAGCCGGTCATGACCACGTTCACGTCGCAGCCGCAGGCCGAGTCTTCGGCGTAGTCGAGGTCGAGGAGCGGCGTGCCGCCCGACAGGCCGACGGAAACGGCGGCCACGTGATCCCGGATGGGATTCTCGAAGATCAGCTTTTTCTCCTTCAACCACGAAACAGCGTCGTGCAGCGCAACGAAAGCCCCGGTAATTGCCGCAGTGCGAGTTCCGCCGTCGGCCTGGAGCACGTCGCAGTCGAGGTGCACGGTTCTTTGCCCGAGCGCCGCCAGGTCGACGACCGCGCGCAGCGAGCGTCCGATCAGGCGCTGGATTTCCTGCGTGCGCCCGGACTGCTTGCCGCGCGCCGCCTCGCGCTCGGTACGGGTATTGGTCGAGCGCGGAAGCATGCCGTACTCGGCCGTGACCCAGCCGCGGCCGGTGTCCTTGAGGAAGGGCGGCACGCGCTCATCCACGCTCGCGGTGCACAGCACGCGCGTATCGCCGAACTCGACCAGCGCCGAGCCTTCGGGGTGCCGGGTGTAGCGGCGCTGGATGCGCACCGGCCGCAGCTCGCCGGCGGCCCTGCCGTTCAGTCTGGAGGCCATTTCATCGCCACCACGGAGATGTTGTCGCAATCGAAGCTGGCGTTCGCTTCCGCGGTGGCGACGAGCCCGGCAATCGCCTGCTCGAGCGGGCGCGAAAGCAGCGCTTGCACGATGTCGCGCTGGCCGAGCGGCCCCCAGAACCCGTCGGAACAGAGCAGCACGACGTCCCCGGGCGCGAGCGCGACGCTTGCCACGGGCTCGAGCTGCGGCGCCTCGTACCCGCCCAGGCACTGCAGCAGGCGGTTGCGGTGCGGGTGCGTGCCCGCCGCCTCGTCGGGTATCCGGCCCTCGTCGACCAGCCGCTGCACCAGCGTGTGGTCGCGCGAGCGTGCCAGGACACCCCCGGCGCGCAGGAGGTAAAAGCGGCAATCGCCGACATGCGTCCAATGCACCTCTCCGTCCTGCACGACGCACGCGGCGATGACCGTGCGCGGATGCTCGGCCAGGTGCTGCCGTTCGGCCTCGCGCACGATCGCGGCGTGCCCCGCCGCGAGCGAGCGCTCGAGGAATGCGGCCGGATCAGCGAGCCGAGGCCGCGCCTCGGCCCCGAACGCCGCGCCGAGGACATCGATGGCCATCTGCGCAGCGAGCTCGCCGTGCATGTGGCCGCCCAGGCCGTCGGCCACCGCCATCAGCACGGCGCCGGGCGTAATCCAGTGGGCTACGCGGTCCTCGTTTTTTTCGCGCGCGCCGACCGTGCTCGCCTGGACGATCGTCGGGCTCCTCATCGGCGAGGCGCTTTCGCAGCGGAAGCGTTGGCTTGCGGGGCCATCTCCCCTATGATAGCCGTCTCGCCCTTGTCGCTTGCCATCCAAAGCATGACCGGCTACGCCGCGGCGGCCGCCGGTTCCGCCCGCGGAACGCTCGGCTTGGAGCTGCGTTCCGTCAACTCGCGCTTCCTGGACCTGCAGTTCCGCATTGCCGACGAGTTGCGCGCGCACGAGCCAGTGCTGCGCGAGCTGATCGCGGCGCGCCTCGCACGCGGCAAGGTCGATTGCCGCGTGTGGCTCGCCGAGAGCCCGGGCGAGACCGCGTCCAAGGTGAATTCCGAGGCGGTCGAGCGCCTGCGCGCGCTCGCCGAGGCAGGGCGGAAGCTGTTTCCGGATGCCGCGCCGCTGCGCCTGGCCGACATCCTGCGCTGGCCGGGGGTCATCGCCCAAGCCGCCGACGACGAGAGCCTGCGCGCGCCGGTGTCCGCGCTCTGCCGGCGAGCGCTCGACGAGCTCGTGGCGGCGCGCACGCGCGAGGGCGGGAAGCTCGCCGCCGCGGTGCTCGAGCGGGTGCACGCCATGCGCGCGCGCCTCGACGCCATCGCGCCGCTCATGCCGCAGGCGATCGCCGCGTACCAGGAGAAGCTGAGCGAGCGCCTGAGGGAGGCGATCGGCTCGGCCGACGACGAGCGCGTGCGCGCTGAGATCGCGCTATTCGCGTCCAAGATCGACGTCGCCGAGGAGCTCGAGCGCCTGCGCGGCCACCTCGACGAGGTGCAAAGAGTGCTCGGCGCGGGAGGTCCGGTGGGCAAGCGCCTCGACTTCATCGCGCAGGAGCTCAACCGCGAGGCGAATACGCTGGCGGCCAAGGCGGCGAGCCAGGCGATCTCGGACTGCGCGCTGGAGCTCAAGCTGCTCGTCGAGCAGATCCGCGAGCAGGTGCAGAACATTGAATAAAGGAAAGCTGTTCGTCATTACAGCGCCGTCGGGCGCCGGCAAGACCTCGCTCATCGAGGCGCTGATGCGCGGGGATCCGAGCCTCAAGCTCTCGATCTCCTACACCACGCGAGCGCCGCGGCCCGGGGAAAAGGACGGCGTCGACTACCACTTCGTGGACGACGCCGAGTTCCTCGCCATGCGCGGCCGCGACGAATTCCTCGAGAGCGCCGAGGTGCACGGCTACCGCTACGGCACCGCCAAGCGCGTCATCGCGGACGCCTTGGCGCGCGGCGATGACCTGATCCTCGAGATCGACTGGCAGGGCGCCCGGCAGGTGCGCAGCCTCTATCCGGACTGCGTCGGGATCTTCATCCTGCCGCCGTCGGTGGAGGAACTCGAGCGCCGCATGCGCAGCCGCGCGCAGGACTCCCAGGCCGTGATCCGGCGCCGGCTGGACAATGCGCGCGAAGAGCTGGCGCACTCCGGGGAGTTCGAATACCGTATAATTAACAAGGACTTCGATACCGCCCGGCGCGAGCTGGCGGAAATCATTCGCAAGGAAAGAGCAAAGGCCCATGGCGCGCATTACCGTTGACGATTGCCTGAAGAGAATTTCCAACCGCTTTCAGCTCACGCTGGCAGCCACTTATCGCGCGCGCCAGCTCGGCGCCGGCGCGAGCCCGATGGTCGAGCCCAACCGCGACAAAGCGACCGTCATTGCCTTGCGCGAGATCGCCTCCGGCAAGGTGGGCACGGAAGTGCTCAAGCGCGGCGCCACGCCGCCTACTCCTCCCGGTTTGTAAGCCAAAATCAGGGACAGACCACGTTTTCCAGGCCAAGAAGGCTTGGAAAAACGTGGTCTGTCCCTGATTTTTTTGGGGCAGGTGTAATCTGGCCCCATGGCTGCCGCCACCGACCTCCTCGACGCCAGGCGCTTCGGCTACCTGAAGCCGAAGGACGTGGCGCGGCTCGCCGAGGCCTACCGTTTCTCGGAGGCGGCGCACCACGGCCAGACCCGCCAGTCCGGCGACCCCTACATCTCCCACCCGCTGGCGGTCGCCGAGATCCTCGCCGACTGGCACCTCGACGGCCAGACGCTGATGGCCGCGCTGCTGCACGACGTCACCGAGGACACCTCGGTCACCAAGGACGAGATCTCCGATACCTTCGGGAAGCCGGTCGCCGAGCTGGTCGACGGTGTCTCCAAGCTCGACCGGATCGAGTTCCAGTCCGCCGAGGACGCCCAGGCGGAGAACTTCCGCAAGATGCTGCTCGCCATGGCGCGCGACGTGCGCGTCATGCTGATCAAGCTCGCCGACCGGCTGCACAACATGCGCACGCTGGGCGCGGTGCCGCCGGCGAAGCGCCGCCGCATCGCGCGCGAGACGATGGAGATCTACGCCCCGATCGCCAACCGCCTCGGCCTGAACACGCTCTACCACGAGCTGCAGGAGCTCGCGTTCTCGCACCTCTATCCCACGCGCTACAAGGTGCTCGCCAAGGCGACCAAGGCGGCGCGCGGCAACCGGCGCGAGATGATCGGGCGCACGCTCGAGGCGATCAAGCGGAAGCTCGTTGAGAGCGGCATCGCGGCGCAGGTCTTCGGGCGCGAGAAGCACGTCTACTCGACCTACCGCAAGATGATCGAGAAGCACCTCTCGTTCTCGGAGGTGCACGACATCTTCGGCTGCCGCGTGATCCTGCGGGACGTGCCCGCGTGCTATCTCGCCCTGGGCGCCCTGCACTCCCTGTACAAGCCGATCCCGGGCAAGTTCAAGGACTACATCGCGATCCCGAAGGGCAACGGCTATCAGTCGATCCACACCGACCTGATCGGGCCCTACGGCGTGCCGGTCGAGGTGCAGATCCGCACCGAGCAGATGCACCGCCTCGCCGAGTCGGGCGTCGCTTCGCACTGGATGTACAAGGACGACACCGACAAGCTCTCGGACCTGCAGAAACAGACGCACCGCTGGCTGCAGTCGCTGCTCGAGATCCAGCACCAGTCCGGCGACCCGCACGAGTTCCTCGAGCACGTGAAGGTGGATCTGTTCCCCGACGAGGTCTACGTGTTCACGCCGAAAGGCAAGATTCTCTCGCTGCCGCGCGGCGCGACCGCGGTCGACTTCGCCTACGCCGTGCACACCGACATCGGCAACCGCTGCGTCGCGGCGAAGGTCAACGGCGAGCTCGTGCCCCTGCGCACCGAGCTGCGCAACGGCGACCGCGTCGAGATCATCACCGCGAGCCACGCCAAGCCGAGCGCGGGGTGGCTGCAGTACGTCCGCACCGGCAAGGCGCGTTCGAACATCCGCCACTTCCTGAAGACCATGCAGTACGAGGAATCGGCCGGGCTGGGCGAGCGCCTGCTCGACCAGGCGCTGCACGGCCTCGCGAGCTCGCTCGCCGAGATCGACGAGGCGGCCTGGGAGCGGGTGGTGCGCGACGGCGGCGCGCGCTCGCGCGAGGAGCTGCTCGCCGACATCGGCCTGGGCAAGCGCCTGCCCGCGGTGGTGGCGCGGCGGCTGGTGAAGACCCTGGACGTGCCGGAGTCGAAGACCCCCGGCGCCGTGACGATCCGCGGCACCGAGGGCGTCGCGGTCCAGCTCGCCACCTGCTGCCGGCCGATCCCGGGCGACTCGATCGTCGGCTCGATCAAGAAGGGCCAGGGCCTGGTGGTGCACGCCTGCGAATGCCCCTCGATCGTGCGCTCGCGCAAGAACGAGCCCGAGCAGTGGATCGACGTCGAATGGGACCCGCGCACTACGCGCCTGTTCCAGGCGGCGATCAACGTCACCGTCGAGAACCGGCGCGGGGTGCTCGCGAAGGTCGCCTCCGAGATCGCCGAGGCCGGCTCGAACATCGACTCGATCACCATGGAGGAGGACCGCGCGGTCTTCACCACCATGCATTTCGTGCTCGAGGTCGCGAACCGCCAGCACCTCGCGCGCGTCATGCGCGCGCTGCGGCGGCTTCCCGACGTGAAGAAGATCTCGCGGGCGCGCGAGTAGCCGCTACCAGATCCGCGCGAGCGAGAGCGTGACTCCCATGCGCTCCGAGGTCAGCTCGACCAGCGGAAAGTCGGTGTTGTCCGTGCCGTGCTCCGCCTTCAGGCGCCAGTAGCGCAGCCCTGCGCCGAGCGTGGTGCGCGCGGAAACGAGGTAGCGCAATTCGGCGTCCAGCTGGACTCCCATGCCGACGCCCTCCTTGATGACGTTCGGCACCGGCCCCAGGTCGGGACGCAGATGATGGCTGTCCTCGTTGCGGATCTTGCTGTAGGGAACGTAGGCGAGGTCGGCGACGAGCCGGCCGCGCTCGCTGAACGCAAGGCTCGCCGCGACGCCCAGGCGCAGCGATTTCCACTGCGCCTTGTTGCTGATCACGAGCACTGAATCGGGAAGATTTCCCCCTCCGACGCCGAGCGGATCGGCGGTCTGCGTGATGCCGTAGCCGTCCACCTCCTCGGTCCACTGGTTGTAGCCGAGGAATAGGCCGACGCTGCTGCGCCCGCCCTGCAGCACCCACGGGGTGATGCCGACGTCGAACGTGGCGTACGTGATCGTGCCCTCCGGCACCGACGAGGTGGTATCCAGGAACTTGAACTGCCCGGCGAGGTAGTCCTCGTCGTCGAACGAGCCGTTGGTGATGCTGCCGACGCCCAGGTTGCCCTTGACGAACCAGTTGCCGGCGAAGCTCGCCTGCCCGAACAGCTCGAGCACGTGGGCATCCAGGTTCTCGTAGGTCAGCACCGAGGTGGGATTGCCCAGCGCCGGCGAGGCCGCGCGGGCATTGTGGCTGTTCTTGGTCTCGCCGGTGCTCAGCCAGTAGCGGATGCCGAGCTCGCCGGGCTGCGCGGCGCGCGGCGCCTCCTCGCCGAGGGCGGCCGCCGAGAACGCCGCCGCCAGGATCAGGACTCGAATTCGCATCCGAGCTGCCTGAGCGTCTTCTCGTACTGCGCGCGGTTGTTGTCGCCCTTGCCGATGTCCTTGAAGGTCCGCGTCTCCATCTCGTGCTTCTCGTGCGCGAGCTGGTACACCGCCTCGACATCGTCGTAGGGCACGCACAGCAGCCCGTCGTCGTCGCCGAGCACGAGGTCGCCGGGCGCGATCGCCATGCCGTCGAGCGCGATCGCGGCGTTGATCTCGCCCGGGCCGTTCTTGTAGGGGCCGCGATGCGTGACTCCCGCGGCGTAGACCGGGAAATCGTGCGCGCGGATGTAGCCCACGTCGCGCACCGCGCCGTTGATCACGATGCCGGCGAAGCCCTTCGCCTGGCAGTAAGCGAGCATGCGCTCGCCGATGATCGCGTTGGTGAGCTCGCCGCCGGCGTCGACCACGATCACGTCGCCCTCTCGCGCCAGGTTGAGCGCCATGTGAACCATGAGGTTGTCGCCGGGCGCGGTGCGCACGGTCAGCGCCGGCCCGGCCATCGCGCCGCCGGCGTGATAAGGCCGCAGGCGTGCGCCGCCCGCGCTCATGCGAAACATGGAGTCGCTGACGTTCGCGACCGGAATAGTGCGGAATTTGTCGCACCAGGTCGAATCGACCTGGCGTTTGCGCTTGAGTACTCTGAAGCCGGCTGGCATGCTTTCCTCCGTCTGTATGCGCAGTATGCATGAACCTGCGCGGCGAGATCACCCGCGCTCAGTCAAGAAAAGGGACGACGACCAATGAAGACTAGCCAACGAGGCATGACCCTGATCGCAGCTGCGCTCGCCGTAGCGGGCTGCGCGGCCGACGGCAGCTGGCCCACCATGGGGCACCGCGAAATGGGCACCATCATCGGCGCCGCGGGCGGCGCCGTGATCGGCGCCGTCGCGTACGACAAGAACCGGACGAAGGGCGCGCTGATCGGCGCGGTGGGCGGCGCGCTCGCCGGCGGCGTGGTCGGCCGCTACATGGACGACCAGAAGCGCGACCTGGAAAAGAACCTCGCCCAGGAGATCAAGACCGGGGTCGCCAGGGTCGAGAAGCTGCCGAACGACGTCGTGCGCGTGACGATGACCAACCAGACCGCGTTCGATACGAACTCCACGCAGATCAAGCCGGGGTTCTACAGCACGATGGACAAGCTCGCGGACGTGGTGGTGCGCTACAACAAGACCTCGCTTACCGTCGTCGGCCACACCGACAACACCGGCACCGACGCCTACAACCAGAGCTTGTCCGAGCAACGCGCGCTGTCGGTCGCACGCTACCTCGAAGGCAAGCGGGTGCACTCGATGCGGCTCGCGACCGCGGGCAAGGGCGAGAGCCAGCCCATCGCCTCCAACGCCAGCGAGAGCGGCCGCCAGGCCAACCGGCGCGTCGAGATCTACGTCGAGCCGGTCACGCAAGGCTAGACAGCGACCCTAGCGCACGCTCCCGGCAAGCCGCGTGAAATGCTCTGAGAGCCTGGCGATGGTCTCCGGGATGCGGTGCTTGTGCGGTGTGTAATTCGGCAGCATGGAACGCAGCCGCATGGCGCAGGGAAACGTCGCGAGCCTGAACCGCTGTCGCGCCGTGATGCGGCAGCGCTCCCCGTGGCGCGGCACGTCGACTGAGGACATGAGCCCGGCGCACTCGGCGAGAAAGCGCAGCATGTGGCCCTGCGAACGCCAGCACATGCGCACGCGATAGCTCCAGTCGCCGTAAAGGTGCTGGTAGAGGTCGAACGCAACCGTCCGATGCTCGATCTCCTCGAGCATGTGCCACTTGAAGAGCGCGCCGAAGGCGGGATGGGTGCGGCGATGATCGTAAAGCCCGCTTTCGATCATCTGAAGCGCGAACTGCGTCGTGTAGGACTCGAAGCCCTCGACGTAGCCGATGCAGAACTGCTCGCTCGCGTTGCCGAGGAAAGCCTCCAGATCGGCGCGCAGCCGGTCGATGAGCCGCTCAAGGCCGGGGTAGCCGTGGGCGAGGACGACTTTGTTGAAATCGATGTGCCGCTGATAGTGCTGCGCCTCCTGGCGGCTGAAGCGCTCGGCGTTCTCGCGCAACGCCGGGTCGCGAATCCGGTGCAGCACCCGCCGGAACGACTTCACCGCGAACGGCTCGAGCACCGCCACGTACAAGCCGAACGCCGTGTGGCTGTAGGAAAGCGCCGAGCTGCCGGCGAGGTACAGAGGGTGGAAATCCGCGGCGGCCGGAACCTCGAACTTCATGGTCCGCACGGGGATGGGATGCATCGGCAAATATACGCGCGGCTCGCGATTTCCGGCAAGGGCGAGCGCCGGGCCGAAAGGCCGCCGTAGAATCGGCATCCGTATGAAGCTCGGCTGGGTAGGTGTCGGCAAGATGGGACTGCCGATGGCGAGCCATCTGCTCGCTGCCGGACACAGCGTGGCCGCGTGCGACCTCGTGCCGCAGCTCGTGCAGGCGGCGGTTGCGCGCGGGGCGAGCGCGGCGCCCAGCCCCGCCGCCGCGGCGCGGGAAGCCGAGGTGGTCTTTTCCTCGATCCCCGACGACCGCGCGCTGCGCGCCGTCGCGCTCCCGGAAACCGGCGTCCTCGCCGGCGCGCGGCCCGGCTCGGTGTATGTGGACACCAGCACCGTGTCGGCCGAGGCGTCCGCCGAAGTCGCCGCCGCCGCCGCGGCAAGGGGCGTGCACTACCTTCGCGTTACCGTGTCGGGCAACAACAAGATGGCCGAAGCGAAGGCGCTCACCCTCATGGCGTCGGGGGAGCAGGCGGTCTACGAGCGGCTCCGGCCGCTGCTCGCGCTCTTCGGGCCGCAGCAGTACTACGTCGGCGAGGGCGAGCAGGCGCGCACGCTCAAGCTCGCCGTCAACCTCATGGTCTACGCCACGATTGCCGGCCTCGCCGAGGCGCTCGCCATCGGCCGGCGCGGCGGCGTCGAGTGGGGGCAGATGCTCGACGTCATCGCCGCGAGCGCCATCGGCTCGCCGCTCATCAAGGCGAAGAGCGGCGCGCTCAAGGCGCGCGACTTCTCCGCGACTTTCACCTGCCTTCAGGCGCGCAAGGATCTCGGCCTCATCGCGGGCGCGGCCGCCGAGGGCGGCGTCCCGGCCCCGGTCGCCCAGATCGCCGCGTGCCTGATCGAGGACTGCATCGCGAGCGGCGGCGGCGAGGAAGACTATGCCGCCATGATCAAGGCCGTGGAGCGCGGCGTGAAATGAGCGCGCCGCCTGGATTCGTGCCGCGCGAAGGGCTGGTGACCCTCGCGCATGTCATCTACGCGCTGCACGCCTTCAGCGCGGTCACCGGCATGCTCACCCCGGCGATGATCGTCACGGCGTTCCTCACCGGCTGGCCGTCGATCATCGCGGTGATCCTCAACTACGTGAAGCGCTCGGAGGTGCGGGGCACCTGGCTCGACTCGCACTACTCCTGGCAGATCCGCACCTTCTGGTACGCGCTGCTCTGGCTCGCGATCGGCGGCGTGCTCTTCGTCACCTTCGTCGGCATCCCGTTCGCCTTCGTGGTGTGGTTCGCCACCGGCATCTGGGTGCTCTACCGCATCATCCGCGGCTGGCTCGCGCTCTCGTCGGCGAAAGAACTCCCGTACTAGGAAGGGTATTTGGTAGGTCGTGGCGGATTCGAACCGCCGACCAACGGATTAAAAGTCCGCTGCTCTACCAGCTGAGCTAACGACCCACGCTCAAAGGAAAGGGCGGAATTTTATCAGCGCTTGGCGGAGGCGGCGAGGCGCTGCTTGGCGCTCGTGGCCGAGCTCGACCCCGGATACTTCGCGATCAGCTCCTCGAGCGTCTTGCGCGCGGCCGCGCGGTCGCCCATGGTCTCCTGCGCGCTCGCGATGCTGAGCATCGCGTCGGGCGCCTTCGGGCTGTCGGGCCAGGCGGCGAGCAGCTTGCGCTGCGCGGCGATCGCGTTCTTGTAGTCGCGCTGGCCGGAGTAGGCCATGCCGATCCAGTACTGCGCGTTGGAGGCGAGCGGGCTGCTCGGATAGGTGACCAGGAAGCCCTGCATCGCCGCCACCGCGAGCGAGTAGTTGCCGAGCTTGAACTGGTCGAGCGCCGCCTGGTAGGCCTTGGCCTCGGCGGGCGAAGGCTCGGTGTCCGCCGGTTTGGGCGCCGGCGGCTTCTCCGGCAGCGCCGCCTGCTGCTCGCGCGCCTGCTCGAGCTTGCGCAGCCGCGTGTCGATGTCGAGGTAGAGCTGCTTCTGGCGCCCCTCGGCGGTATCGGCCTGATTGGCGATCACTTCGAGCTGGCCGCGCATGCGCGCGATCTCGCCGCGCAGGTTCTCGATCTGGTTCGCGAGGTCGAGCAGCGCGCCGCGATCGGCCCCTTCCTGCGCCGCCGCCTCGACCTTGGCGAGCCGCGCGTCGGTCGCCTGGCGGCTCGCCTCGAGCTGCTGGCGCAGCAGCTCGATGCGCCGCCGCGCTTCGTTGTCGTCGAACAGGCCTTGCGCAGCCGCCGGCGCCGCCGCGAGCAGCGCGAGCAGTCCCGCGATCAGGGGGCGCAAGGTCAGTACTCGCCGCTGTACAGCATGTCGCCGCGCCGGTTCTTGGACCAGCACTGCTCGCTCTGCTCGGCGCAGACCGGCTTTTCCTCGCCCAGGCTGACCGACTCGAGCTGCGCATCGCGGGCACCGAGCAGCATCAGCATCTTCTTCACGCTGTCGGAGCGCCGCTGGCCGAGCGAGATGTTGTACTCGCGGCTGCCGCGCTCGTCGGCGTTGCCCTGGATCAGCATCTTCGCCGACGGGTTCTCGCGCAGGTACTTGGCGTGCGCCTCGATCAGCGGGCGGTACTCGTCCTTGACGTCGAACCGGTCGTAGTCGAAGAAGATCTGCCGCCTGGACAGGATGCTGCTCGGATCCTTGAGAGCGCCCGCGGCATCGGGGCGGCCGGCGCCGACGTCGACCGCGGCGATCTTCGGGCGATCGACGCTGCGGGCGTCGGCGCCCGGCTTGGCGCCGGGCTTGCGGTCTTCGACCGCGGCGCCGGGCTGCGGCTCCCCGGGCGTGGTCTGGCAGCCCGCGGCGAGAAGCAGGCCGGCTGCGCTGAGGGTGGTGATGAGAATTGCGCGCATTGGATTCCCTCCTTTCAATCGATGAATGGGCCCCACGCCGGCTCGCGCACGTCGCCGCCCGAGTAAGGCAGGTTCTGGCGGATGCGGCCGTCGGAGGACACTGCCGACAGCACGCCGCGCCCGTTTCTCACCGTGGCGAGCAGGATCATCCTGCCGTTGGGGGCGAAGCTCGGCGACTCGTCGCGGTCGCTGTCGGTGATGACCTGCACCTGTTGATTCGACAAATCCAGCAGCGCCACCTGGAACCTGCCGGCTTCTCGGGTCACGTAGGCGAGGACCCGGCCGTCGGGGCTGGGGCGCGGCGTCACATTATAGCTGCCCTTGAAGGTCACGCGCTGCGGCTCGCCCCCGGTCGCGGGCATGCGGTAGATCTGCGGGCTGCCGCCGCGGTCGGAGGTGAAGTAGAGCCATTTGCCGTCGCTCGAGTAGCGCGGCTCGGTGTCGATCGAGCTCGAGTTGCTGATGCGCCGGCGCGGCCCGCTGCCGTCGGCATTGATGAGGAACATCTGCGAGCCGCCCTCGACCGAGAGCACGACCGCGATCGTCTTGCCGTCGGGCGACCAGGCGGGCGCCGAGTTCGAGCCCTTGAAGCTCGCGACCACCTGGCGCTTGTTCTCGGAGAGGTGGTGCACGTACACCACCGGCTTCTTCGCCTCGAACGACACGTAGGCGACGCGCCGGCCGTCGGGCGACCACACCGGGGAGATGATCGGCTCGTTGGACTTCAGCAGGTACTGCGCGCGCTCGCCGTCGGCGTCGGCGATCTGCAGCTCGTAGCTCGAGCCGCGCTTCACCACGTAGGCGATCTGGGTCGAGAACACGCCCCTCTCGCCGGTGAGCTTCTCGTAGACGAAGTCCGAGATGCGGTGCGCCGCCGCGCGCGCGTTTTCCTTGGTGAAAAGGTAGGCGATCGCGCCCATGGGCGCCTGCTTCACCACGTCGTAGACGCGGAACCGGACCTCGAAGCGGCCATCGGCGTTGCGCGCGATCGAGCCCACGACGAGCGCGTCGGCGAGGCGCGAGCGCCACTCGCCGTAGTTGACCGGCGAGTTCTCGTTCGGGTGCGGCGAGAGCGGCGGGACCTCGAGCCCGCGGAACAGGCCGCTTCTTTCGAGATCGGCGCGCACGATCTCGGTGAGGCTCGTGCCGACGCCCGCTTCGCCGACGAACGGCACGATGGCGATCGGGGTGCGCTGCACGCCGGCGCCCGTGATTTCTATCTGGAGCTGGGCCGCCGCCTGCGACGCGACCGCCAGGAACGCTAGACCGAGAAAACGGCGCAAGTTTCTATCTCCCGCTGTTCTTGTGGCAAACCGCCATCCTATTTGTCCTGCGGGCGGAAAGTAAGTTTCAACTCCCGCTCGAACAGGTCCCGGGACGGCGGGGGCGGCAGGGGCGAGGCCTTCAGAATCGCCCGCTCGATTGCATCGTCGTAGCGTGGATGGCCGCTCGACTTGCGCAGGCGGACCGAAAGCACCTCACCGGTGGGAAGCTGCACCACGTCGACCTCGGCGGCGGGGTTGCCCTCGATTCCCTCGATGGCAGTGGGAGGGATATTCCTGCGAATGCTGGCCTGGATGCGCGCGATGTACTCGTTCAGCGCCTTGGTGCGCGCCGCGGCCGCCTGGCGCGCGGCGTCGGCCTGCTGTCTTGCGATCAGCTCGCGCAGCTCGCGTTCCGCGCGCTGCTGGTCGAGCGCCTTCTGCTCCTGCGCGACCTGCTCCTGCAGCCGCTTCTGGAACTCGGGATCCGGCCTGGGCTTCGCCTCGGGCTTGGGCTTGGGCTCGGCCTTGGGCTTGGGCTTGGGCTTGGGCCGGTCCGGGATCGCGATCTGCGGTTTCTCCACGCGCGGCGGCGGCTTCACCTCCGGCGGCGGCACGGGCTTGGGCGCCGGCTTGGGCTCGGCGACCGGAGCGGGGGGCGGCGGCGCCTCGACGAGGTCTACGGTAACCGTGTCCGGCGCGTGGCTCTGCAAGCGCACCCCGAGGAACAGCACCAGGACGAGCCCGAGGTGCACCAGCGCGGACAGCGCGAACGAGCGCCCGAACGCATGCTCTTGCCTCTGGAACAAGCCCAACGCGAGCGTGCTCATGCTATTGCCGGGTCTTCACCTGCAGCCCGACCTTCTGCACACCCTGCCTGCGCAGCTCGTCCATCACGTGCAGCACCGACTCGTAGCGCGCATTGCGGTCGCCGCCGATCAGCACCGAGAGCTCGGTGTTCTTGGTGCGCAGGCTCTTGATGTAGCCGGGAAGCTGCGCACGGCTGAGCGTCTGCTCGTTGATCACGCCGCCGCGCGCGTCGCGCTGGCGCACCACCAGCCCCTGGTCGGCCCTTACGAACACCTCGAGCGGCACGATGCGCGGCGCGCTCGCCTTGTCGACCGTGGGCAGGTCGATCACCGCCGGCATGATGAGCGGCGCGGTCACCATGAAGATCACGAGCAGCACGAGCATCACGTCGACGTACGGCACGATGTTGATCTCGTGCATCGGACCCCGCCTGCGATGCAGCGCCGGCATACCTAGGTTCGGTTGGGGAGGGGGTACGGGGGAACCGTAGGGTTCACCTGTTCCTCCTACCTCACGACTTGCCGGTGGAGAATGTTGGAAAACTCCTCCATGAAGCTCTCGAAGCGGTTGGCGAGCCGCTCGATGTCGTGCGAGTAGCGGTTGTAGGCCACCACCGCCGGGATCGCGGCGAACAGGCCGATCGCGGTCGCGACCAGCGCCTCCGCGATGCCCGGCGCGACCTGCGCGAGAGTGGCCTGCTGCACGTTCGCGAGGCTGCGAAAGGCATGCATGATGCCCCATACCGTGCCGAACAGCCCGACGTACGGGCTCACCGAGCCCGTCGAGGCAAGGAACGAGAGATGGCGCTCGAGGAAATCCATCTCGCGCTGGAAGGTCGCGCGCATCGCGCGGCGCGCGCCGTCGACCATGTTGGCGGCGTCGGTGGCGCCGCGCTGCCCGCCCCTCAGCTTGGCGAACTCGCGGAACCCGGCCTCGAAGATGCGCTCGAGGCTGCCGATGGTGTGGCGGTGCTGGACCGCGCCCTGGTAGAGCGCGTTCAGGTCGTTGCCGCTCCAGAACTCGCGCTCGAACTTGTCGGTCTGGGCGTTCGCGCGCCGGATCGAGAACCACTTCTGGAAGATGAACATCCACGACATGAACGACACCACGGCGAGCAGCCCGATGACCACCTTCACCACGATGCTCGCGTGCAGGATCAGCGTCCAGATGTCGAGGTCTTGGGTGACGGTCATTTCGACAATGCCTGTTCGAGTTCGGCGGGTATGCGCGCGGGCTTCATGCGTTCGCGGTCGACCAGCGCGATCGTCACGTCGGCTTCGACCAGGAGCTCGGCGCCGCGCTCCACGCGCTGGCGGAACACGAAGCTCGCGCGGCCCATTTTAACCACTTCGGCGCTCACCGAAAGGAGCTCGTTGAGCCGCGCCGGCAGGTGGTAGGTCACGTCGATGCGATGGACCATGAACAGCGCGCCATGCCGATCGACGAAGCGCGCGAGGTCGATGCCGGCCCGGTCGAGCAGCTCGCTGCGCGCGCGCTCCATGAACGACAGGTACTGGCCGTGAAACACCACCCCGCCCGCGTCAGTGTCCTGGTAGTAGACCCGGACCGGGATCTTCAGGTATCGGACAGCAGATCCTTCACCGCCGCCGGCGCGACGATTCCGAAATGCCGGTAGGCGAGCAGCGTGGCGATGCGCCCGCGCGGCGTGCGCTGCAGGTAACCCTGCTGGATGAGGTAGGGCTCGAGCACGTCCTCGATCGTGTCGGCTTCCTCGCCGACGGCGTGGGCGAGGTTGTCGAGCCCGACCGGGCCGCCGCCGAACTTCTCGATCACCGCGAGCAGGAGCTTCCGATCCATCATGTCGAAGCCGAGCGTGTCGACGTCGAGCATCCTGAGCGCCGCCTCGGCCACGGCCTTCGACACCGTGCCGTCGCCCTTCACCTGCGCGTAGTCGCGCACGCGCCGCAGCAGCCGGTTCGCCACCCGCGGCGTGCCGCGCGCGCGCCGGGCGATCTCGGCCGCGCCGTCGTGCTGGAGCGACACGTTCAGCAGGCGCGCGGAGCGCTGCACGATTTTCCCGAGCTCCTGCTCGGTGTAGAACTCCAGGCGCGCCACGATGCCGAAGCGGTCGCGCAGCGGGTTGGTCAGCATCCCGGCGCGCGTGGTCGCGCCGGCGAGCGTGAAGGGCGGCAGGTCGAGCTTGATCGAGCGCGCCGCCGGGCCCTCGCCGATCATGATGTCGATCTGGAAGTCCTCCAGCGCCGGGTAGAGGATCTCCTCCACCACGGGGGCGAGGCGGTGGATCTCGTCGATGAACAGCACGTCCTTCGGCTCGAGGTTGGTGAGCAGCGCCGCGAGGTCGCCCGGGCGCTCGAGCACCGGGCCGGAGGTCTGGCGCAGGTTCACGCCGAGCTCGCGGGCGATGATGTGCGCGAGCGTGGTCTTGCCGAGCCCCGGCGGCCCGAACAGCAGCACGTGGTCGAGCGCCTCGCCGCGCTGGCGCGCCGCGGCGATGAAGATCTCGAGCTGGGAGCGGACCTTCTCCTGGCCGACGTACTCGGCGAGCGTCGCCGGCCTGAGCGAGCGCTCGAACTCCCCTTCCTGCGGCGTGGCGGGCCGCGCCGAGATCATGCGGTCGGGTTCGACGGTCATGGACGCCTAAGTGCCGGCCCGCCCCCCCGGCGCGGGCCGGTCAGAACCGGAAGAGCAGGCCCACGCTGAAGACGTCGACGTCCGTCTCGCCCCGCTGTCCGCCGTCGATGTTGTCGTAGCGCTGCCATTCGGCGCGCACGCCGAGCTTGCCGAGCACGTACTCGGCTCCCACGCCGTAGGTGAGGCTCGAGCCGGTCTTGGCCTCGTGCGCGCTCCCGAAGGCCGGTCCCTGCTCGTCGATCGTGGTGCGGGTGCGGTGGGCGCCGATTCTCAGCAGCAACCCCATGCGGCTCGCCAGCGGAATGGTGAAGATCCCGCTCAGGTCCCACGCTTCCTTCGCCTCGACGGAGAAGCTGCCGACCGCCCCCGAGCCCGTCGTCGCGCCGAGATTGGCGAACCCCAGCTCGAGCGCGAAGTACTCGTTGAACTGGTACCCGCCGAAGCCGCGCCAAGCCGTATCGTCGTCGTCGCACGAGACGCCGGAAACGACGACATCGCAGATGTCCTTGAACTGCGCGAAGCCGATGGAGCCGCCGGCGTAAAGCCCGGTATGTTGCGCCGCCGCCGGGCCCGAGAAGCCGCCCGCCAGCAACCCCAGAACGACCAGCCAACTTCCCTTTTTCATGCCCAACCCCCGTTATTGTTCTGCCGACAACCGTACACACTACAACGAGTTGTCGGATCGGCCAAATCCGACCGGGCAGGCTAGAAGCGCCAGGCAACCCCAAGGCTCATCGCGTCGACGTCCCCTTCGTCGAAGTCTGCGGCGGCGACGCCGCTATAGCGCTGCCACTCCAGCCTCACGCCAAGGTGCGGCGTGATGTCGAAGCGCACCCCGATCCCGAAGGTGAGATCCGTGTTGCTGTCGGAGTCCGTGACCGACCCCAGGCCGACGAAGTTGACGGCTACGTCGGTATCGGCGCGGTACAGGCCGAGCTTTCCGTAGGCCGAGAACCGATCGGCGAGCGGCAATATGCCGACCGCCACAAGCTCCCACACCGTACTCTCTATCGCCACGCTGGCGGGCGGAATAATGCCGATCGGCGGCGTGGAAGCCGTGGCCTCTCCCAGATCGGTGTAGCCGAACTCCACCGCGAAGTTCCGGTTGAATTGATAGCCGGCGAAGATTTTCCAGCTGCTGTCCTTGTCGTCGCAGGCGGTAGTGCCCGTACAGTCGAGATTGACTTCCGTCTGGCCGATCGCGGCCCCGACGTACCACCCCATGTCGCCCGGCGCTTGTGCGAGCGCGGCAGGCGACGAAGCAGCCATCGCTCCGCCGATCATCCCGGCGAGCAGCAGCCTTTCCATACCCTTTCGTGCTTCCGTCGTCATGGTAGCTCCCAAAGAAAAAGGGCGGCCGAAGCCGCCCTTCCCGATCAACTCATCGAACGCGCTCAGAACCTGAACACCACGCCGATGCTGATTACGTCAATGTCCTCGTCCGCCGCGTATCTCTGCCATTCCCCACGCACGCCGAGTTGCTTGGTGAAGTCATACTGGACGCCGACGCCGAAGGTCAAGTCAGTGCCCGAATCCGACTCCGACCCGGCGAACAGCCCCGTCCCGGTCGCGTCGACGTCCCAGCGGAACACGCCGGCTTTGCCGTACACCGAGAACTCGTTGCTGAGCGGCCAGCTTGCCACCCCCACCAGCTCGAACGCCGTAGCCTCGGCTGTGATGTTGTTCACGCCGTCGCCTGCGCTTACTTCGCCGAGATCGGTATAGCCGAGCTCCACCGCGAGGTTTCGGTTGAACCGATAGCCGCCGAGGATCTTCCACGCCGTATCGCTGTCATCGCACTGAGCCAAGCCGGAGCAGTCGACATCGGCCGAGGACTGGCCGAAAGACACGCCTGCGTAGAACCCCATGTCCTGCGCGAACGCCGGAGCGGCGAACGCCATCGCCGATGCCAGCCCGAGGATTGCCAAGCCTTTTCTTGCTTTGCTCATCTGTCACCTCTGTTCGTTAGAAATCGATGAACGCCCTCCTCGTCCTGCGTTCGGCGCAGACACTACACCTCTCCGGTTGCCGAACCGTGAGACATATGTCCAGACGAATGACTCTGATCAATTTGATGTTGCGGAATAGCAACGCCATGCTGCACTGGCTTAGAACCGCCAGACCAGACCGATGGAAATCAGGCTCGCGTCGGCATTGTCGGTCTGGAACAGCTCGTACTCGGCCCGGACGCCGAAGTTGGGCGTGAAGTTGTACCCGACGCCGACCCCGAATGAGATGTCGGTCCCGTCTTCGCTGCCCGAGAAGGGAAACCCGCCCGTGATATCGCTGGCCTCAGCCTCCCAGCTGAAGAGACCGACCTTGCCGAATACCGAGAACTGCTCGTTGATCGGCAGGTTGCCGAGGACGGAGACATTGAACGCGGTGAGCTCGACCTTGCCGCCGGTCACCGGGAAGCCGCTGAAAGTGCCGCTGTAGCTCACTTCGCCGGCATTGATATAGGCGGCCTCGATGCCGAAATGGCGGTTGAACATGTAGCCGCCGAAGATCTTCCAGGCGCTGTCCTTGCCATCGACGCTGCCCGAGTCGATCAGGCCGGTGGTGATTTCGTCGTCGACGTCGCTCTGGCCGATGCTGCCGCCGAGAAAAAACTGCGCCGATGCGTGGGTCGCGGCCAGCGCGCCGCTCAGAGCGAGCGCGAACGCCGCGAGTGCTTTGCGAATGTCCATCTGAGCCCTCCCTTTCCTTGTTGGCGGACAGGCCTCAACCCTAGCAGCGGCCCCGCAAAGAGCCCATCCCTTGCGCATGGGGTGCACGAGAAAAAACGCCCCGGGTTAGCGGGGCGTTTTCAGTGTGGAAGCTGCGGATGCTTGTTTCGGCTCAGAACTTCCAGACCACGCCGACGTTCAGGAAATCGACTTCGTCCGGGTCGGTCTCGTAGCGCTGCCACGTGACCCTCAGGCCGAGGTTGCGCGACAGGTCGAACTGCCCGCCGATCGCCCAGGTGATGTCGGTGCCGTCGTCGCTGCCAAAGCGGCTGTCCACTTCCCAGTTGGCGAGGCCGAGCTTGGCGAGCAGCGAGAACTGGTTGGCGATCGGCCACATGCCCACGGCGACCACCTCGAGCGCGGTCACTTCGACGTCGTTCTTGTCGAACAAGAACCCGTACGCGACTTCCGCCGCGAAGTTGCGGTTGAACTGGTAGCCGCCGAGGATCTTCCAGCCGATATCGTCCTCGTCACCGGCATCGGACTGGCCCACTTCCGCGCCGACATAGAACGCCGGCACCGCGGACATCGACGCCTGAGCGAACGCGCCGCCCGACACCGCCATCGCAGCGGCGCCGAGCATCGAGACAAACCACTTCTTGGTCATGAAAAGTTCCTTTCGTAGGGCATGGGTACCGCGCTAACGCGCACGAGGCGCGCTAGCCAAGCTTAGGTCACTAGAAAAACCGGCAACTACCTCTGATCGTCGAAAATGCCGCTTTCGCCGCGAAACGGCGCCGCCCATGTTGCAGGGGCGCAACGCCTAGGGCCTGGCAAGCGCCTTCAGGGCCGTGCGGATCGCTTCCGCTACGGAGATGCCGGGCGCGAGCCCCTTCACCGCGGCGAGCGCTTCCTTGTCGCTGTAGCCGAGCGCGACCAGCGCATGGACCACGTCCGACGTCTGCTCGCCGCCTGCCGCGGCGGCCGGCTCGGCGAGCTTTCCCTTGAGCTCGAGGAGGAGGCGCTCGGCGGTCTTCTTGCCGATTCCCGGCACGCGGGTGAGCGGCGCGGCGTCCTGCAGGGTCACCGCGCGCGCGAGGTCGCCGACCGAAAGCCCCGACAGCACGGCGAGCGCGGTGCGCGCGCCGACGCCGGAGATGCGGATGAGCTGGCGGAACGCGGCGCGCTCCTCCAGCGTGGCAAACCCGTAAAGCGTGTGCGCGTCCTCGCGCACCACGAGGTGCGTGTACAGGCTCACGGCTTCGCCGGTCGCGGGCAGGACGTAGAAAGTGCTCATCGGCACGTCGAGCTCGTAGGCCACGCCGCCGACGTCGACCAGCACCTGCGGCGGCTGCTTGGCCGCGAGCCTGCCGCTCAGCCGGCCGATCAAACGAGCCGCCCTTTCCTGACTCGAAAGGACTTCGTTTCCAGTACCCCCAGACGGCGGCCGTGCGCATGGCAGATCGCGCACGCGAGGGCGTCGGCCGCGTCGGGCGCGGGATCGCCCGGGAGCGCGAGCAGGCGCTTCACCATGTGCTGCACCTGCTCCTTCGCCGCGTGGCCGTTTCCCACCACCGACTGCTTGACCTGGAGCGCCGTGTACTCGGAGACCGGCAACCCGGCGAGCACCGCCGCGCAGATGGCGGTGCCGCGCGCCTGCCCGAGCGCGAGCGTCGACTGCGGGTTCGCGTTGACGAAGACCTTCTCGACCGCCACTTCGACCGGGTCGTGCGCGGCGATCACGTCCTGCAACCCGTCGAGGATGGACTTGAGCCGCGCGGCGAGATCGCCGGCGCCGGACTTCACGCAGCCGCTCGCGACGTAGAGCAGGCGGGAGCTTCCGGTTTCGATCACCCCGAATCCCGTGACCTGCAGCCCGGGATCGATCCCGAGGATCCTCAATCGACGACCGCCGTGGTGTACACGTCCTGCACGTCGTCGAGCGTCTCGAGCGCCTCCAGCAGGCGGCGCATGCGCGCCGCCTCGTCGCCGGCGAGCGCGTTCTCGAGCGTCGGCTTCATCGTGATCTCGGCGAGCTCGGGCTTGAGGCCGGCCTTGGCGAGCGCCGCCTTCACGGCGGCGAAGTCGCCCGGGGCGCACACCAGCTCCACCGAGTCGTCGTCGTTCCTGAACACATCCTCGGCGCCGGCGTCGAGCGCGGCCTCCATCACCTTGTCCTCGTTCGTGCCCGGCGCGAACACGAACTGGCCGCAGTGCTTGAAGAGGTAGGCGACCGAGCCGTCGGAGCCGAGGTTGCCGCCGTTCTTGGTGAACGCGTGGCGCACCTCGGCGACGGTGCGGGTGCGGTTGTCGGTAAGGCAGTCGAGCATCACCGCGGCGCCGCCCGGGCCGTAGCCCTCGTAGCGCACCTCCTCGTAGGCCGCGCCTTCCAGCTCGCCCGAGCCGCGCTGGATCGCGCGCTGGATGTTGTCGCCGGGAAGGTTCTGCTCGCGCGCCTTCTCGAGCGCGAGGCGCAGGCGCGGATTGCCGGCCGGGTCGCCGCCGCCGAGGCGCGCCGCGACGGTGATCTCGCGGATGAGGCGCGTGAAGATCTTGCCGCGCTTCGCATCCGCGCGCTCCTTGCGGTGCTTGACGTTGGCCCATCGGCTGTGGCCGGCCATGGTGCTTATAATTTTACGCATGCTGGTGGCCAAGAATGAAAAGGGCGCTTTCTCGCTTCTGCCCGCGCTCGCCAACCGCCACGGGTTGATCACCGGCGCGACCGGCACCGGCAAGACCCTCACCCTGCAGGCGCTCGCGCACCGGCTCTCGGACATCGGCGTGCCGGTGTTCATGTCCGACGTCAAGGGCGATCTCTCCGGGATCGCCAAGGCGGGCGGCGGCAATCCGAAGGTTGTGGAGCGATTGGGCTCCTTGAAAATCAAACCGGAGTTCGCCGGCTGCCCGGTGGAGTTGTGGGACGTCTACGGCGCAGCCGGCCTGCCGGTGCGCGCGACGGTGTCGGACATGGGGCCGCTGCTGCTCGGCCGCATGCTCGACCTGAACGAGACCCAGGCCGGCGTCCTGAGCCTGGTGTTCAGGATCGCCGACGACCACGGGCTGCTGCTCCTCGACCTGAAGGACCTGCGCGCCATGCTGCAGCACGTCGGCGACAACGCGGCGCAGTTCAAGACCCGGTACGGCAACGTCACCGGCGCCTCGATCGGCGCGATCCAGCGCGGGCTGCTCGCGCTGGAAAGCCAGGGCGCCGAGCGCTTCTTCGGCGAGCCGATGCTCGAGGTCGCGGACCTGATGCAGCTGCGGGGCCCTCGCGGCGTGGTCAACATCCTTGCCGCCGACAAGCTGATGAACGCGCCGAAGCTCTATTCGAGCTTCCTCCTCTGGCTGCTGGCGGAGCTGTTCGAGCAGCTTCCGGAGGTCGGCGACCCGGAGAAGCCGAAGCTCGTGTTCTTCTTCGACGAGGCGCATCTGCTTTTCGACGAGGCGCCCAAGGCGCTGGTCGAGAAGGTCGAGCAGGTCGTGCGCCTCATCCGCTCCAAGGGCGTCGGCGTCTACTTCGTGACGCAAAACCCGCTCGACGTGCCCGAGAGCGTGCTCGGGCAGCTCGGCAACCGCGTGCAGCACGCGCTGCGCGCGTTCACGCCGCGCGACCAGAAGGCGGTCAAGACCGCGGCCGAGACCCTGCGGCCCAACCCGAAGCTCAAGGCCGAGAAGGTCATTACGGAGTTGGGCGTCGGCGAGGCCTTGGTGTCTTTTTTGAATGAAAAAGGAACCCCCTGCATCGTCGAGCGCGCCTTCGTCGTGCCGCCGGCGAGCCATGTCGGGCCGCTGAGCGACGCGGAGCGCCAGCAGCTCGTCCAGTCCTCGCCGCTGCGGTCGAAATACGAGAAGGCGATCGACCGGGAATCGGCTTACGAGAAGCTCAACCGGCACGTCCAGGAGATGCAGCCCCAGGCCGCGCCCGCGCCGAGCCCGGTCTCCGACATCCTTTTCGGCAGGACCGGGCCGCGCGGCGGACGGCAGACGCAGGGCGTGCTCGAGGCGGCGACCAAGAGCGCGGCGCGCGCGATCGGCTCGGAGCTCGGCCGGCAGATCCTGCGCGGGGTGCTCGGCTCGATCCTCGGCGGCGGCCGCCGTCGTTGAGCGACAGTTCGTATCGGGCTTGGGGAATCATCTTCGCGATCATTGGGGTCCTCGCATTCTCGTTCCGGCCGATCCTGATCAAGCTCTCGTACGGGGCTCACCCGGTCAGCCCGGTCACGCTGCTCTTCCTGCGCATGACTTTGTCGCTCCCCTTCTTCCTGGCGATCGGCTGGTGGCTGCGCAGCCAGGCGCCGCGGCTCGAGCGGCGCGACTGGCTGGCCGTCGCGGGCCTCGGGTTCATCGGCTACTACGCCGCGAGCTTCCTCGACTTCATCGGGCTGCAATGGGTCGGGGCCGGAGTGGGCCGGCTGATCCTCTATCTCTTTCCCACCCTGGTGGTGCTTCTGTCGTTCCTGTTTCTCGGGAAACCCCCGACCCTTCGCGAGCTGATCGCCCTCGCGGCGAGCTATGCGGGGATCGTCCTCGTCGTGTTCAGCCAGGTGTCGGGCGAGAACCGGCTGTTCGCGCTTGGCGCGGCGTTCGTGTTCGCCGCGGCGCTGTGCTACGCGATCTACCTCGTCGCCGGCAGCCAGGTGGTCAAGCGCGTCGGCTCGATGCGCTTCACCGCCTACTCCACGATCGTCGCCACGGTGCCCGCGGTGATCCAGTTCGCGGCGACCGAATCGGCGCAGTCGCTTCACCTGCCCGGCGCGGTCTGGGGCTACGCCATCGTGCTCGCCACGGTGAGCACGGTGCTGCCGCTTTTCCTGCAGGCCGAGGCGCTGAACCGCATCGGCGCCAACCACTTCGCGCTGATCGGCGCGATCGGACCGGTGAGCGTCGCGGTGACGAGCGCCCTCGGGCTGGACGAGCCGTTCACGTGGGTGCAGGCGCTCGGCGGTGCACTGGTGATCCTCGGCGTGCTTCTCGTGTCACTCAAGAAAGGTTAGGCATATGGATCTCGGAATCCGCGGCAAGACGGCGCTCGTGTGCGCCGCGTCCAAGGGGCTGGGCAAGGGATGCGCCGTGGCGCTCGCGCGCGAAGGTGTGAACCTCGTAATCACGGCTCGCGGCGCGGAGGCGCTGGAGGCCACTGCGGCTGAAATTCGAAATCAATGGAAAGTGAAAGTGACTCCCGTAGCCGGCGACATCACTACAGCCCAAGGGCGTGATGCCGCGCTCAAAGCCGCGCCCGCGGCCGACATCCTGGTGAACAACGCCGGCGGACCGCCGCCGGGCGATTTTCGCGAGTGGGATCGCGAAGCCTGGGTGAAGGCGGTGGAGGCGAACATGATCACGCCGATCCTGATGATCCGCGCCGTGGTGGACGGCATGATCGCGCGCAAGTTCGGCCGGATCGTCAACATCACTTCCGGCGCGGTGAAAGCGCCGATCCCCGAGCTCGGGCTTTCGAACGGCGCCCGCACCGGCCTCACCGGCTTCATCGCCGGCATCTCGCGCACCACGGTGCGGCACAACGTCACGATCAACAACCTGCTGCCCGGGCCTTTCGAGACCGACCGGCTGCGCTCCAACCTCGAGTTCAACGCGAAAAAGCTCGGCAAGACCGCCGCCGAGCTGCGCAAGCAGCGCACCGACGCCAATCCCGCCGGCCGCTTCGGCACGATCGAGGAGTTCGGCGACGCGTGCGCTTACCTTTGCAGCGCGCAAGCCGGGTTCATGACCGGGCAGAATCTCCTGATGGACGGCGGCGCCTACCCCGGGACCTTCTAGATGGAAGTGAGGCGCATCGCCGGCGCGCTCGGCGCGGAGATCCTCGGGGTCGACCTGAGGGATCTTTCCGACAACCGGGTTGCCGCCATTCGGCGCGCGTTTCTCGAGCACCAGGTCATCTTTTTCCGCGACCAGAAGCTCGACCCCGCGCAGTTCATGGCGTTCGCGCGCGCGATGGGCAAGCCGGTCCCGTACCCGTTCGTCCCGGGCCTCGAGGGCTTCCCCGAGGTGATCGAGGTGAAGAAGCTCGAGCACGAGCGGCACAACTTCGGCGGCATCTGGCATTCCGACACCGCTTACCTGGAGGAGCCGCCGATGGGCTCGATGCTGATCGCGCGCGAGATCCCGCCCTACGGCGGCGACACCGAGTTCGCGAGCCAGTACCTCGCCTACGAAGCGCTGTCCGACGGGATGAAGCGGATGCTCGACGGCCTCTACGCCGTCAACTCCTCCGCGAAGGCTGATGTCACGCGCACGCGCGAGGACCGGGTCAAGGGATACTCAACGCACTTCGAAGCCGAGCACCCGGTGGTGCGCACTCACCCCGAGACCGGGCGCAAGGCGCTCTACGTCAACTTCGGCCACACGGTGCGCTTCCGCGGCATGACCGAGCAGGAAAGCGCGCCGCTCCTCGACTATCTCTTCCGGCACCAGGTAAAGCCCGAGTTCACCTGCCGCTTTCGCTGGCAAGTCGGCTCGCTCGCCTTCTGGGACAACCGCTGCACCCAGCACAACCCGGTCAACGACTACCACGGCCACCGGCGCCTGATGCACAGGATTACGCTGGAGGGCGACAGGCCCCAATAACAAGAAGGGGATGGGCAAAGCCCATCCCCTCATGCCGCCGAGAAAGGCGACCTACGTCTTCAGCGTCGCCTTCAGCGCGGCCTGCACCCGGGCCGCCGACATCGGCAGCTGACGCAATCGCTTGCCGGTCAGCTTGAACACCGCGTTGCCGATCGCCGGCGCGACGGTCGGGACACCGAGCTCGCCAAGACCGGTCGGCGAGTTGTCGGTGACGATCACGCGCGTGTGGATCTCCGGCATGTCGCTCATGCGCAGCACCTGGTACTGGTGGAAGTTGGTCTGCTGCACCGCGCCGCCTTTGAACGTGAGCTCCTCGGTCAGCGCCGAGGACAGGCCGTAGACTATCGCGCTCTCGAGCTGCGCATGCGCGTTCTCGGGCTGCACGATGATGCCCGCGTCCGCCGCGATCCAGTAGTTGTGCACGCGGATCTTGCCGCCGCGCTCCACCGAGACCTCGGCGATGCCGGCGCTGAACGAGTCGTGATAGTCCGAGAACGCGATGCCGAGCGCGCGGCCCTTGGCGCGCGGCTTGTCCCACTGCGCCATCTCGGCCACCGCTCGGATTACGGCGCTGGCGCGCGGATGACCCTGGGTGAGCTCCAGGCGCAACGCGAGCGGATCCTTGCCGGTGGCGTGCGCGACCTCGTCGAGGAACGACTCCGAGGCGAACTTGTTGTAGCCCGAGCCGATGCCGCGCCAGGCGTGCACCCGCACGCCGCGCTGCTCGCGCACCGCGTCGGCCAGCAGGTTCGGCACGCCGTAGAACGGCTGCTCCAGGCCGCGCCAGCCGATGATGTCCTTGCCGCCGGTCGCCTTGAAGCGCGGCGGCGCGGCCACCGCGTCGACGTTCTCCGCCACGAGCCGGTGGTGCCAGCCGACCAGGTTGCCGCCGCCGTCGAGGCCCGCCTTGAGAACGTGGTGCGTCATCGGCCGCGGCCGGGCGGCGGCGAGGTCGTCCTCGCGCGTCAGCAGCAGCTTGATCGGCTCCTTGGTGATGTTGGCGAGCACCACCGCCTGCGCGACGGCATCGGGCCAGATGCGCCGGCCGTATCCGCCGCCGAGGAGGTGCTGGTTCACCCGGATCTTGTCGGGCGTGGTCTTGAGCACGTTCGCGGCGACCAGGGCGGCGAGCGCGACCGACTGCGTGCCGGTCCAGATCTCGGCCGACTGGCCGTCCTTCGCGACCATCGCGACGCAGTTCATCGGTTCCATCTGCGCGTGGTAGCAGTGCACCGACGAGTACTCGGCCTGCAGCGTTTTCGCCGCGCTCGCGATCGCCTTGCCCGCATCGCCCGTCTCCGACCAGGTCATCGCCTTGGCGTTCGGGTCGCGGCCGTGGCGCGCGTATTCCTGCAGCGCCTTCTCGGAGTCGAAGGCTCCGGCGGCGGCGCTGCCCGTATCCCACTTCACTTTCAGCGCGCTGCGGCCCTTGCGGGCGCCGTTCACCGTGTCGGCGATGACGGCGACGCCGAAAGGCAGCGGCAGCACTTTCTTCACCCCCGGGACCTTCAGCGCGGGAGCAATGTCGACTTGCGCGGCCTTCGCGCCGTCGAACGGCGCTTCGAGCACCGTCGCGTACAACATTCCCGGCAGCCGCACGTCGATGCCGTACTTCGCCGAGCCGTCCACCTTGGACGGGACGTCGACGCGCGGGATGTCTGCGCGCCCGATGAGCCGGAACTGCGACGGCTTCTTGAGGTCGGCTTCGGTGACCTGCGGCGGCTGCTCCGGAACCTTGGCGAACTTCACGACGTCGCCGTAAGAGATACGGCGGCCGGATTTCGCGTGCACCACGAAGCTCGGCTCGGTGCTGAGCTCCGCCACCGGCACGCCCCAGTGCTGGGCGGCGTTGTCGAGAAGCACGCGGCGCGCCTGCGCGCCTCCGAGCCGCATCGGCATCCAGTAGCCGGGGGTCGAAACGCTGGCCGCAGTGAGCATCGCCCCGCGGAACAGCGGGTGGTAGTTGCCGTAGATCTTCGGGATCGGCGGCGCGTACTGGGTGGTCACCTTGGACCAGTCGGCGTCGAGCTCCTCGGCGAGGATCAGCGCGAGCGCGGTGAGCGCGCCCTGCCCCATCTCGGCGGCGGGCATCATCACGGTTACCGTGCCATTGGGCGCGATGCTGACCCAGACGTTGAACTTGGCCACGCCGTCCTGGGCAAGCGCTTTCGACACCTGCCCGGCGAACGTGAAGGAGAACGTGAGCGCGCCCGTGCTCTTCAGGAAGCCGCGGCGCGTGAGCTTGGTCTCGAGGAGCATGGCTACGCCTCCTTCGCCGCGCGCTGGATCGCGCGCACGATGCGGTTGTAGGTCCCGCAGCGGCAGATGTTGCCGTTCATGTGCCTGACGATCTGCTCGCGCGTCGGCTGCTTGTTCTTCGCGAGCAACGCGGCCGCCTGCATGATCTGTCCCGACTGGCAGTAGCCGCACTGCGGCACCTGCTCGGCGATCCAGGCCTTCTGCAGCGGATGGTCGGCCGCGGGCGACAAGCCTTCGATCGTGGTGATGCGCTTGCCCTGCGCGGCGGAAACCGGCGTCGAGCACGAGCGCACGGGGTTGCCGTTGATGTGCACCGTGCAGGCACCGCACTGCGCGATGCCGCAGCCGAACTTGGTGCCGGTGAGCCCGAGCTCTTCGCGGATGACCCAGAGCAACGGGGTATCCGCCGGCTGCTCGGAATAGGCTTCCTGGCCGTTGACGACAAACTTGATCATCTCTCCCTCCTCAAGGAATCTACATCCTACTCCGAGAACCCGGGGAGTAAAATGGTGCTTCGTCTTCCGGAGGCCTCATGAACGCTCCCGCCCAGGCCGGACTGCCGGCATTTCCCCTGAAGGACCCGAAGCTCTTCCGCACCCAGTGCTACATCGACGGCGAGTGGACCGGGAACGGCAAGACCTTCCCCATCTTCAATCCGGCGACCGGCGCGCAGCTCGCGAGCGTGCCGGACCTGGGCGCGCCCGAGACCCGGCGCGCGATCGAGGCCGCCGAGCGCGCCTGGCCCGCCTGGCGCTCCAAGACCGCGAAGGAGCGCGCCGCGATCCTGCGCAAGTGGTTCGAGCTCATGATGGCGGCGCAGGAAGACCTGGCGCAGATCCTGACCGCGGAGCAGGGCAAGCCGCTCGCGGAGGCGCGCGGCGAGATCGCATACGGCGCCTCGTTCATCGAGTGGTTCGCCGAGGAGGGCAAGCGCGCCTACGGCGAGGTCATCCCGACGCACCAGGCGGACAAGCGCGTGCTCGTGATCAAG
>DATIGR010000005.1:0-11217 GCA_035454645.1 Burkholderiales bacterium
CGTGATGTTCACCACCGCGCCCTTGTTCGCCTCGGCGATCGCGGCGAAGTCGGGCAGCGTCTGCACCGCCGCGGTGGCGGCATTCACTTGAGGAAGATGTACGACGCCGACGCCGCCTGCCGCGAGGGCGAGCACGAGCGCGGTCACAGGGACCATCCTGGCCTTCATGGGATTGCCTCCAGGCTAAAAACCGTCTATGCCGCTACAGACCGGCAAGACCGGCCGGAGTTCCGGGACGCGAAACGCCGGATGTAACCAAATGTTTACTTCGCGAGGAGCCTCGTCAGCTCTTCCTCGCCCACCAGCGCGATGCCCTTCTTCTGCGCGAACGTGCGCGCGGTGTCGGTCACTTCGCCCGCCGCGACGTACAGGCGCTTGTGCGCGCCCTGCTCGCTCGTCGCCGCGTCGAACTCGCGCAGCGGCTCGATGCCGGTGCGCGCCGCCTTCCAGCGCCTGCAGCCCACCAGCGTCACGATCCCGCGCTGCGTGATCACCAGGTCCGCCGCACCCTCGCCGCGCTTCGCCGAGTAGCCCTGGCGCCGGAACCCCTCCTCGAGCGCTGCGCGGAACGCGTCCGCCGAAAGCGCGCGGGCGCGCTCGAGCGTCGCGGCGATGCGCTTCGCCCCCGGCCGCCTGAGCTGCCGCCACCCCGCCACGCCCGCGATCACCAGGAACGGCAGGCCGCCGAACGCCGCGAACTCGATCGGCAGGAACACGCGCAGGCCGGCGCCGATCGCGATCGCGATCAGCAGGCTCACCCACCACGGCGAGCGCAGCAGCACCGCGAACAGCGAGTTCTCGTGCATTTCCCACTTCATGGCTTCGTCTCGGGGTCCGACCCCGATCTATTTCGCTTGCCGGTGGAGCGCTTTGATGTCGAAGAAGGCCTGCTCCTCGTCGAAGAACGCGAGGCTGTAGATCTCGCGCACGCGGCCCTGCGCATCGATGAGATGAAGCCGCGCCGGGTGGTCGAGCTCGCCCGAAGGCAGGCGCTCGGTCCACTCTTCGTAGGCCGCGAGCATGCCGGGCTCGCCGCGCACGAAGTGCCAGCCGGGCTTCGCGTCGAAGCGCCTGGCGTAAGCAGCGAGCGTTTTCGCGTCGTCGCGCTGCGGGTCGACCGACACCGACACGAACGCCGCCGGGATGCGCGCCTCCCCGAGCATCGCCTGCAGCCGCGACATGCGCGCGCTGAGCAGCGGGCAGGCGCCGGCGCAGGTGGTGTAGATGAACGCGACGAGGACGGGCTTGCCCTTGAGCTCGGCCAGGCGAAGCGATCTTCCCTGCACATCCTTCAAGGCGAAGTCCGGCGCCTCGCGGATCACCGCCATATAGGGCGTCGTCGCGAGCGTCGAAACCGGCGGCGATTTCTCGTCGTGGCCGTGAGCCGCGAGGGAAACCGCCGCCAGCGCCGCAGCCAGCCAGCGCATCGTCAGTTGAGCAGCATGTCGTGCGGCCGCGCCGGCCCGTCGGGCGCCTTCGAGAAGTCGATGTGGAAGAACGGGTCCTGCTTCATGCGCCCGTCGGGCCCGACGTGGATCAGGCGCAGCGCGTAGCGCGGCGAGAAGTCGATCGAGCTGATCGCCGAGTTCGTCACGTAGAGCCGCTTGCCGTCGTTCGTGAGGTGCAGCATGTTCGCCTGCACCAGCCCCTGCACGTTGTCGTGCAGCCGGATCTTGTCCGGGCGCGAGATGTCCCAGGCCTGCACTTCGCCGCTGCCGATGCAGCTCAAGTAGATGTAGCGGTCGTCGGGCGACTGGCGCAGGTCGCCGGGCAGGCAGTTCTCGCTCAGGCCCGCGGCTTTCCTGTAGGAGAACTTGCCGTCCTTGCCGCGGCGGAACATCCAGATCGAGTTGCCGGCGTTGCTGATGGTGTAGCCATAGGTCGCGTTCGGCTTCAGCGCCCAGCGCGTCGCGAGCGGCACCGGGTCGCCCTTCAGCTCCTGCACGATCTTGCGCGCCTTGAAGTTCCACACCGTGACGCTGTTCGAGAACCGCTTCGGGTCCCACTTGTCGAGCGGGCTCATGAACATGTTCTGCGGCACCCAGCTCGACACCAGCATGGTGTTGAACTCGGGCTTGATCACGATCTCGTAGGCGTTGTTGGGCGTCTTGTGGCTCGCGACGTACTTGCCCTCGTTGGTGAACTCCACCACCCCGCCCGTGCCGCTGCCGTCGGGGCCCGAAGCCATGGTGATCAGCATGCGCCCGGGGATGGCATAGGGCGTGTGCGGGCCGGAGAGCCCGGTGAGCTTCGGCACGTCGTCGATCACGCGCTCGAGCTTCGGGTTCATCGGATCGGTGCGCACGTCGAAGATGAAGAAGCGGCTGGTGTTCAGCGCCGCCGCCCAGATGCGGCCGCGGTCGTCGGTGAAGCCCATGTGGTGCGCCTCGTTGCCGACCGAGCCGACCTCGATCTTCTTCAGCACCTTGCCGTAGGTGGCGGAGGCGAGGTTCACGTCGATCACCGAGAGGTAGTCGCTGCCCTGCCCGGCGGGAAGCATCCAGAGATACATCACCTTTTCCGGGCCGGCCGCCCGCGCCTTGATGTAGGGCGAGAGGCAGGTTTCCGCCGCGGCCGGGGCGGCGAAGAGCACGCCGGCGACGGCGCAGGCCGGCAGGGAAACAAGAAGGTTGCGCGGGTTCATGAATCCTCCTTTGGTCTTGCTTGGGGGGTCAGACCCCGAATTCTTACCCTCAACGCCCTCGCCCGCCAAGCCGCCGCTCCCGCGATCGCCCCGCACGCCGCCGCGATCAGGAAGGCGATCGTGTAGCTCCCCATCAGGTCGTAGAGCCGCCCGGCCATCCACGGCCCGACCGCGCTCCCCGCGGCGGTACCCATGAGGCCCACGCCGACGATCGCGCCGAAGTGCGGCCCGCTGAAGCGGTCGGCCACGATCACCGGCGTGATCGCCGCGGTGACCGAGTAGCCGACGCCGAGCAGGATCGCGTAGCCGTACGCGCCGAGCGTCGAGGGTGGCCTTCCCAAGGCAAGCAGCGCGAACGCGCTCGCGACGAGGATCGCGATGCCGGCCACGTAGACCACCTCGCGCTCCATGCGGTCCGAGAGCCACCCGCCGCCCGTCTTCCCCACGATGCTCGCGAGCCCCACCGCCCCGACCACCCACGCCGCGGCGATCGCCGCGAGCCCCAGGTCCACGAGGTACGCCACCTGGTGCACGTGCAGCGTCTGCGAAGCCACGTTGCCGAAGAAGAACATCGCCATCAGCAGCCAGAACGGCTGCGTGCGCATCGCCTGCGCGAGCGTGGGGTCAGTGGGGTCAGGGCCGGAATTCTGGCTGGACGTGAGTCCAGACGAATTCCGGCCCTGACCCCGAATTTCCGGGGTCTGACCCCGGATTTCTGGAACCTGGCTGAGCATCAGGCGGCGGAGCCAGAGCGACGAGGGAATGATCCACACCACCGCGATCACCCCCAGCACCCTGAACGCCGTGCGCCACCCGAACGCGTCGATCAGGATCTGCGTGAGCGGCACGACGAGCAGCATGCCGACGCCGACGCCCGAGCTGATGATGCCCACCGAGAGCCCGAGCCGCTCCTGGAAATTGCGCTGCACGAAGACGAGCGAGGGCACCCAGCCGCCGAGCGCCACCGCGGCCGCGGTCGCCACGCCGAAGCCGAGGTACAGGCCGAGCGGCGAGGAGATGAAGCTGTCGAGGAACAGCGTGATCCCCATCGCCGCCCCGCCGGCCGCGATCACCCGAAGCGGCCGGAAGCGCGCGCACAGCGCGCCGATCAGCGGGTTCACGCCGCCATGCACCAGCGTGAACACCGAGAACGCGCCCGCGAGCACCGTGCGGCTCCAGCCGAACTCGGCGAGCAGCGCCACCAGGATGACGCTGTACGAGTACCAGATGCCGTAGGCGAGCGCGAGCGTGAGCGCGATCACGCCCAAAGCGACGATTCGTCTGCTGGAAAACACCGGGCGCTACTTTACTTTCGCTGCACCTCGCGCGCGAGCGCCTGCGCGAGCAGGTCGAAGAATTTCGCGTACACCTCGGGCTCGGTGAGCTCCTCGGCCCACACCACGATCGGCTCGCCCGTCGGCCTGCTGGCGAAGCGGTGCACGCTCACGCGCACCTCGCTCCCAGAGCCGGCCGGCGCGATCGATACCGCCGCGCTCAGCCCTACGGGCCCGAGCTTCTTCCTCGACTCCTCGGGCCGCACGTGCCACTGAAAGGTGAGCATATTCCGCATCGCCTGCAAGGAGTCCTGCAAGAGCTCGTAAGCAAGCTCGCCGAAGGTCCTCTGGTACCCGTGCCGCGCGACGATCAAGCCGAGCGAGGTATCGGAATTCGTCACCTGAAAACCCAGGTCCTGCAGGGTTATCACGGCGACGGGCAGCATCTGCTCGGGGCTTGCGCCCTCGTAGCGGCGCGTCTGGCGCTCGTGCGCGGCGCGCGATTCGGGCACGAGCAGCTCCGGAACGGGCGGAGGACCGACGCAGCCCGCAGCCGCGATGCATGCCAGGACGGCCGCGCGCATCAGTCCGCCCGGTTGGCTGCGAGGAAGATCGAACGGCCGAGCGCGTTGAAGAAATTCTGGTACGCCGCCGGGTCCTCGACCGGCTTGTTGTTGAACTCGGCGTTCGCCCGCACCAGCATCTGGCGCCCGTCGCGCGGCCGCACCGTGACGGTGACGCGCAGCTCGTAGATCTGGCCGCCGGCATCCGCGGTGAACTTGCGTCCGCTCACCGTGCCGAGCGCGGCGTCGGCGCCGGTCACCATGAAGCCCAGGTCCTGCAGCGTCGCCACCACCCCGCGCATCACCCGGTTGCGGTCCGCGGTCTCGAAAGCCCGCGTCTGCACCGAGCGCAGCTTGAGCATGCTCTCGCCGCCCGAGAGCACGTCGCCGGCGCCGGGCTTCGCGCACCCGGCGAGGAAAGCGACGAACAGCACCGCCAGGGCACGCGTCATAGCTTGTGCGCCTCGAGGAACAGCGCCTTGGACAGGAGCCCGAAGAACGACTGGTAGAGCACCGGGTCGCGCAGCAGGCCGGCGCTGCGCTGCAGCGGCTGGCGCAGGTGGCGGTGGAAGGTGACGAGCACGATGTGGCTGCGCGGATCGCCCGCGCGCACCGGGCGCACGGTGAGGAGCACGCTGATCGTCTGGTCCTGGCGCAGCTGCTCCTTGGAGACGCCGCCGCTGCCCTGGCTCGCGGCGAGCGCGGCGATGATCAGAAGCACGAGCGTCTGGTCGGGCGCCTTCGCTTCGCGCTCCTTCGCGCCCTGGACGAAGCCGAGGTCGACGCTGCTGATGTCGACCGTGAAGCCGAGGTCCTGCAGCACGGCGACCGAGGCGTTGAGCAGCTCCTTCTCGCCGATGCCGTCGAAGCGCCGGCCCTGCAGCTCGCGGTCGGCCGCGTCGCGCGGCCCGGCGGCCATGTAGTCGGGCGGCATCTCCACGCAGCCCGCGAGCGCCAGCGAAATGATCAGCAGCGCCCTCTCAAAACTGCGACGCATGGTAGGAGAAGTCGCGCACGCGGCTCTCCTTGTCGAACTTCACGATCACCGTCAGCGTGCGCTGCGTGGTCGAGCGCGCCCCCGCGCCGGCCGAGTAGCCCGGCGCCGCCGCGCCGCCGACGTCCCCGCTGCCCGCGAGCACGAGCGCGAGCACGCCGCCGCGGCTCTCCGAGTACGCCGTCTCGGTCGAGACCTTGTCGTACACCCATACTTCGCGCCGCTCGTCGTCGGTGGTGACGATGTTCGGCGAGCCGAGCACGCGCGCGACCTCGGCGCCCGACATCCCGACCTTGATCTCGCGCTGCACCTTGCCGACGGTGAGCTTGTCGCCTTCGCCCTGCACCGCCGAGCGATGCTCGCCCGCCGACATGCAGCCCGACGCGAGGATCGCAACCGCGAGCGCTGCCATTAGCTTTTTCATGGACAGTTCTCCACGCATTTCACAGTAGGCGCCCCCGGCCGGCCCGTCTTGATCTAGCGCAAGAGCAGCCTCCCCTCTGACAAAGTGCCACGCCTGCCTTTCGACGGGTATCCCCTGATCATGGGGTCAGGGCTGAAACTCTGTTTTCGCGTAGCGAACAACGAGTTTCGGCCCTGACCCCGAATTTGTTGCTGCCTTAGGATTGCGCGCATGACTACCCGCCTCGCTTCCGCCATCGAACGCCGCTACGGCTCCCCACTGCGCCTCTCCGGCGACCTTCCCGGCCTCGACGCGCTCGCGGCGCTGAACGAGCGCTCGGTGTGCCGGCGCTACCGCTCCGATCCCGTCCCCGAAGAAGTGGTGCGGCTTCTCTGCGCCACCGCGCTCGCCGCGCCCACGAAGAGCGACCTGCAGCAGGCGACGATCGTGCGGCTCGCAGACCCGGCGAAGCGCGCCGCGGTGTGCGCGCTCCTTCCCGGCTCGCCCTGGCTCGCGCGCGCGCCGGAGCTCCTCATCTTCTGCGCCGACGGCTGGCGCCTGCGGCGCATCTTCGCGAAGCGCGACAAGGAATTCCCGAACGAGCACCTCGATGCCTTCTTCAACGCCACGGTGGACGCCGCGATCGCGCTCGCCACCTTCGTTGCCGCTGCGGAGCTCGCGGGGCTCGGCACCTGCCCGATCAGCCAGGTGCGCGACCACGTGGCGAAGATCGACCAGCTCCTCGCGCTGCCCGACTGGGTCGTCCCGGTTGCCGGCCTCGCGCTCGGCTACCCCGAGGCCAAGGAGCCGCTGAGCGCACGCCTCGCGCTCTCGGCCACCGTGCACACCGACCGCTACGACACCGCCGCCGCCGAGCGCGAGCTCGACGCCTACGACTCGCGCCGCGGCCGCGACTGGAGCGGCGACAAGGTCAAGCAGTACAGCACCGTCTGGCGCGCCGACTTCGGCGCCTACGTGCGGCGCAAGAAATACGGGGTCTGACCCCAAACTTAATTCTGGGGTCAGACCCCGAATTCGCATGACCCTCCTCGACCTCTCCCCCCTCGCCCTCGCCTACTGCATCGCGGTCCTGATCCTCAACTTCACCCTGCGCGGCTCGCTCGGCTTCGGCGGCGCGCTGGGATTGCCGCTGCTCGCGCTCGCGATTCCCGTGAAAGTGATCGCGCCCGCGTGGAGCCTGGTCGGCATCGTGTCCTCGATCGCGATCGCCGGACACGGCCGCCGGCACATCGACTGGCGCGAGTTCAAGAGCGTCCTGCCCGGCTGCGCACTCGGCATCGTCGCGGGCCTTGTCGTCTTCAAGGCGCTCGACACCGTGATGCTCGCGCGCGCGCTCGGCGCCTTCATCATCGTCTACGCGGCCTACTCCTGGTGGCTGGGGACGCGCCCGCCGGGCGCCAGGCCGCCCCTTCGGCAAGGCATCCTTCGACCTGCCGCGAGCGTGCTCTCCGGCATCGTCGGCACGATCTTCGGCGCCATGGCGACCATCTTCTTCGCGATCTACATGGACGCGGGCAAGATGGGAAAGGACGCCTTCCGCGCCACCATGTCCGCGATGATCCTCAGCATCAGCATCGCGCGCGCCGCGGGCTACGCCGCGGTGGGCGAGCTCACGCTCGACTCGGTGATCCTGTGCGCCGCCACGATCCCGGCGATGGGGATCGGCCTCCTGGTCGGCGACCGCCTCCACACCGGCCTCTCCCCGCTCGCGTTCCAGCGCTTCGTCTGCATCGCGCTCGCGGCGACGGGTGTCGCGCTGCTCCTGACCAGC
The DNA here is from genome assembly GCA_035454645.1 of Burkholderiales bacterium. Classification (GTDB taxonomy): domain Bacteria; phylum Pseudomonadota; class Gammaproteobacteria; order Burkholderiales; family SG8-39; genus SCGC-AG-212-J23. The sequence continues at coordinate 7,671 of DATIGR010000005.1, forward strand.
TAGGGGTCAGGGCTGGAATTCTGTTTTTGCGTCAGCGAAAACGAATTCCGGCCCTGACCCCGAATTCCTATCGCCGCTTCCGAACGAAGTTCACGATCGCGAGCAGGATGATCGCGCCGAGGAACGACACCACGAGCGAGCCGATGCTGAAATCGCCCACGTTGATCGTGCCGGTGCCGAAGAGCGGCGCGAGCAGCAGCCCGCCGAGGAATGCGCCCACGATCCCTACGACCACGTTCAGCAGGATGCCCTGCTGCTGGTCGGTCTTCATGACGATGCTGGCGAGCCAGCCCAGAACGCCGCCGATGACGAGCCACAGAATGAGGTTCATGTGCTGCTCCTTTCGGTAGGGTCAGCCGTACAATGATCTTCATGACGACCAAATACAACCCCCAAGCCCGCTTCGAAATCTCGGTCTTCGAAGAACCCTTCCGCCGCACCGCCAGAGGCCGCCAGCTCATGGCGCGCATCTACCAGCCGAAAGCCGAAGGGAAAAATGCAGGCCCGTTCCCGGTGCTCCTCGATCTCCACGGCGGCGCCTGGAACAACAAGGACCGCTTCGCCAACGAGACCATGGCGCGCGCGGTGGCGGCGAGCGGAGTGCTCGTGGTCTCGATCGACATGACGCTCGCCCCCGAGGCGCCCTATCCCGCCTCGGTGCAGGACGCGAACTACGGCGTGCGCTGGCTGAAGATGAAAGCGCCCGGCTGGCACGGCGACCCCTCGAGCGTCGGGATCCTGGGCAGCTCGACCGGCGGCCACATGGGCGAGCTCGTCGGCATGAAGCCGCGCGATCCCAGGTACGCCGCGATCCCGCTCGCCGAGGCGCCGAAGCTCGACGCCGCCGTCGCCTACGTCGCCGCGCGCTCGCCGATCAGCGACCCGTACGCGCGCTTCCTGCAGGCCGAGAAGATGAAGCGCGCCGAGATGATCAAGAACACGAAGACCTACTGGGTGCCTTGGGAGACGATCTACGAGGGCAACCCGCAGCAGATCCTCGAGCGGAAGGAAAAAATCTCGCTGCCGCCGCTCCTCGTCATGCAAGGGGCGCTCGACGACAACGTGCTGCCTGCGCTACAGGAGAAGTTCGCTGCCTCTTACCGCGCTGCCGGCGGCGAGTGTCAGCTGGAGATCTTCGAGGGGTGCGAGCACCTTTGGGTGGACAAGCCCGGGCCGATGACCGACAAGGCGCACGAGATGGTGAAGGCCTTCATCGCCCGGAGCCTGGGCAGGTTGCGCCAGGCCGCCTGACGACTCAGGGCTGCTTCTCCATGTCCGCGTAGTAGATCGCGGGCGAGGTGGTGTAGATCCCCGGCGCTTGCGGAATTTCGTGGGGCGCCGCGAAGGTGATGAGGATGCTGGTCGCCAAAGCCGCCGTCGGCACCAGGAGGACCCCGAGAATCCCGTATTCAGTGAGTTTCATGACAACCCCCATATCCTTAGACGGCTCCTAGAGTAGGCCCCCCGGTCAAGAAACTCAGCGACGCCAAGCGCAGGTTTCTTGTGCGAAATTAACCTGGGGGCGGCGGGCGGCGCGCCCGCCGGGGCGCTTCAGGCTACTCCAAGTAACTGGTTTTGCAGGATAATTGCTAAACGAAGCCGCCGCCTTCGTTTTCCCAGCGCTGCTCGGCTTCCGACTTGGTGCGCCGCTGCCAGAAGCGGTAGAGCCGGCGCGCCTGGCGGGCGTGCAATGCGCGCCCGCGCTTGGCCTGCTCGAGAAATACGCTGATCACATAGTCGTGGAACGCGCCGGTGAAGGGCGGGCGCGGGGCATTGCCGATGCCCTCGCGTTCCATCGAGGCTCCGGTCGGGCCGCGGCGCGTGTCCATCAGGCGCGCGAAGCGGGGGGAACCGCGACGCGGATCTTGTTCTCGACGCCGGTCACGCCGCGCACGCGCGAGGCGAGCCTGCCTGCCTCGGCGACGTCTTCCATCGTGGCGGCGAAGCCGCTCAGCGTGACGTAGCCGTCGCGGGTGCGCACCGTGATGTCGGCGTCGGCGAGCGAGCGCGCGCCGTGCAGCGCGTCCTCCACCGCGATGAAGATGGTCTCGTCGTCGACCGGGACCGGGCCCTGCGCGAGGACGCCGCCGGAGAGGCTCGCTGCGAGGAGGAGGACTGCAAGGGTGCGATGAAGGCTCATCGACCCACCATACCTCGATTGCCGCGCCGCGCGGCCCTATATTTATTTCTTTCCGCGCCGTTGTCCGCCGGCGAAATAGCGTAGAGTTCGCCCTCGCTTACAGTTCGCCCTCGCTGTTTGCAGTTTCGCCCGCCTCGCAGTCCCGCAAACAAAGGAAATCCGATGAGCGTGCCCGGCGCTTCCGCGTTCTCTCCGCTCGGACTCGATCCGTCGCTGCTCGCTAACCTCGCCGCCCTCGGCTACACCGAGCCCACGCCGGTGCAGCGCGCGGCGATCCCCGCGGTGCTCGCGGGCGGCGATCTCCTCGTCTCCTCGCAGACCGGCAGCGGCAAGACCGCCGCCTTCGTCCTTCCCGGGCTGCAGCGCCTGCGCGCGCCTTGCGCGCTCCCGGGCAAGGGCCCGCGCATGCTGGTGCTCACGCCCACGCGCGAGCTCGCGATGCAGGTGCAGAAGGCGGCGCACGGCTACGGCGGCGGCCAGCGCCTCCTCGCCGCGTGCCTCGTCGGCGGCGTGTCCTTCGGAAAGCAGCTCGGCGAGGTGCGCAGGCACGTCGACATCGTCATCGCCACTCCCGGCCGCCTCAAGGACCACCTCGACCGCGGCAGCGTCGAGCTCGATCGGGTCGAGCTCCTGGTGCTCGACGAGGCCGACCGCATGCTCGACATGGGCTTCCAGGAAGAGCTCGACTCCATCCTCGCGCGCGCGCCGCAGAACCGGCAGACGCTGCTCTTCTCCGCCACCCTCGACGGCGTCGTCGGCCGCCTCGCCGAGCGCGTCACGCGCGACGCGAAGCGCATCGAGATCGCGCCGCGCGAGCAGACCCGGCCCGGCATCACCCAGCGCGCCCTCATGGCGGACAACGACGAGCACAAGAACCGCCTGCTCGATTGCCTGCTGCGCCAGGCCGACGTCGGGCAGGCGCTCGTGTTCACCGGCATGAAGCGCACCGCGGCCGAGCTCGCGAGCGCGCTCGTCATCAAGGGCTTCACCGCCGGCGCGCTGCACGGCGACATGCAGCAGAGCGAGCGCACCCGCACCCTGAACCAGGTGCGCGACGGCGGGATGCGCGTGCTGGTGGCCACCGACGTCGCCGCGCGCGGCATCGACGTGCCGGGCATCAACCTGGTGGTGAACTACGACGCCCCGCGCCAGGCCGAGGACTACGTGCACCGCATCGGCCGCACCGGCCGCGCCGGACGCGCCGGCATCGCCGTGACCTTCCTGGGACACGCCGAGCGCCACCTCATCGGCCAGATCGAGCGCTTCACCGGCCGCCGGGTGCGCCTGATGGAGATCCCGGGCCTCGAGCCGCGCGCGCGGCGGGCGGGGAGCTTCGTCTAGCCCTTGCTATCCGGCGACGACGTCGGCGACGACCTTGACCAGCTCTTCCTCGACGCGCTGGCGGGC
>DATIGR010000006.1:0-12882 GCA_035454645.1 Burkholderiales bacterium
GCGTCACGATCGCGCTGCTGTCGGACCCCGAGGGCGAGGTGTGCCGCAAGTACGGCGTGATCCAGGAGAAAGAGCTCACCGAGGGCGTGCGCCGCGAGTGCACGGTGCGCTCGACGTTCGTCATCGACAAGAAGGGCGTGATCCGCCACGCCGCATACAACGTCAGTCCGCGCGGCCATGCCGCCGAAGTTTTCGACGTGGTGAGGCGCCTGCGCTCCTAGAGCGCAGCTACCTGTCGTGGTTGTAGCCGCAAACACGGTCGTCAGCCTGCGTGTGCAGATGCACGACGCGCAGGGCGTCGAGCTGCAGCCGGTTTCCGAGCTCACTTACCTGCACGGTGGCTATGGCGAGCTGCTCGCGGCGCTCGAGCGCGCGCTCGAGGGCAAGGGGCCGGGGGAGTCGGTCAGGCTTCAGCTCGAGCCCGAGCAGGCGTTCGGCGAATACGACGCGCAGCTCGTGCGCGTCGAGCCGGCCGAGCGCTACGGCGAGGGCATCGCGGTCGGCATGGAGGTCGAGGAGGACGCGCGCCTGTACACCGTCACCGACATCGCGGCCGGAAAGGTGGTGCTCGACGGCAACCATCCGCTCGCCGGCATGGCGCTCAGGTTTTCCTGCCAGGTGCTCGGCGTACGAGCGGCGAATCCGGAGGAGATCCGCAGCGGGGTATCATCGCCCCGCGCGTGAAACCCTTCGTCCTGTTCTTCGCAGCGTTCATCGCCGCGCCGGTGCTCGCGTTGAGCCCCGCTGCGGAAGAATTCATGGCGATCTCGAAGGAGCTCGAGCCGGTGCAGTGCGAGAAGCGGCGGCTGCGCCGCGAGATCGCGTTCGCCGAGGCGGAGCGGCGCGGCGAGGACGCGCGCGCGCTGCGCGAGAAGTTCGCCGCGCTCGACGCCGATCCGAAGACCGCCAGGCTCGAGAAGCGGCTCGCCGAGCTCGAGCCGCGCCTGAAGCGCAGCCGCGATCCCGAGGACCTCGCCGCGATCAGCCTGCAGCAGCGGCAGGCGTTCTACCGGTGCGACTGACCTAGAGTTGCTGCACATCACGAACGGCGACTGCGCGGCGCAGGTGCTGTCGCGAGCGGTTGCGGGAACGATCCTGCCGTGGCGCGACGTGCTGCATGAGGGCCCGGTGAGAGCCGGCCTCGAACTCGAAGAGCTGTCGCGAGAGCGGGTCGCATTCATCGCGCAAGCCGGCTGGGGAGAAGAAGACAAGATCCGGGAGGACTTTCGCCGCCGCGACGCCGCTTTCCGCGCAGCCGGGCGGCACGACGAGATCGTGCTGTGGTTCGAGCACGACCTGTACGACCAGCTGCAGCTTATCCAGGTGCTCGACGGCCTCGCCGAGCTGCGCGGGCCGCCGATCTCGCTCGTCTGCGAAGCCGAGTACCTCGGCAGCATGGCGCGCGAGCGTGCCGCCGAGCTTTTCGCGCTGCGCAGCCCCGTGACGCGGCGCCACATGCGCGAAGCCCGGGCGGCGTGGGCGGCCTTCCGGTCTCCGAATCCGAAAGACATCGAGCGCCTCAAGCCCGCGGCGCTGTCTTTCCTCGCCGCGGCGCTGCGCAGGCACCTCGAGGAGTTCCCCTGGACGAGCGACGGCCTGTCGCGCACCGAGCGCCAGATTCTCCAGGCGCTGCGGCAGGGTCCGCTGCCGCTTGCCGAGCTGATGCACGCGGTGCGCGAGGAGCCGGCCTTTCTGGGCGACGCCGTGCTTGCCTGGCACGTGCGCCGGCTGGAAGAACAGGGGCTTCTCGCGGACAAGCCCCGGCGGCGAGTGCCGCGCTGGCTCGGGGGCTATGAGGTGAAGGACGAGAGCGTGCGCTGGGACCCGGCGTCAGGAAGGCTGGCTTCCTAGCCACGAATTCCAGCGCCGCCGCGCGGCGTCGACGAGCTCGCCGGCGGTGAGCCCGATCGGGCCGATGCCGGCGGCGGCGAGATCGTCGGCGGCGGCGCCGTGCAGGTGCACGCCCAGCACGAGCGCGCTTTCGCCCGAGTAGCGCTGCGCGAGCAGCGCGCCGAGGATGCCCGCCAGCACGTCGCCCATACCGGCGCTCGCCATGCCGGCGTTGCCGCTCGTGTTGACGAACCAGTGCCCGTCGCGCGCCGCGAGGACGCTACCCGCTCCCTTGAGCACGACGTGCGCCTTGAGGTTCTCGGACAGGATGCGCGCGGCCTTCACGCGGTCGGCCTGCACGTCCGCCGTACTGAGCGCGAGCAGGCGCGCGGCCTCGGCAGGATGCGGGGTGAGCAAGGTCTCCGCGGCGCGCCGCGCGCACGCGTGGCGCAGGTCTTCGCTCTCGGAGATCAAGTTGAGCGCGTCGGCGTCCAGCACGCAGGGCAGCTCGCTCGCGAGAGCGGCTCCGACCAGCGCTTCGGCGCGCTCGCCCTGGCCGATGCCCGGGCCGACGACGATCGCGTCGAGATCCTGCCCGAGCGCGTCGTCCGGATGGCGCAGCATCAGTTCGGGGTTTGAGAAGTCCACAGGAACTTCTTCACTCAGCACACCGACGTAAACCCGTCCCGCTCCCATCTTGAGCGCCGCGCGGCCGGCGAGCAGCGCGGCGCCGGTCATGCCGGCGGCGCCGCCGAGGATCGCGACCGAGCCCGCCATTCCCTTGTGGAAGTTGCGCGGCCGGGGCTTGAGCAGCGACCTGAACGCCGCCGGGTCGGCCACCCACGCCGACGGCGGCACGATCTCGCGCGCGGCGAGCCCGAGGCCGGCCACTTCGAGGGTGCCGCAATGGTCGGGCCCGTCGAGCGTGAGCAGCCCCGGCTTGAGCGCGATGAACGTCACCGTATGCGTCGCGCGCACCGCGTGGCCGAGGACGCGGCCGGTGTCGGAATGCAGGCCGCTGGGGATGTCGAGCGCGAGCACCGGGCAGCGCTGGCGGTTCGCGTAGTCGACCAGCGCCGCGTATTCGCCCGTGATCTCGCGCGCGAGCCCGATGCCGAACAGGCCGTCGATCACGAGCCCCCAGGGCTTGTCGGCGAGCTCGTCCATCTGCGAGGCGAGCGAGACGCGGAAGAACTTCTCCTTGAGGATCTTCGCCACGACGCGCGCATCGCCGCCGTTGTTGCCCGGCCCGGCGAGCACCAGGATGTCCTTGGTCTTGTCGGAGGCGATTCGCGTCGCCGCCTCGGCCGCCGCCGCGCCGGCGCGCTCCATGAGCTCGCTCTCGGCGACGCCGGCGCCGCGCTCGATGCGCCGGATGTCCTCGGTCGGGTAGATCGGGCCGTGCACGGCGCAATCCTACTTCTTCGTCGCGCCGAGGAGCGCGTCGGGCAGCCAGGTGGCGATGGACGGGAAGGCGACCACGATGACCAGCGCGAGCACCATTACGCAGAAGAACGGGATCGAGGCGAGCGCCACGTAATTCGCGTCGCGCCCGCTCATGGTCTGGAGCACGAACAGATTGAAGCCCACGGGCGGCGTGATCTGCGCGATCTCGACCAGCACCACGATGAAGATGCCGAACCAGATGAGATCGAAGCCCGCCGCCTGCACCATCGGCAGCACGATCGTCATCGTGAGCACGATCATCGAGATGCCGTCGATCGCCATGCCGAGCACGAGGTAGATGAGCGCGAGCACCGCGATCAGCGCGTAGGGGCTCGCGCCGAGCGAGCTCACCCATTCGGCGAGCGCGCGCGGGATGCCGGTGAACGCCATGCATGAGCTCAGGAACGACGCGCCGGCGAGGATGAAGAGGATCATGCAGGAGAGGCGCGTCGCCCCCATCAGGCTCGCCTGGAAGCTCGTCCAGCCGAGCGAGCCGCTCCACCCGGCGATGCCGAGGGCGCCGAGCACGCCGAAGGCGGCGGCTTCGGTCGCGGTGGCGTAGCCGGTGAACATCGCCGCCATGACGAAGGCGATGAGGGCGAGGCAGGGGATGAGGTTGCGCGCCTTGCGGATCCTCTCGGCGAACGAGAGCCGGTCGACGTGCCGGGGCGTCTTGTCCGGGTTGAGCAGCGCCCAGAGCACGATGTACCCGGAGAACAGGGTCACCAGGATCGCCCCGGGCAGCACGCCGGCGAGGAACATCTTGAGGATCGAGACCTCGGCGGCGACCGCGTACACGATCATGATGATCGAGGGCGGGATGAGCAGCCCGAGGGTGCCGGCGCCGCACAGCGAGCCGAGCGACATGCGCTCGTCGTAGCCGCGCTTCTTGAGCTCCGGCAGCGCCACCTTGCCGATGGTCGCGCAGGTGGCGGCCGAGGAGCCCGACACCGCGGCGAAGATGCCGCAGCCGAAGATGTTGACGTGCATCAGCCGCCCGGGCAGCCAGCCGAGCCAGGGCGACAGGCCCTCGAACATCTCTTCCGACAGGCGCGTGCGGAACAGGATCTCGCCCATCCACACGAACAGCGGCAGCGCCGCCAGGGTCCAGGAGGCGCTCGAGCCCCAGTACGCCTGGAACAGATTGACCTCGGGCGGAGAGGAGGTGAAGAACTGCAGCCCGGCCCAGGCCGCGACGCTCATCGCCATCGCGATCCACAGCCCGCCCGCCAGCAGCACGAGGAGCAGCGCGAACACCATGCTGGCGACGGCGAGCGTGTCCATCAAAGGTGATCGCTGAAGTCGCGGCGCGCGTGGCGCTCGTCCTCCGCCGCCTGGTAGGCGGTCTTGCGGCCGCGCAGGTGCAGGACGAACTCGTCGCACACCGCGACCAGGAGAATGACGGCGCCGGCGGCGAGGCTCAGCTGCGGGATCCAGATCGGGATCTGGATCAGGCCCTGCGCCACCTCGTTGAACTTCCAGCTCTCGTAGACGAAGCGCAGCACCGCGTATGCCGTGTAGGCCACGAACAGCAGCGCGAGCGCAAGGCAAGCGGTCTCGGCCCGGCGCCGGGCACGCGCGGGCAGGCGCTCGATGACCAGGCCGACGCGCACGAGCTCGCCGTGCCGGAAGGTATAGCCGAGCGCGAGGAACGCGCTCGCCGCGCACAGCCAGGCGACGATGTCGTCGGCGCCGCGGAACAGCATCCCGAACTCGCGCATGCCCGCCTGCAGGAGCATGACGACGGCGATCGAGGCGAGACAGACCGCGGCGAGCGCGCCGCTCGCCGCGTAGAGGCGGTCGAGGAACCGCCTCAAACTACTTGGAACGGTAGGCTTTGAGGATCGCCTGGCCGTCGGCGCCGGCGGCTTTCTCCCACTCCTGCGCCATCTGGTCGCCGATCTTCTGGAACGCGGCTTTCATCGCAGCGTCGGGATCGCGCACGCTCATGCCGTTCTTCGCGAGCGTCTCGTTGCCTTCCTGCTCGCGCGCCTTCGACATCTCCCAGCCGCGCTTCTCTGCCGCGGCGGCAGCCTTGGTCAGCGCGCTCTGCTGGTCCTTCGGCAGCCGCGCGAACGCCCGCTGGTTCGCCACCACCACGTTCTTCGGGTGCATCGCGCTCGTCTTGTAGTAGTTCTTGACGAACTCCCAGGCCTTGGTGGAGGTTCCGGTGGCCGAGGAAGTGATCATGGCCTGGATCGCGCCGGTTGCGAACATCTGCGGCACTTCCGGCACCTGGACCACGGTCGGGCTCGCGCCGAGCAGCTCGGCGAGGCGCGCGGTCATCGGGCTGTAGGTGCGGAACTTCGTGCCCTTCAGGTCGCCGACGCTCTTCAGCGGCTCCTTGGTGTAGATGCCCTGTCCCGGCCAGGCGACCGAGTAGAGCAGCCGCATGCCGCGGCCCTCGAGCTTCTTCTGCAGCACCGGCTTCTGCGCCTGGTAGAGCTTCCACGCCGCGTCGTAGCCGGCGGCGAGGAACGGCACGTTGTCGGCGTTGAACACCGGCTCCTCGTTGCCGAACTGGCCGAGCAGGAACTCGGCGACGTTCACCTGTCCGGTGGACACGGCGCGCATGATGTCGGGGTGCTTGATGAGCGAGCCGTTGGAATGCACCACGATGTCGAGCTTGCCGCCGGTCGCCTTCTTCACGTCTTCGACGAACGCGGCCACGTTGCGGGTGTGGAACTCGCCGTCGGAATACGGCGTCGGCATGTCCCACTTGGTCTGCGCAGCCGCGGGACCTGAGACGAGCAGTAACGCAAGGGCGCTGCGGGCAATCATTGAATCCTCCTCTAAAGGACTGATCTTAGCGTAGTTCTTCCAGCACCATCGCGGCGAGCGCCAGGCTCGAGGTGAGGCCGGGCGACTCGATGCCGAACAGGTTCACCAGCCCCGCGACGCGGTGCGCGAGCGGTCCCTGCACGGCGAAGTCGGCGGCCGGCTCGCCCGGGCCGGCGGTTTTCGGCCGGATCCCCGCGTACCCCGGCGCGAGCGCTCCGTCGCGCAGGCCCGGCCAGTAGCGCCGGATGGCGGCGTAGAAGCGCGCGGCGCGCGCGGGATCGACGCGGTAGTCGATGCCCTCGATCCATTCCACGTCCGGGCCGAAGCGCGCCTGCCCGGCGAGGTCCACGGTGACGTGCACGCCCAGCCCGCCCGGCTCGGGAACGGGATAGACGAGCCGGGAAAAAGGGCTTTTTCCTGCCAAAGAATAATAGTTGCCCTTGGCGTAGAGCTCGCGCGGCGCGAGGCCCGGATCGAAGCCTTCGATCGAGCGCGCGACGCTCGGCGCCCGCAGGCCCGCGCTGTTCACCAGGACGCGCGCTTCGACCGGGTCCGCGCCGGCAACGTAGAGCACGAATCGGTCTTTCTTGAAGACAGCCTTTTCAAAAGAGCTTCTCAGTGCAAGCATCGCGCCGTGGTCCTCGGCGTCGCCGAGATACGCGAGCATCAGCGCGTGGCTGTCGATGATCCCGGTCGAGGGCGAGTAGAGCGCCGCGGTGCAGGAAACCTCGGGCTCGAGCGCCGCGGCCTGCGCGCGCGTCATCCACACGACGTCGGTGACGCCGTTGGCTTGCGCTCTTTGTTGTATTGAAAGCAGCTCCCCGTCTTGATCTCTCGAGGTGGAAACGATGAGCTTGCCGCTGCGGCGGTGCGGCACGCCGTGCGTCACGCAGTACTCGTAGAGAAGCTCCCTGCCGGCGACGCAGCTGCGCGCCTTGAGCGAGCCCTTCGGGTAGTAGATGCCGGCGTGGATCACTTCCGAGTTGCGCGAGCTGGTGTGCGTGCCGATCGCGTCCTCGGCCTCGAGCACCACGACCTCGCGCCCGGCGTGGGCGAGCGCGCGCGCCACCGCGAGGCCGACCACGCCTGCGCCGATCACGACGGCATCAAGCTTTTCCACCGAAGAATCTTCTTGCGAGAACGAACGCGCCGAGGCCGGCGCACGCGCCCAGCGTGGTCATCGGGCGCGCGGTGCCGTCGAAGGCGTAGCCGAGCCCCGCGCTCACCAGCGCGCCGATGGTGAAGCCGGTCGAGAAGATGAGCGAAGTCGCGGCGCCGGCCGATCTGGGAAAGGGCGAAAGCGCGGCCGCGGTGGCGTTCGGCACGACCAGCGCGCTGCCGAAGAGGAAGGCGAGGAAGGGGGCGACCACCGCCGCCCAGTGGCCTGCGCCCGCCCACGCGAGCGCCGCGGCCGCCGCCCCGGCGGCGAGCATGACCGCGGCGCCGATCCGGAGCAGCCGCGCAATGCCGACGCGCAGCACGAGCCGGCTGGAAGTCCAGGCGCCGCTGATCTGGCCGAGCATCACCGCGGCGAAGGCGAGGCCGTAGCCCGTGGTGGATACGCCGAAGCCGCGCACCAGCACGAACGCCGAGCTCGACACCCAGGCGAGGATGCCGAGATGCGCGCACAGCACGAGCAGGAACGGCGCCACGAATCGGGGCTCGGCGAGCATCGTCCGGAAGGTCCGCGCGATCGCGGCGGGATGCGCCGAGCGCCGCTCGCGCGGCGCGGTCTCGCGCAGGCCGGCAGCCGTGGCGGCGAGGAGCAGCGCTGCGATCGCGGCGAAGCACCAGAAGATCGCGCGCCAGCCGGCCTGGGCTGCGAGCGCGGCGCCGGCAAGCGGCGCGGCGATCGGCACCACGCTGAAAACCACGGTCATGCTGGCGAGCAGCCGCGCGGCCTGCTCGTGGGTGTGCAGATCGCGCGCCACGGTGCGCGCGATCACCGCGCCGCTCGACATGGCGAGCCCCTGGACGAGCCGCGCCGCCGTCACCGCGCCGACCGAATCGACGCGCGCGGCGACGAGCGACGCCACGGCCATCGCGGCGAGCCCGGCGCACAGCACCGGCTTGCGGCCGTAGCGGTCGGAAAGCGGCCCCCAGGCGAGCATGCCGGCGGCGAGCCCGATGAAGAAGGTGGTGAGGGTGAGCTGCGCGGCGGCGGCGTCCGCCGCGAGGGCGAGCGCGAGCTGCGGCAGCGCCGGCACGAACAGATCCGTGCCCATCGCCGGCAGCGCGACCAGCAGGCCGAGAAGCACGGTGAGACGGAGCGGGGTTTGCTGCGGGTTCAAGTTAGGATGCGGATTCTAAATGCAGGTCACGCTCGCCAACTGGCGCACCGCGCCGTTCAACCGCTGGGCCTTCCACCACGTGTGCGAGCTCGTGCCCTCGGCCGACATCCCGCACGACCCGGCGCGGGTGCGCACGCTGCCGCGCGCGGAGGCGGCGCTCGCGCTCGACCCGTTCCTCGGCGAGACCGACACCGACGGCATGGCGATCGTGCATCGCGGGCGCCTGGTCTTCGAGCGCTACGCGCACGGCATGACCGAGGAAACCCCGCACATCCTCATGTCGGTGTCCAAGGCGATGCTCGGCGTGCTCGCGGCCGACCTGCGGCTGGACGATAACCGGCGCGTGACGGACTTCATCCCGGAGCTCACGCGCACGGCTTATCGCGGCGCCACGCTGCGGCAGCTCCTCGACATGCGCGCCGGGATCGTGTGGGATGAAGACTACCTCGCGCGCTCCGGGCCGATGGTCGAGTACCGCAAGGCGACCGGCTGGACTCCGCTCGCGCCCGGCGAGCCGCCTTCCGACCTGAGGTCCTTCTACCAGACGCTGAAGGAGGCGGCTGCGCACGGCGGTCCGGTCCACTATGTATCGCCGAACAGCGATCTCCTCGGCCTGATCATCGAGCGCGCGACCGGACGCCGCTACGCCGAGCTGATGAGCGAGCGCATCTGGAAGAGGGCCGGCGCCGAGCGCAGCGCCTACGTCACCGTCGACCGGCTCGGCGCGCCGCGCGCCGCCGGCGGCCTGTGCGCGACGCTGCGCGACCTCGCGCGCGTCGGGCAGTGGCTGCTCGAGTATCGCGCCGGCTTTCTGGCGGGGCTCGAGCAGGGCGACGCGCAGGCCTGGGCGTCGGGCGACATGGCGAAGTACTACCCGGGGCTGCCGATCCGCTACCGCAACCACTGGTACTTGCTGAAAACCGATCCGCCGCTCGCGTTCGGCATGGGCATCCACGGCCAGAATCTGTTCATCGACCGGGCGAACGAGATCGTGATCGCGAAGTTCTCCTCCCACGCCGCGCCGCTCGACATGGCGCGCATCGGGCTGACGATGCGCGCGGTCGACGAGCTGAGGAAGCAGCTTGCCTGAGCGCTGGCAGTTCTGGATCGACCGCGGCGGCACGTTCACCGACCTGGTGGCGCGGCGGCCCGACGGCACGCTGGTGACGCACAAGCTGCTGTCGGAGAATCCCGGCCGCTACCAGGACGCCGCGGTCGCGGCGATTCGCCAGATTCTTTCCCTGAAAGACGGTGAGCCGATACCGGTCGAGCTGATCGAAGCGGTCAAGATGGGCACGACGGTGGCGACCAACGCGCTGCTCGAGCGCAAGGGCGAGCGCTGCGCGCTTTTCATCACGCGCGGCTTCCGCGACGCGCTGCGCATCGCCTACCAGAACCGCCCGCGCATCTTCGACCGCCACATCGTGCTCCCCGAGATGCTGTACTCGAAGGTGGTGGAGGTGGAAGAGCGCATCGGCGCGCGCGGCGAAGTGGTGTTGCCTTTGAATGAAAAGGACACCCGGGCACACCTGATTCAGGTCTTCAATGAGGGCTATCGCTCGGTGGCGATCGTGTTCATGCACGGCTACCGCTTCCCGGAGCACGAGCGCAGGGCGGCGCAGCTCGCGCGCGCCGCCGGCTTCGAGCAGGTCTCGGTGTCGCACGGGGTCAGCCCGCTCATGAAGCTCGTGGGCCGCGGCGATACCACCGTGGTCGACGCGTACCTCTCCCCGATCCTGCGCCGCTACGTCGAGCGGCTCGCCGGCGAGCTCGGCGGCGTGCGGCTGCTGTTCATGCAGTCGAACGGCGGGCTCGCCGACGCGCGCCGCTTCCAGGGCAAGGACGCGATCCTTTCCGGGCCGGCCGGAGGCATCGTGGGCGCGGTGCGCACCTCGGCCGCGGCGGGCTTCGAGCGCATCATCGGCTTCGACATGGGCGGGACCTCGACCGACGTCTCGCACTACGCCGGGGAGCTCGAGCGCGAGTTCGAGACCCGGGTCGCCGGGGTGCGCATGCGCGCGCCGATGATGAGCATCCACACCGTGGCCGCGGGCGGCGGCTCGATCCTGCATTTCGACGGCGCGCGCTACCGCGTCGGCCCGGACTCGGCGGGCGCCAACCCGGGGCCGGCCTGCTACCGGCGCGCGGGCCCGCTCACCGTGACCGACGCCAACGTCATGCTCGGCAAGATCCAGCCCGATTACTTCCCGCGGGTCTTCGGGCCCGGGGGCGACGAGCGCATCGACGCCGGCGCCGTGCGCACGCGGTTCGGGGAATTGCAAAAAACCATCGCGGACGGTCGAAGTGCCGAGCAGGTTGCCGAGGGCTTCGTGCAAATTGCGGTCGGCAACATGGCCAACGCGATCAAGCACATCTCGGTGCAGCGCGGCCACGACGTGACGCGATACACCCTTTGCTGCTTCGGCGGCGCCGCCGGCCAGCACGCGTGCCTCGTGGCCGACGCGCTCGCGATGAAGCGCATCTTCATCCACCCCCACGCGGGCGTGCTTTCGGCCTACGGCATGGGCCTCGCCGACCAGGTGGCGATGCGCAGCCGGGCGGTCGAGGCGCGGCTCGGCGGCTGCGAGCTCGAGCAGATCGCCGGGGCGCTCGCGCTCGAGGCGCGCGCCGAGCTCGTGGCGCAGGGCATCCCGCAGGAGCGCATCGCGCTCGAGAGCAAAGTGCACCTCAAGTACGAAGGCACCGATACCGCGCTCATCGTCCCGCTCGGCCCGGCCGCCGCCCTGGAGCGCGACTTCGAGGCCGCGTACCGCAAGCAGTTCTCCTTCCTCATGCCCGGGCGGGCGCTGGTGGCCGAAGCCGTGTCGGTCGAAGCGATCGCGAGGGGAGAGGTGTTTTCCGAAAAACCCCTGCCTCCAGGAAAAACCGCGAGACCGGCCGAAACCGTCCGCATGTTCACCGGCGGGCGCTGGCACGAGGCGCCGCTCTACCGCCGCGAGCACCTCGGTCCGGGAAGCCGCATCGACGGCCCGGCGATCATCGCCGAGGCGAACGCCACCACCGTGGTCGAGCCCGAGTGGCGCGCCGCCGTCACCGCCCTGAATCATCTGGTCCTGGAGCGCGCCAAGAAGAAGAGCGCCGGCGCCGCCGTCGGCACCTCGGTCGACCCGGTGATGCTCGAGATCTTCAACAACCTCTACATGTCGATCGCCGAGCAGATGGGGCTCAGGCTGCAGAACACCGCCCACTCGGTGAACATCAAGGAGCGGCTCGACTTCTCGTGCGCGCTGTTCGACGCCGAAGGCAACCTGATCGCGAACGCGCCGCACATGCCGGTGCACCTCGGCTCGATGGGCGAGTCGATCAAGACGGTGATCCGGCTCAATGCCGGCAAGATGAAGCCGGGCGACGTGTACGTGCTCAACGCGCCCTACAACGGCGGAACGCACCTGCCCGATGTCACCGTGATCACGCCGGTTTTCGATTCAGGGAAGAAAGAAATTCTCTTCTACGTCGGCTCGCGCGGGCACCACGCCGACATCGGCGGCATCACGCCGGGCTCGATGCCCCCCGGCTCGAAGGTGGTGGAGGAGGAGGGCGTGCTGATCGACAACTTCCTGCTCGTCGAGCAGGGGCGCTTTCGCGAGAAGGAGACCGTCGCGCTCCTCGCCGCGGGACGCTACCCGGCGCGCAACGTGCAGCAGAACATCGCCGACCTGCGGGCGCAGATCGCGGCCAACGAGAAGGGCGTGCAGGAGCTCGGCCGCATGGTGGAGCACTTCGGCCTCGACGTGGTGCGCGCCTATATGCGCCATGTCCAGGACAACGCCGAGGAGTCGGTGCGCCGCGTGATCGGCGTGTTGAAAGACGGCGCGTTCGAGTATCCGCTCGACAACGGCGCCCGGATACGGGTTCGCATTGAAATCAGTAAGGACAAGAGAAGTGCAAAGATCGACTTCAGCGGCACCTCGCCGCAGCTGCCGAACAACTTCAACGCGCCCTCCGCGGTCTGCATGGCGGCGGTGCTGTACGTGTTCCGCACGCTGGTCGACGACGACATCCCGCTCAACGCCGGCTGCCTCAAGCCGCTCGAGGTGATCATTCCCGAGGGCTCGATGCTGCGGCCGCGCTACCCGGCGGCGGTGGTCGCGGGCAACGTCGAGACCTCGCAATGCATCACCGACGCGCTGTACGGCGCGCTCGGCGTGCTCGCGGCGTCGCAGGGCACGATGAACAACTTCACGTTCGGCAACGAGCGCTACCAGTACTACGAGACAGTGGCCGGAGGCTCGGGCGCGGGACCGGACTTCGACGGCGCCGACGTGGTGCAGACGCACATGACCAACTCGCGCCTGACCGACCCCGAGGTGCTGGAGTGGCGCTACCCGGTGCGGCTCGAGAGCTTCGAGATCCGTCACGGCTCGGGCGGGCGCGGCCGCCGGCGCGGCGGCCACGGCGCGGTGCGGCGCCTGCGCTTCCTCGAGCCGATGACCGCGGCGATCCTTTCCGGCCACCGCCGCGTGCCGCCGCACGGACTGGCCGGCGGCTCGCCGGGGCAGACCGGGCGAAATTA
>DATIGR010000007.1:0-6192 GCA_035454645.1 Burkholderiales bacterium
ACGACATCGCCGTGCAACGGCTGGTTTTCAGCAAGGATTCGAAGGAGATCGTCACCGTGCAGGCGCTCGGCGGAACCGGCGGGCTGAAGATCGGCGCCGACTTCCTCAAGCAGATCAACCCGGGCGCGCAGGTCTGGATCAGCGAGCCGAGCTGGGAGAACCACCGCCAGCTGTTCGAGGCGGCCGGGTTCACGGTGAAGAGCTACCCGTACTACGACCCGAAGACGCACGGCCTCGACTTCGCCGGCATGGAGCGCAGCCTGAAGGCCGTGCCGTCCGGCTCGATCGTGGTGCTGCACGCCTGCTGCCACAACCCCACCGGGGTCGACCTCAGCAGGGAGCAATGGGGCACCGTGCTGCAAATCGTGCAGTCGCGCGGCCTGATGCCGTTCCTCGACCTCGCCTACCAGGGCTTCGCCGAGGGCGTCGAGGAAGACGCCTACCCGGCGCGGCTTTTCGCCGGCGCAATGACGCCGGTCTTCCTGTCGAGCTCGTTCTCGAAGTCCGTGTCGCTCTACGGCGAGCGCGTGGGCGCGCTAAGCGTGGTGACGGCGAGCGCCGACGAAGCGAAGCGCGTGCTGTCGAACCTGAAGCGCGTGGTGCGCACGAACTACTCCAATCCCCCGACCCATGGCGGCCAGGTCGTCGCCACGATCCTGGGAACTCCGGACCTGCGCAGCCTCTGGGAGCGCGAGGTCGGCGAGATGCGCGAGCGCATCAAGAAGATGCGCCAGGCTCTGGTCGACGGCGTGCAGAAGCGCGTTCCCGGCGCCGACTGGAGCTTCATCCTCAAGCAGCGCGGCATGTTCTCCTACTCCGGCCTCACCAAGGAGCAGGTCGCGCGCCTGCGCAAGGAGTACTCGATCTACACCATCGACACCGGCCGCATCTGCGTCGCCGCGTTGACCTCGAAGAACGTCGATTACGTCGCCGACGCAATCGCCAAGGTCATCCGCTAGGGAATTTCTTCCGCGCGGTGTTGTCGGTATGGTAAGGAGGTTCTTCCCATGCCTACACGAATCCTCGGCATTTCCCTTCTGGCGCTGATGCTCGCCGCTTGCGCGGACGAAACGCCCAGCCAGCAGCTGGTGCAGAACCAGCAACAGGCCGCCGCGCGCGACCAGCGGCCGCTGGAGGACGAGAGAAGGCAGCGCACGCTGCTCCAAGGCGAGTCCGGCCGCATCTACAACCAGGGCGCTCTGCGGTAGAATCGCGCCTCTCCCGGATCCCCGATAGCTCAGTTGGTAGAGCGACGGACTGTTAATCCGCAGGTCGTAGGTTCGAGCCCTACTCGGGGAGCCACTCTACTGCGAAGCCCCGAACGTGGGCCACAGGTTGTAGCCCAGCGCGGGATCATTGGAGCGGTGCTGCAGGATGAGCTCGATTTCCTTCGCGTTCGTTTCTGCATCGCTCGCCGTATCGGACTGCCACAGGATCTCGCGCAAGATGGTGAACGACGGATCGCTTTCCTGCGCGATGGCGAGTTCGACGACCTGGGTCGGGCGCTGCTGCGGCAATTGGTAGTCTCCCGCGGGTCTTTGCTGGTAGATGTAGATTTTCCCGTTCGGATAGCTGGTCTTGTAGATGACCTTCTTCATCGGTGAGCCGCCTATCCGCCATTCTTGAACATCCCGCGCGGGCATCACCTGGAACAACTGCACGAACGAGG
Source organism: Burkholderiales bacterium (assembly GCA_035454645.1). Taxonomy (GTDB): domain Bacteria; phylum Pseudomonadota; class Gammaproteobacteria; order Burkholderiales; family SG8-39; genus SCGC-AG-212-J23. The sequence goes on from DATIGR010000007.1 coordinate 1,670, forward strand.
GATCGTTCGGCGGCGGCCGGCGGCCGCTACCGTCGGGCCGCGACGACAGTCGGCATTTCCTCGGCGACCATGCGCTCGATGATGCGCCGCGCCCACACCGAGCCCGCGTCGATGTCGAGGTTGTGGATCGCGTCCCCCGGCGCGGCGTCCATGGCGAGCTGCTGGGCTTCGACCACGGCGCGGTCTTCCTCGAAGATGCGCGCGTTCGCGTCGCGCAGCTGATTGGTGAGCGACTGGTCGTGCAGCCGGTAGTTGCGCACCAGCGTCCAGAAATACATGCACGTGGAGCGCGTCTCGGGGGTGATGGTGTTCAGCACCCTGCCGTTCACGCCCTGGCTGCGGTTGCCGCTGGGAGCGCCGGTGCCGGCGAGGGCGACCCCCACGTCCAGCACGAGCGTGCAGGGAGCCTCGAAGCGGATGATCTGCCAGCGGTCGACGTTGCCCGGCCGGCCGAGCTGCGTGCGCCAGAAGGGCGGCGCGTCGATGTCGAGCATCCAGCGCGTCACCGTGACGCTGCGCTCGTCGTGGGTCGTGGCGGCGGGCGTCTCGGCGATCGCACGGTGGCCGATGCTCGTCGCGTGGACGAAGGTCTCGTGGGTGAGGTCCATCAGGTTGTCGACGAGCAGCCGGTAGTCGCAGCGGGCGAAAAGCGTGGCGCCGTCGCCCTCCCATCCCGGATCGGTGTTCCAGCGCAGGTCGGGAACCAATTCCGGGTCCGCGCGCGCCGGGTCGCCCGGCCACACCCAGACCAGCCGGTGCCGCTCGAGCGCCGGGTACGCCCGCACGCGCGCCGACGGGCTGATGCGGTCCTGCGACGGCATCCGGGTGCAGCGCCCGGTCCCGTCGAAGGCGAGGCCGTGGTAGCGGCACACGATGCTCTCGCCCTCCACGTGCCCCATCGACAGCGGCAGCCGGCGATGCCAGCACGAGTCGTGGACCGCGGCCGGCGCGCCGTCGGGCTTGCGCCAGAGCGCGAGCCTGTGTTCGCACACCGTGCGCGCGAGCACCGCGCGCGCGGAGACCTCGTGGCTCCAGGCAGCCGCGTACCAGGCGTTAAGGGGGAACGGCGGCTTGGGGGGCTCGCTCACGCATGGGGGAGCTTACAGGAACGCTTTGGCGAAGAACGCGAGCCCGGCGATCATCAGGATGAACTGGCTGAGCGCCGTGGCGGTTTCGCCGGTCTCGGTCTGCATCGGCGCAAAGGGCGGCCGGCCGGGGCGCGGGATCATCTTGTACATCAGGAACCCCGAGCCGAGCACGCACGCGGCACCGAGGACCAGGAACAGCACGGTGGCAAGAGACATGGCAAATCCTCCTGCCGGGATTCTCTGGATGAAGCGCGTTACCGTTCCATGCGCGAGCGCGGCGCCGCGCATAGCCGGCGCATAAACGCCTACGCCGCGCCGGCGAGCTGATCGGGCGTGCGCAGGCGGTAGCCGACGCCGAGCTCGGTGAGGAGATAGCGCGGCCGCGCGGGATCGGCCTCGATGCGGCTGCGCAGCTTGCGCACGAACACGCGCAGGTACTGGATGTCGTCGCGATGCACCGCGCCCCAGACGTCGTTCAGAAGCTGGCGGTGCGTAACCACCTTGCCGGCGTGGGACACCAGGACCTGGAGCAGCCGGTATTGCTTCGGCGACAAGCGGACCTCGGCGTTGTCTACGCGCACCACGCGGCGCGCGAGGTCGACTTCGAGCCCGCCCACCCGGAACACCGGCTGCGGGGACTCGGCCTCCAGCCTGCGGCGCAGCGCCGCCTTGATGCGCGCGAGAAGCTCGGGCATGCCGAAGGGCTTCACCACGTAGTCGTCGGCGCCGAGCTCGAAGGCGCGCACCTTCTCCACTTCCCGGTTGCGCACCGAGAGCACGAACACCGGCACGCGCGACCATTCGCGCAGCGCGCTCAGCACCTCGAAGCCGTCGCGGTCGGGCAGCCCCAGATCGAGCACCACCAGGTCGGGCGGCCGGGCGACCGCGAGGCGCAGCGCCGCCTCCGCGGTCGCGGCCTCGACTACCGCGTAGCCGTGCCCTTCCAGCCCGAGGCGGAGGAATTTCCGGATCTGCGGCTCGTCGTCGACGACCAGCACCCGCTCGGCGGCGTCAGTCATCGTCCGCCACCGCGTCCTCGGCTTCGGCCAAGGCTTCCGGCACCGGAAGCCGCACCCGCAGCGTGGCGCCGCGCCCGGGGCCCGCGCTCAGCGCCTCGACCGAGCCGCCGTTCGCCTCGACGAACGCGCGGCAGATGGCAAGCCCGAGCCCGGTGCCGGAGGGCGGCCCGCCCCCGGGCGCGCCGCCGCGGTAGAAGGGATCGAACACGCGCTCCAGGTCCTCGGCGCGGATGCCGGCGCCGTCGTCGGTCACCTCGAGCACCGCGCGGTGGTTCTCGACGCGGGCGGCGATGCGGATCCGGGTCCCGGCGGACGCGTACTTCGCCGCGTTGTCCAGGACATTGGCGAGCGCGTGCTCCATCAGGAAAAGGTCGAGCCGCAGCATCGGCAGGTCCGGCGGCAGCTCGACCTCGACCGTGCACTTGTCGAGCGCTTTCTGCTTGCGGCGCAGCGCCGCGTTGACGATGTCCGGCAGCTCGACCAGCTCCAGGCGCGGCGCGACCTGGCCGGCGCGGATGCGCGTGAGGTCGAGCACGTTGTCGATGTAGCTCGCGAGGCGCTCGGCCTCGTCGCGGATCGTGGCGACGAGCTCGCGCCGCGCGCGCGCGTCGCCCTGCTCGCCGAGCGTTTCGAGCGCGGTGGCCGACCCGAGGATCGCCGCGAGCGGCGTCTGCAGATCGTGCGATACCGAGTTGATCAGCGCCTCGCGCAGCGCCTCGCCCTGGGCCTTGACGCGCGCATCGGCGATCTCGCGCCGCAGGCGGGCGCGCTCGATCGCGAGCGTGGCCTGGGCGAGCAGGCCCTTGGCGTATTCCGGATCCGCTCCGGGAGGCGGCCCCTGGAGCGCCATGACCCCGGCGCGCGACTGCGCGGTTGCGAGCGGCTGCAGGCGCCACCCGGGCACGGCCGCGTCCTCTCCCGCCATGGCGCGCGCCGCCGCCCGACGAACCTCCTCCGGCACGCTTTCGCCGCCGCCGAGCGACGCGGCCGGCGCGAGGCGTCCGGCGGCGGGCAGCAACAGGTGAATCGGCCGCCCGAGAACCGGCGCCAGGTGCTCGAGGATCGAGGCATTCAGGTCGCTCTCGTCGGCGCTTGCCGCCACTCGCTCGTTGAAAGCGAGCAGCCGCGCCACGGTCTGCTGCCGGCGCTGCGCCTCCAGCGCCCGCGCCCGCACGCTGGCGGCGAGCCGGCTGGTGAAGGCGGCGACGATCACGAATACCGCGAGATCGACCAGCTGCTGCGGGTCGGCGACGTGGAAGCTGAAGATCGGCGAGTAGAAGAAGAAGCTCGCCGCGCCCACGCTCAGCACCGCGGCGAACACCGACGGCCAGAAGCCCCAGAGCGCCGCGCTCGTGATGACCGCGGCGAGGAACAGGATCGAGACGTGCGGCAGCGGGACGAGGCGCGTCAGCGCGAGCGCGGCGAGCCCGACGACGGCGACGGCCGCCGCGCTGACGAGGTAAGGAACGAGGCGCACGCGTTTATGCCGCGGTTATGCCCCGGGCCGCGCATGAGCATGGAACGGTAATCCCTCTGCTCACGACAATTGCACGCATGATCCTCGCCATCGTCGGTACCGTCTGCCTGTTCCTCTCCGGCTTCACCCTCTACAAGACTATGCCACGGCAGGGCAGGCCGCCGTCGTCATGGACGAGCACCGAGACGCGCTCCATCAGCGTCGCCATGCTGGTGCTCGTGCTGCTGCTCGGCGGCATCACGATGCTCGCCAAGGGCCTGCTCGGCTAGCCCCAAAATGAAACGCCCCGGGCGGCTTGCGCTGCCCGGGGCGCCTCGGTTAAGGCGAGAGCCGGCTTTACTGGCTGGCGTCGCTCCTGATGCTGCGGGTTGATCCGGAGTGTTGCCCGCCGGTCCTGCCTTGGGAATCGCTCACTGGATCACCTCCTTTCAAAGTTGCCAGCCTGCAGTCTAGCAATTTCTTCCTTGATGCGCGCGATGCGGTTCTCCGGCGCCGGGTGGGTGGAGAAGAATTCCGGCCGGCGCGAGCCGCCCGAGGCCTTGGCGAGCACCTCCATCACGCGGATCATGGCGCGCGGGTCGTAGCCCGCCTCGGCCATGATGCGGATGCCGAGCGCATCGGATTCGAGCTCGTCGTTGCGGCCGTAGCTCATGCCGATCATGCCGCCCACCACCTGGCCGATCTGCGCCGTGGTGTAGTCGCCGCTGCCGATCACGAGCGCGCCGAGCAGGCCCTGGGTGAGCTGCTGCTGCGCGAGGCGCTCGGACGAATGGCGCGCGATCACGTGGCCGACCTCGTGGCCGAGCACCGCGGCGACCTCGGCTTCGGTCTTGAGCTGCCGCAGCAGCCCTTCGGTGATGAAGATCGGCCCGCCGGGGAGCGCGAACGCGTTCACCGTGCGCGCGTCGGCGAGGACGTGGAAGCTGAACTTGTAGGGGC
>DATIGR010000008.1:0-2776 GCA_035454645.1 Burkholderiales bacterium
GCCGGCGCAGCCGCTGCGCCCATTTCAGCTTGCGATCGCTCAGGTGAGGGTTGTCCACCAGGCGCACCTCCTCGTTCGCGATGTTCGTGAGCGTGGCGACCACGGGCACGCCCGTGATCCGGCCGGCGATGCCGCCGTGCAGCTCGCCGTCCACGTTGCTGGTGTGGACCAGGTCGACGTCCAGCCGTCGGATCAGGCGGGCGAGCTTGACGATGCGCCGCGCCGTGCCGAACGGGCCCGGGCAGACTGCCGAATGCACCCGCGCCCCGGCGGCCTCGATCGAGGGCGCCAGCTGCGTTCGCGGGTAGAGGTAGGCGACGTGGCTCTCGAACCGCGTGCCGTCCAGCTTCTCGATGTTCATCAACAGCTGGTGCTCGGCGCCGCCGTGGCCGAGGCCTGGGACGACGTGCAGGATGCGCCGCCTTGTCCTCGGCTCGTCTTCGCGCGCTCTCGATGCCGCGCTCTCGAGTTGCTGCGGCGGTGTCGGGTCGCGCGTCGTCGCCGGCGTGCGACCGGCGGCCGTGACCACGCCCCGCGGCATGACCCCCTCGTCCGGGCGGGGCGCCAGGCGCAACGGGCGCGGCTCGAGCTGCGAACTCTCGGCCGCGCGGCCGCGCTCGCCTGCGCGGGGCAGCGGGTCGCTTCTCATGTCACGGCCATCGTGGCGACCGGCGCGCGCCACGGCCGCCCGAGCTTGAGATCGCGCAGGAAGCGGCGTGCCCCGATGCTCTTGCACGCGATGCTCGCCTCGTCGTCGTGCCACTGCACGCCTTCCCGCGGCAGCGCGTACCGCTCCTCGTCATGCCCGGGGAAGATGCAGCCGTGCCGGGCGGTCGCCCCGGTGCGAAAGCCGGCCGCGGCGACCAAGGCGGCCTCGCGCTCGGCACAGGCGAGGGCGGAGCCGAAGGGATAGGCGAAGTGGGCCACTTTCTGCTGGGTGAGGTTCTGCAGATACGCGCGGTTCTCGGTGATCTCGCGCGCGGCCTCGGCGTCGGGCAGGGCCGCCAGCCACGGATGGGAGGTGGTATGCCCGCCGATGGTGATCAGCGGATGATCGGCCATGCGGCGCAGCTCCTCGGCGTCCAGCATCTGCTGATCGAGCAGAGAGCGGCACGAGACGCCGTCCTGCGCGATCGCCCTCGACAGCGCCGCGACCCGCGTCGCGTCGGCCTCCACCCAGGCGGTGAGGTCGATGCGCGCCTCTACCTTATCCGCAAGCGCGCGGGTGCTCCGCCGACCATAGCCCTCGACCGCGATCCACTCGCGCCGTTTCAGCCATTCGGCCAGGCCGAGCCACCAGGCGTTCGCCGTCCGCTCGATCAGGCAGGTCGCGACGTAGATCGTCGCCGGCGCGGCGTACCGCTCGAGGATCGGCAGGGCGCGGGTGCGATTGTCGCGGTAGCCGTCGTCGAAGGTCAGGACGGCGAAGCGCGGCGCGTTCGGGTCGGCGAACCGAGAGACCGCCTCGTCCAGGCGCACGACCTCGATCCGGTGCGCGCGCAGATGGCGCAGGAGCAGCTCGAGCACGTCCACCGTGCAGCGGATCGGCTCGCGCAGGTAGGATTCGGCGTCGTCGACCACGCTGTGCAGCATGAAGATCACGCCGCGCCCGCCATAGCGCCGGGCGATCAGCCGCTCCGCACCGGTCCGGCGCAGCCAGCGCTCCAGTCTGTGCCCGCTACGCATGCCACCTGACCAAGGCGGTGCGGATCGCCTCGCTGACCTGCTCGGTCGCGCACCTGCCGTCGACAGTCAGCGTCCGGATGTCGTTGTCGCGCATGAAAGAGATCATCTCGACGAACACTTTCTTGCGTTCGCGCAGCACGGCGACGCATTCGTCGAACTCGAGCTTCTCGAAGTTCGTCCAGCCTTTCTCCAGTCCCGCCTTGCGTTTCTCGGCACGCTCGAAGATGCGCGCCGCCGAGGTTTCCGGGTCGATGTCGAAGAAGACGTACGACACGTCGAAACATCTCGCATGGTACTCGATCAGCTGCTTTGCTCTTCTGAGGCGGCAGGCGCCGATGCAGCAGGCCCGCCAGAGCGACTGGACGATCCAGTCCTCGAGAAACAGGAATCGCTCGTTGTCCGCCCTCTTGTTCTCCCGGTCGATGGCGAGAAAGTAATCCGCCACCTGGAACGGGCCGCGCAAGCGCTTGGTCCACCGGTGCGAGGACAGCGGCGACAGAACGCCGTGATACGCCGCGGTCCAGATGCGCCGGTCGGCGCGCGCCACCACCTCGACGCGCCTCAGCTTGGGCAACCGCGAGATGTCCCGCTTGATGTCGCGGAAGATCACCGTCTGGGCTTCGTCTTGGGCGAGGCGGTCCGCGAGCCGGTGCGCCGCGGTCGTCTTGCCGGCGCCGGGCAGACCGACGAACTCGACCACGCGCGCCGGCCGGGCGCCCGCATGACTAGCTTTCGAGGGCACTCTGCGCCTCATGGATCCCGGGCGATTCGCGGTAGCGCATCCGGTGCGAGGAGGCGTGCGCCCGTCGGTTCGCGACATGGGGATGGACCAGCCGATCGATGACCTGACGAGCGTTCTCCTCCGGCGGTCGCTCGGCGTCGAGCCGGAGCACCTTCAGCCCATGTTCGATAAAGCGCGAATATCGTCGTTCGTAGCGGGCGTGCCTCTCCAGGTAGTATTGATGTAACGTCGCTCTGTTCAGATGCTCCTCTCGATACCAGCGATTCCCCACGCCCGACTTGCGCAGCCAGGTGCGTTGCCAGCCACGATCGATCAAGGTCTCGATCGGCAGGGCCAAGAAGACGTAGT
>DATIGR010000009.1:0-3358 GCA_035454645.1 Burkholderiales bacterium
GTTTCGCGGCCGAAGGCAATCCGGCGGTGCGGCTCGGCAGCCCCGAGCTTCCCGCCGGCGCGCGCCACCGGGACGAGTTCTTCGGCGACGTGGAGACCTACCGCAAGCAGGTGCGCATCCGCATCCCCGCCGAGGGCGAGGGGCGCTTCGACCTCAAGGTGACTTCGCAGGGCTGCGCGGACGTCGGCGTCTGCTACGTGCCGATGGAGTCGCAGGCGACGCTTCAGCTTGTCGCCGCAACTTTCATGTCCGAAGGGCCACGCGAGGTCGAGGCGCGCCCGCGCCTGTCGATCTTCGCGAGCGACGTCGACATCGCGCGCCTGTTCGAGGGCAATTTCGTGCTCGTGCTCGCGGGATTCTTCTTTCTCGGCCTGCTCCTCACGTTCACGCCCTGCGTGCTGCCGATGATCCCGATCCTCTCGGCGATCGTCGCCGGCGAGGGAAAGAACCTGAACAAGTGGCGCGGCCTCTCGCTCTCGCTCACCTACGTGCTCGGCATGGCGGTGGCCTACGCCATCGCCGGCGTCGCGGCCGCGTACTCGGGCTCGCTCCTTGCCGCGGCGCTGCAAAACCCCTGGATCCTCGGCGCCTTCGCCGCGGTGTTCGTGATCCTCGCGCTTTCCATGTTCGGCTTCTACGAGCTGCGCCTGCCCGGCTTCCTGCACCACCACTTGCACTCGGCGCACAAGCGGCTGCGCGGCGGCCAGATCGCCTCGGTGGCGGCGATGGGCGTGCTCTCGGCGGTGATCGTGAGCCCGTGCGTCGCGGCACCGCTCGCCGGCGCGCTGCTCTACATCTCGCAGACGCGCGACGTCGCGCTCGGCGGCGCCGCGCTCTTCGCCATGGCGCTCGGCATGGGCGTGCCGCTCGTCGCCGTCGGCGTCTCCGAGGGCGCGCTGCTGCCGAAGGCGGGCGCGTGGATGCAGAGCGTGCGCAAGTTTTTCGGCGTGCTGCTCATCGCGGTCGCGATCTGGATCGTCTCGCCGGTGATCCCGGCAATGGTGCAGATGCTCGCCTGGGGCGCGCTGTTCATCGGCTCGGCGATCTTCCTGCGCGCCATCGACCCGCTGCCCGAGTCGGCCTCGGGATGGTGGCGGCTGTGGAAAGGCGTCGGCATTGTCGCGCTCGTCGCCGGCGTGGCGATGCTGGTGGGCGCGTTCTCGGGCGCCCAGGACGTGCTGCGCCCGCTGGCGGCAATTTCCAGGTCCGCGCCGTCCGCAACGCCCTTGCCGTGGATTCGCGTCGCTTCGCTCGCCGAGCTCGAAGGCAGGCTCAAGACCCCCGGCAGGACGGTGATGCTGGATTTCTATGCCGACTGGTGCGTGTCGTGCAAGGAAATGGAAGCGTTCACGTTCTCCGACCCGCAGGTGCGCGCGCAGCTCGACCGCATGCTCCTGCTGCAAGTCGACGTGACGGCGAACACCGAAGCCGACAAGGCGCTGCTCAAGCGCTTCTCGCTCTTCGGTCCGCCGGGAATCGTGTTCTTCGATCCCCAGGGCCGCGAGATCAAGGGCCTGCGGGTGATCGGGTATCAGGGTCCCGATCGCTTCCTGAAAACCCTCAGCCTCGCGCGAGCGCCTTAGCCGCGTCGAGCGCGAAGTAGGTCAGGATGCCGTCGGCACCGGCGCGCTTGAAGGCGAGCAGGCTTTCCATCACGCACGACTCGGGCAGCCAGCCGTTCGCGATCGCCGCGCGCAGCATCGAATACTCGCCCGAGACCTGGTAGACGTAGGTCGGCGCCTTGAACTCGTCCTTCACCCGGCGCAGGACGTCGAGGTAGGGCAGCCCCGGCTTCACCATCACCATGTCGGCGCCTTCGGCGAGGTCGAGGCCCACCTCCCACAGCGCCTCGTCCGAGTTCGCGGGGTCCATCTGATAGGTGCGCTTGTCGGCCTTGCCGAGCGCTTTCGCCGAGCCGACGGCGTCGCGGAACGGGCCGTAGAACCCGGAAGCGTACTTCGCCGAGTACGCCATGATCTTGGTGTGGATGTGGCCGGCTTTCTCGAGCGCGCCGCGGATCCGGCCGATGCGCCCGTCCATCATGTCCGAAGGCGCGACGATGTCGACGCCCGCGGCCGCCTGCGCGAGCGCCTGCTTCACCAGGATATCGAGCGTGGCGTCGTTCAGGATGTAGCCGGCTGCGTCGATCACCCCGTCCTGTCCGTGCGACGTGTAGGGATCGAGCGCCACATCGGTCATCACCCCGAGCTCGGGAAAGCGCTTCTTGAGCGCGGCGGCGGCGCGCGGCACGAGCCCCTTGGGATTGAACGCTTCGCGGCCGTCGGCGGTCTTCAGCTTCGGCTCGATCACGGGGAACAGCGCGAGCACCGGGATCCCGAGCTTGACGCATTGCTCGGCGAGGCGCAGCAAGCGGTCGAGCGTCATGCGCTCGACCCCGGGCATGGAGCCCACTTTTTCAGTACGGGCTTTTCCGTCGAGCACGAACACCGGGTAGATGAGATCCCCCGCCGTCAGTGTGGTCTCGCGCATCAGGCGGCGCGAGAACTCGTCGCGCCGCATGCGGCGCATCCGCACCGCCGGGAAGCTGCCGTAAATGTTCATTTATTTCGAAATGTTAACGGGGGAACTTTGCCGGGCGGGCTGAATCTTACCCTCCAGACGAGATGATCGTCTCCCGCTTCTCCTCCCTGAGCGGGTGCCTTAATTCAACGTTAAGGCGTTTTGCCCCCGGTTCATATCCCCTTTACCGGGGGCTTTTTATTTCCGCGGCCTGCTCGAGCCATGACTCGAGCAGGCGGCGACATTCCTCGACCCCCTGCCGGGTCACGCTCGAGAGGAGCACGGCGTCGGCGAACCGTCCCTTGAGCGCCGCCTGCTCGGCGCGGGTGAGCTTGTCCGCCTTCGCGAGCACGAGCAGCTTGCGCCGCTCGCCCAGCCACTCGAGCAACTGTGCGTCGAGCGCCGTGAGCGGGTGACGCGCGTCCATGATCACGACGATGCCGACCAGGCTCGGACGCGAGCTCAGATAGGCGCCGACGAGCTCGCGCCATCGCGCCCGCTGCGCGCGCGGGACTCGCGCATAGCCATATCCCGGCAGGTCGACCAGCCGTACCGCATCGCCCAGGCAGTAGAAGTTGATCGTCTGCGTGCGCCCCGGGGTCTTGCTGGTGAAGGCAAGGCGTTTGCGGCCGACGAGCGCGTTGATCGCGCTCGACTTGCCCACGTTCGAGCGCCCGGCAAAGGCGATCTCGGGCGGCCCGGGCGGCGGCAGCTCGGCTGCGCGGCCGGCGGAGGCGAGGAACTGTGCTTGCGAGAATAATCTAATAAAATCGCGCCTTTTGATGCGAGCCAGAGGCAAGGGATGATACGTGCATTGGTGTGCGCCGCCGGCGCAACG
>DATIGR010000010.1:0-5506 GCA_035454645.1 Burkholderiales bacterium
GGGTTAGCTTCTTGCGGCAGCACGGATGCAGTTCTCCAGGAGCATGGCGATCGTCATCGGGCCGACGCCGCCGGGCACCGGCGTGATCCAGCCCGCGATCGCTTTCACGGCCTCGAAATCGACGTCGCCTGCGAGCTTCCCGTCGGGCAGTCGGTTCACGCCGACGTCGATCACGCAGGCTCCGGGTTTGACCATTTCGGCGCCCACGAGTTTCGCCCGGCCGACGGCTGCCACCAGGATGTCGGCTTGCCTCGTAACGGCAGCGAGCTGTGGGGTTTTTGAATGGCAAATGGTGACGGTGGCGTCCTTTTGCAGGAGCAGCAGCGCCACCGGCTTGCCGACGATGTTCGAGCGCCCGATGACCGCCGCGTGGCGCCCGGCGAGCGGCACGCCGGCGTGCTCGATGAGCCGCAGGATGCCGAGCGGCGTGCACGGCACGACGCGCGGCCGCCCGGCGAGCAGCGCGCCGAGGTTCGCCTCGTGGAATCCGTCGACGTCCTTGGCGGGCGCCACGCTCTCCAGCACGCGCGCCGCGTCGATGTGCTCCGGCAGCGGAAGCTGGACCAGGATGCCGTGCACCGCCGGGTCGCGGTTCAGGGCCTGCACCTTTTCGAGCAGCGCCGCCTCGGCGGCGTCCGGCCCGAACTCGTGCAGCTCGGAATGCACGCCGATCTCGGCCGCGGCAAGGGTCTTGTTGCGCACGTAGACGCGCGAGGCGGCGTCGTCGCCGGCGAGGATCACCGCGAGGCCGGGGCGCACTCCGCGCTGCACAAGCGCTTCGACCCGAAGCTTCATCTCGGCGCGCAGCCGCGCCGCGAGCGATTTTCCGTCGAGGATGCGAGCGGCCATGCGGGCGGCGCAGTCTAGCATTGCCCCCATTTTCTGGTTAAGCTTGCCGCGCCCCCCGCCGCACACGTTCACCGGATGCCAAGCCCATGTCCGCCGTTCCCCAGTTTCCCGCCGCCAACGACTCGGATGCGCTAGAGACCCAGGAGTGGCTCGATGCCCTGGAAGCGGTGCTCGAACGCGAGGGCCCCGAGCGCGCGCACTACCTGCTCGAGCGCCTGATCGACAAGGCGCGCCGCTCCGGCGCGTACATCCCGTTCTCGCCGAACACCGCGTACCTCAACACCATTCCGCCGCACATGGAGGAGCGCTCGCCCGGCAACGTGGCGCTGGAGGAGCGCATCCGCTCGATCTGCCGCTGGAACGCGATGGTGATGGTGGCGCGCGCCAACAAGAACGACGACGAGCTCGGCGGCCACATCGCGAGCTTCGCCTCGCTGGGCACGCTCGTCGGCACCGGGCAGCAGCATTTCTGGAACGCGCCGCACGACGGGCACGGCGGCGACCTCGTCTATTTCCAGGGGCACTCTTCGCCGGGCATGTACGCGCGCTCGCTCATGGAGGGAAGGCTTTCCGCGGAGCGGCTGCTGAATTTCCGCCGCGAGGTGGACGGCAAGGGCGTGTCCTCGTATCCGCACCCGTGGCTGATGCCCGACTACTGGCAGTTCCCCACGGTGTCGATGGGCCTCGGGCCGATCCAGGCGATCTACATGGCGCGCTTCCTCAAGTACCTGCAGGCGCGCGGCCTCGCCGACACCGCGAACCGCAAGGTGTGGGTGTTCTGCGGCGACGGCGAGATGGACGAGCCCGAATCGCTGGGCGCGATCGGGCTCGCGGCGCGCGAGAAGCTCGACAACCTGGTGTTCGTCGTCAACTGCAACCTGCAGCGCCTCGACGGGCCGGTGCGCGGCAACGGCAAGATCATCCAGGAGCTCGAGGGCGACTTCCGCGGCGCCGGCTGGAACGTGATCAAGGTGATCTGGGGCTCGTACTGGGACCCGCTGTTCGCGCGCGACAAGGAAGGGATCCTGCTGCGCGTGATGGAGGAGACGGTCGACGGCGAGTACCAGAACTACAAGGCGAACGACGGCGCGTTCGTGCGCAGGAACTTCTTCGGCAAGCACCCGAAGCTGCTCGAGATGGTCTCGCGCATGACCGACGAGGACATCTGGCGGCTCAACCGCGGCGGCCACGACCCGCACAAGGTGTACGCCGCCTACGCGGCGGCGGTGAAGCACAAGGGCCAGCCCACGGTGATCCTCGCGAAGACCATCAAGGGCTTCGGCCTGGGCAAGCAGGGGCAGGCGAAGAACCCGACCCACCAGCTGAAGAAGATCGACACCTCGACCATCCGGGAGATGCGCGACCAGTTCGCGATCCCGATCCCGGACGAGAAGCTCGACGAGCTGCCGTTCTACATTCCGCCGGCGGATGCGCCGGAGATGAAGTACCTGCACGAGCGCCGGCAGGCGCTCGGCGGCTTCCTGCCGCAGCGCCGCGCGAAGGCGGACCAGGCTCCCGCAGTACCCCCATTGAGTTCTTTCGAGCAATTGCTGAAGGGATCGGGCGAGGGCCGGGAGATCTCGACCACGATGGCGTTCGTGCGCGTGCTCACTGCGCTGGTGCGCGACAAGGAGATCGGCAAGCGCGTGGTGCCGATCGTCCCGGACGAGGCGCGCACCTTCGGCATGGAAGGCATGTTCCGCCAGCTCGGCATCTTCGCGCCCGAGGGCCAGAAGTACGAGCCGGTGGACAAGGACCAGGTGATGTTCTACCGCGAGGACAAGGCGGGGCAGATCCTGGAGGAAGGCATCAACGAGGCCGGCGCGTTCTCCTCGTGGATCGCGGCGGCCACCTCGTACAGCCACTCCAACCAGGTGACGGTGCCGTTCTACATCTTCTACTCGATGTTCGGCCTGCAGCGCATCGGCGACCTCGCCTGGGCCGCGGCCGATCAGCGCGCGCGCGGGTTCCTCCTCGGCGCGACCGCGGGCCGCACCACGCTGAACGGCGAGGGGCTGCAGCACGAGGACGGCCACTCGCACGTGCTCTCTTCGGTCGTGCCGAACTGCATCTCGTACGATCCGACGTACGGCTACGAGGTGGCGGTCATCGTCCACGACGGCCTGCGCCGCATGGTGACGAACCAGGAGGACGTCTACTACTACATCACTCTGATGAACGAGAACTACGAGCATCCCGCGCTGCCGCAGGGCGCAGAACAGGGAATCCTCAGGGGCATGTACCTGCTGCGCGAATCCCGGAGCAAGCACAAGCAGCGCGTGCAGCTCCTGGGGAGCGGAACGATCCTGCGCGAAGTCGAGGCGGCGGCCGGGCTGCTCGAGAAGGACTGGGGCGTGGCGGCGGATGTCTGGAGCGCAACCAGCTTCACCGAGCTGCGCCGCGACGGCCTGGCCGCCGACCGGTGGAGCATGCTGCACCCGGAGGCCAAACCGAGGGCTTCTTTCGTGAGGGAAATGCTCGAAAAAAGACCCGCGGGACCGGTGATCGCCGCGAGCGACTACCTGAAGACCTTCGCCGACCAGATCCGGCCGTTCATCCCGAAGGAGCGGGTCTACCGCGTGCTCGGCACCGACGGCTTCGGCCGCTCCGACTCGCGCGCGAAGCTGCGCCACTTCTTCGAGGTGAACCGGTTCTTCGTCGCGATCGCGGCGCTGAAAGCCCTGGCCGACCAGGGCGAGGGCAAGCCGAAGACGGTGGCCGACGCGATCAAGAAGTACGGCATCGATCCCGAGAAGGCCGACCCCACCAAGGTATGAGCCAGGTTGTTGTCCCCGACATCGGAGACTTCAAGGACGTCGAAGTCATCGAGGTGCTGGTGAAGCCGGGCGACGCCGTGACGAAGGAGCAGTCGCTCATCACGCTGGAATCGGACAAGGCGACGATGGAAATCCCGTCGCCCGCGGCGGGGGTGGTCAAGCAGCTCACGATCAAGGTGGGCGACAAGGTCTCCAAGGGCTCGCCGATCCTGGTTCTCGAGGACAAGGGCAACGGCGAAGCGCCGCCCGAGCCCGAGGAAAAGCCGAAGGCCCAGGCCCAGCCGCAGCCCGCGCCGAAGGCCGCGGGCGGCGAGGCCGAGACCGTGCCGGTTCCCGACATCGGCGACTTCAAGGATGTCGAAGTGATCGAGGTGCTGGTGAAGCCGGGCGACGCGGTGACGAAGGAGCAGTCGCTGATCACGCTGGAATCGGACAAGGCGACGATGGAGATTCCCTCGCCCGCGGCCGGCGTGGTGAAGGAGCTGAAGGTGAAGGTCGGCGACAAGGTGTCGAAAGGCGCCGCGATACTTGTTCTCGACTCGAAAGAAGCCCCGGCAGCAGAACCGGAAAAAACGAAGCCCGCCGCTGCGCCCGCGCCGGCGGTGCCGCCGATGCAAACCCACGGCACGCGCCCGGTGCCGCGCGAGCCGCGCGAGGAGACCCTCGCCAAGCCCCACGCCAGCCCTTCGGTGCGCAAGTTCGGGCGCGAGCTCGGGGTCGATCTCGCGCGGGTGCAGGGCAGCGGTCCGAAGGGGCGCATCCTGCACAGCGACGTGCAGGCGTTCGTGAAGGGCGTGATCCAGCAGAAAGCCCCGGTCGCCGCGAAGGCCGAAGGCGGCGCGCTGCCGCTCGGCCTGCCGGCGTGGCCGGAAGTCGACTTCGCCAAGTTCGGCCCGGTCGAGGCGAAGCCGCTGTCGCGCATCCAGAAGCTCTCGGGCCCCTATCTGCACCGCAACTGGATCTCGATCCCGCACGTCACCCAGTTCGACGAGGCCGACATCACCGACCTCGAGGCGTTCCGGAAGAACCAGACCGTCGAGACCGAGAAGAAGGGCTTCAAGCTCACGATGCTCGCCTTCATGATCAAGGCCTGCGTCACCGCATTGAAGCAGTTCCCGCAGTTCAACGCCTCGCTCGACAAGTCGGGCGAGGGCCTGGTCGTCAAGAAGTACTACCACATCGGCGTCGCGGTCGACACGCCGGGCGGCCTGGTCGTCCCGGTGGTGCGCGACGCCGACCGCAAGGGCGTGTTCGACATCGCGAAGGAGCTCGGCGACATCTCCAAGCTCGCGCGCGAGGGCAAGCTCAAGCCCGGCGACATGCAGGGCGGCACCTTCTCCATCTCGAGCCTCGGCGGCATCGGCGGCACCGCGTTCACGCCGATCATCAACGCGCCGGAAGTGGCCATCCTCGGGGTTTCCCGCTCGATCATGAAGCCGGTGTGGACAGGCAACGAGTTCAAGGCGAGGTTGCTCCTGCCGCTGTCGCTTTCCTACGATCACCGCGTCATCGACGGCGCTACCGCGGCGCGCTTCACGACCTACCTGGTTTCGGTGCTCTCGGACATCCGGAAGTCGCTGCTCTAGATGGCCTCGCTCGAGGTCAAGGTCCCGGACATCGGGGACTTCAAGGATGTCGAAGTGATCGAGGTGCTGGTCAAGCCCGGCGACACCGTCGCGAAAGAACAGTCGCTTCTCACGCTCGAGTCGGACAAGGCGACGATGGAGATCCCCTCGCCCGGCGCCGGCGTGGTGAAGGAGATCCGCGTCAAGACCGGCGACAAGGTCTCGCAGGGCTCGCCGATCCTGGTGCTGGAATCGGAAGAGAAATCCAAGCAGCCTCCCGCTGCGGCGCCCACGGCACCGGTGCCTGCGGCGCAG
>DATIGR010000011.1:0-7418 GCA_035454645.1 Burkholderiales bacterium
GTAGTTCTTCGCCTCGCCGCCGTACTTCTTCGCCAGAATGTGCGTCATCGCCGCCGTCAGCGTGGTCTTGCCGTGGTCCACGTGACCGATCGTGCCCACGTTCACGTGCGGCTTGGTGCGCTCGAATTTGCTCTTGGCCATCTAGTTTTCCTGCTCGTTTTCCCGCTTGCTCTCTGTGATCCCCTGGTGCCCATGACGCGGATTGAACGCGTGACCTCTCCCTTACCAAGGGAGTGCTCTACCACTGAGCTACATGGGCGCTATCTGCTGGAGCGGGTGAAGGGAATCGAACCCTCGTCATAAGCTTGGAAGGCTTCTGCTCTACCATTGAGCTACACCCGCCTGTCTTCACCCGAAAAAAAAATCCGGCCGCCGCCGTGTTTCAGCCCCGAGCGCCTGGTGGTGGAGGGGGTTGGATTCGAACCAACGTAGGCGCAAGGCCAACAGATTTACAGTCTGCCCCCTTTAGCCGCTCGGGCACCCCTCCGGCGGAACCCGAAATTATGTGGATTATCTGACGCTTGGTCAAGATTCTCGAGACTTTTCAGGTCCCGAACCGCGCTCTGGATCGCAGCGTTTCGAGGGCGGCGAGGGCGCTGTAACAGGCAAGCCAGGAGGTCTTGGGGTTCTCGGGCGCCGGCACGTTCTCGAGGACGACCGTCATGCGCCCGGCGGCGCCCGAAACGCGGATGGTATGGGTATTGAGCGTCAGGCCCGGGTCTGCGACCACTTCCAGCCGGGTGCGGTCCATGCCGATCCCCGCGAGCGACAGCACCGCGGCGATGTTCACGTTCTGCGGGAAGTGCGGCACGCCCTGGCGGGCCGGCCCCTCGAACAGCGTGCGCGCCGCCGGCAGCGCATCCAGGTCCACGCCGAGCTGCTCGACATAGGGGATTCCCTTCCATGCCGCGGGCGGCTTCGCCACCCGGATGGAGACCTGGTCCACGCCGGCGAGGCAGGCCGTCTTCAGCGCGTCCAGGCCGCCGATGCCGCCCGAGGGGACGTAGAGCAGCGCCCCGCTCGCCGCCGCGGCCCGCTCGGCCGCGGCGCGCAGCGCCTCGTCCGCCAGCGCCCCCGCCGAGAGCACCACGACGCTCACGCCCTTCTCGAGCAGCGGCACGAGGTGCTCGCGCACCGCGTCGTGCGAGGCCGCTTCGACCACCGCTTCGGGGCGCGCCGCGAGCAGGCGCTCGCGCCCGACGACGTACGGAACCGAGAATTCCCGGGCGAGCGCCGCGCCGCGAGACTGCGGCCCCCGGCCCGCGAGCGCGACCACCTCGATCCCCGGCGTACGGCGCTGGAGCACGAGGCGTGCAATAGTCCCGCCACCCAGCAACGCGACGCGCATGTCTCTCTCCAGTATGATTGCCTCCATAGGGAGGCTGAAGTGCGTATCGCGATTCTAGAAGACGATCCGGACCAGCTGGCCCTCCTCAGGCGCTGGATGTCCGAGGACGGCCACGACGTGCACGCCTATCTCACCGGGCGCGAAGCCATGAAGCAGGCCGGCCGCGAAAGCTTCGACCTGTTCATGCTCGACTGGCAGGTGCCCGACGTCTCGGGGGCCGAGGTCCTGATGTGGCTGCGCTCCAACGTGTCGAAGAGCGTGCCGGTGCTGTTCGTGACCGTGCGCGACTCGGAGCAGGACATCGTGTTCGCGCTCGAGCACGGCGCCGACGACTACATGGTGAAGCCGGTGCGCCGCCAGGAGCTTCTCGCCCGCGTGCACGCGCTCCTGCGCCGGGCCTATCCGAGCGAGGAGAAGAAGCAGCTTTCCTTCCCGCCGTTCGAGATCGACATCCAGCGCGGCGAGGTGCGCAAGGACGGCCAGCGCATCGAGCTCACCCCCAAGGAGTTCGAGCTCACGGTGACGCTGTTCCGCAATATCGGGCGGCTGCTGTCGCGCGGCCACCTGCAGGAAACGGTGTGGGGTCGCACCGGCGACCTCGCCACGCGCACCGTGGACACGCACGTGAGCCAGGTGCGCAAGAAGCTCGACCTGCGCCCGGAATCGGGCTACCGGGTGGTGCCGATCTACAACTACGGCTACCGCCTGGAGAAGATCACCCCCGGGCCCTAGTCCCCGCCTTCGCGGGGACGACTTCCGCAAGCCATTACTCCAGCGCGCGCGCGCGGTTCTCGGCGTACTCGCGCGCTTCCTGCGCGAGCGGTCCCGCGGCGAGCGCACGCCGGTAGGCGCTCGCCGCCTCGTTCCTGCGTCCCAGGCTCTCGAGCGAGATGGCGAGGCCGACCCAGGTGGTCGCCGGCTGCGCGCCGCCGGCCTGCAGCGCCTGCTGGTAGGCAGCGACCGCGTCGCCGTGGCGCCCCAGCCGCTGCAGCACCGCGCCGCGCATCGCCAGGAAGTCCGCGTTGCCGGGCGCCGCGCCCGCGCGGTCCAGCACTTCGAGCGCCGCGTGGTATTGGCGCTGCCCGGCGAGGATGCGCGCAGCCGCAAGGGCCAATGTCGGCTGCTCGGGATTGAGCTCGAGCGCTTCTCGCAGCAGGCGCTGGGCGGGCTCGAGCCGGCCCTGCTCCAGCAGCAGCGCGACGTACGCCTGGCGCGCGGCGCCATGCGCCGGATCGGCGCGCAGCGCGGCGGCGAGCTCGCCCTCCGCCTCGCTGACCCGGCCGTGCCCGAGCAGCAGCGCCGCGCGGCGGAAGTGCCCTTCGGCGGCGTCGGTGGGCGTGCGCTCGCGGTCGCGCTTGTCGACGACCACGGCGTTCGCGGCAGGAGACGGAGCGGGCGCGGCGGCGGCGGGTTTCGGCCTGGGCTTGGCTGCGGCCGGCTTTTCCTGTTTTTCCTGCACCGGAGTCTCGAGCTGCATGGCAAGGCGCAGCGTCTCCACCGGCTGCGGCGATACTTCGGACGCTTTCGGCTGCTCGGCAACAACCCTGGGTTGTTCCGCAACGACAGGAGCGGCAGGCTGCGCCGGCTTCGGCGCCGGGCGCGAGCGCGCTTCGGCGGCGGCCTGGAAAGCGCGCTCGGTGACGAGCGGCGGCTTCCTCGGCATGAGCTGGAGCGCGACCCAGCCCGCCCACAGGAGGACCGCGGCGAGCAGCGCCACGAGCACGCGCCAGAACCACTCCCGGCTGGCGGGCTTGGCTTCCGGGGCGCGCACGATGCTCTTCTCGTAGACCGCGCCGAGTGCCTGACGCCGGTCGAGGTCCTGCAGCATCTTGTTGATGACGCTCACGCGGCCTTCCACCACCACCAGGGGGTGTTCGCCGACGGAGTGTCGTTGACCGCCGCGCGCACGTGCCTGCGCTCTGCGCGCCGGCCACCCTCGCCATAGGTGAGAAGCAGCGCCTTGTGCGCGAGGATGTTGACGAGCCTCGGCACGCCGCGGCTCGCGACATGGATCGTCCTGAGCGCGCTGTCGGCGAAAGGCGCCGGCCCGGAGTAGCCGGCGATCGTCAGCCGGTGCGCGACGTAGTCGGCGACCTCGTGCCGGGCGAGCGCCTTGAGCGCGTACTGGAAAGTGATGCGCTGGCGAATCTGGCGCACCGACTCGGAGGCGAGCTTGCGGTCGAGCTCGGGCTGGCCGAACAGCACCACTTGCATCAGCTTGCGCTTCTCGGTCTCGAGGTTGGTGAGCAGGCGCACCGTTTCCAGCGTCGCGAGCGGCATCGCCTGCGTCTCGTCCATGCACAGCACGACCCGCTTGCCCTGGCGCGCGATGTCGAGCAGCCGCTGGGTGAGCTCCTTCTCGAGCCGGTGCGGCCCGATCGACTCGCCGGACAGCCCGAGCTCTTCGGCGAGCGCGAGCACGATCGTGCGCGGCTCCACGTTCGGATTCGGGATGTAGGCGCTGACCCAGCTCGGTCCCAGCGTCGAGAGGAACTTGCGGCAAAGCAGCGTCTTGCCGGTTCCCACCTCGCCGGTGATCTTGATGAACCCCTCGCCGTTCGCGACCGCGACCAGCAGCGTGTTCAGCGCCTCCTGGATGCTGCGGCAGGCGAAGAAGTAGCTCGTGTCCGGGGTGATGCCGAACGGAGCCTCGCGCAGCCCGAAGTGCTTGAGGTAGTTCATTGCGGGCGTCGCGCGCGCTCGCGCTCGCGGTGGAGCGCTTCGAGCCGGCTGCGGGCGTCCTTCAGGTCCTGCTCCCAGTCGCGGTCGGACTGGATCACGGTGGGCTTGAGCAGAATCACGAGCTCCTTCTTGGTGCTCGTGCGCTGGGCATTGCGCAGCAGCGCGCCCGCGACCCCGGCCTCGGGCACGCCCGGGATGCCGCCGCGGAAGTCGCGCACGTCGACGCTCATCAGGCCGCCGATCGCCACGATGTTGCCGTCGGCGACCCGCACGATGGTGTCGGTCTCGTTCACCTGGCTGCGCGCGAGCGGCAGCACGATCTCCTCGATGCTCGAGCCGAGGTTGAGCACGCGCGTGCTCTCGGTCACCTCGCTCACCGAGGGGTGGATGTGCAAGATGATGTTGCCGTTGGTGTCGATCTGCGGCGTCACGTCGAGCACGATGCCGGAGAAGAACGGCTGCACGGTCACCGTCGGCGTGCTCACCGTGGACACGCCGGTGGTGGTGCTGGTGGTGGATACGTTGGTGACGAAGAACTCGTCGGTCCCCACCTTGAGCACCGCTTTCTGGTTGTTGAGCGTGGCGAGCCGCGGGCTCGAGAGCACCTGCACGTCGCCCTGCGACTCGAGGAAGGTGATCAGCGCGGCGAAGCTGCTGGTCTGCAGCGCGAGGCCGAACACCGCGCCGGCGGGATTGTCGCGCGCCACGGTCGCCGCGCCCGCGGCGATCCGGCGCGCCGCGGTGTCCGCGACGACGTTGTCGCCGGAGATCGCCGCCCCCCGGGCGGCGAGCGCGGCGGCGGCGGTGCCGGTGGTGAGCTGGCCGGCGATGGCGTTGCCCGAGCCCGAGTTGTGGAAGATCGCCCAGTTGATGCCGGCGCGGTAGGCCTCCGACAGCGTCACCTCGACGATCTTCGCCTCGAGCATCACCTGCCGCTCGACCGAGATGCGGGTCGCCGTAAGGTAGTTCTCGACCGCGCGCAGCTCGGCGGGCAGCGCGCGCACCACGACGACTCCCGACTGCGGCGAGACCACCACCGAGCGCCCGCCGTCGGAGCCGACGATGGCGACCAGCGCGGTGCGCAGGTCGACCCAGAAATCGGACTGCTGGTCGGTGCGCACGCGCGCCGACTCGAGCGAGCGCGAGGTCTGGGCGCCGGTGGTCGTGGTCGCGGGCCCGGTGGCGGCGGCTCCGACCGTCGCGTCGGTCACCGCCCCCGACTGCACGCGCACCTCGGTCATCCCGCGGCGCTGGGTCGACAGGTAGCTCACCTGGAACATGCGCGTCTGCAGGCCCGCGGGCTGCACGAAGATGCGGGCGCCTTCGACCTTGTAGTCGTAGCCGTAGAGTTCGCGGATCGCGGAAAGCGCCTCCTCGACGCTCACGTCCTTGAGATTCAGCGAGAGGGTGCCGGCGACGCCCGGATGCACCAGCATGCTGTAGCGCGTGCCGGCGACGAGCGACATGAAGACCTGCTGCGCCGGGGCGTTGGTCACCGACAGGTCGAAGCGGCTCTCGAGCTCCAGGCCCTGCACGCTCGGCATGCCGAGCTGCACCGGGGGCAGGAGCGCGCGCTCCAGCGCGTCGGTCCGCGCCGGCGGCTTGCGCTCCGCGCTGCGGGCCATCTCGGCGGCGATTTCGGGCTGGAGCTCGGTCGGGCGCTGCGGCGGCGCGCACGCGGCGGCGAGAGCCAGGGGCAAGGCGGCGAGCGCTCGCTTCACGGCCGCTCCCGCCTGGAAGGCCGCTTGTCGATGCCGGGATGCATGAGCAGCACGTCGCGCTCGCCGTTCTTCCTCACCACGGCGAGCGAGTCGGACACGGAGCTGAGCGTGCCGTCTCTCACCGGGGCACCGACGTTGACCACAGCGCCGTCGATCACTGCGAGGCTTCGGCTCGGCGAAGTAATGACCGCCTGCAGGCCGACCCTACGCGGTGCGGACGTGCCCGCCGTGGCGCCGCGCGCGCCCGGAGGCTGCATCGGATCGCTCATCGGCTGAGCGCGCGCGTCGCTCTGCGCAAGCGCGCATGAAGCGACAAGCGAGAGAAGCACCAGCCCGTGGCGCACGTCGCCCTTCGTCCCCTATTTACCTGCTAAGGCTAACCCTCCGCTTGAAGTTATAGCAATAAACACTTGTCGTCAAATGCCTTTTATAACCCCAAGGTGGGCTGGGTACTAAGCGTGCGGACCTGGACGGTCAGGCGTACATCGGGATATTTCTCGACCTGGAGCTCGGCGCGCCCCCAGAGGAAGCGGCCGCGCAGGCTCTCGAGCCGCGCAAGGTACTGCAGGAGCTCGAAGTAGCCGCCCCGCAGGGTGAGCTCGACCCCGTGGCGGTAGAAGCCCGAGAGGCCTTCGGCCTGGGTCCCCGGCACCACGCGCAGCGACTCCATCCTGAGCCCCTGGCCGGGCCCGAGGAGGTCCTTGAGCAGCGCCGGCAGCCGGGTGGGCGCCACCAGCGCCTGCTTGCGCTCGGCGAGCGCCTTCTCGCCCGCGGCGAGCTTCGCTTCCAGCTCGCGCAGCGCCTGCTGCCCGGGGTCCTTGCGGGTGGAGTCGAGCTCCTTTACCAGGCTCTCGATCTGCGCGCGCACCGCGCTGAGCTGGCTCTGGTCGCGGTTCACGCGCTCGATCAGCCGCTTTTGCCGCGCGAGCACCGGCTCGATCAGCGCGACATGCGCCGCCGCGACCACCAGCAGGCTCAGCGTGGCGAACAGCATCGCGCGCTGGCGCAGCGTCATGTCGTCGATGCGCGCGGCAAGCGGCGCCCAGTAGCGCTTCATTTCTTCTCCTCGCCGGAGGACAGCCTGAACTCCACGTACGGAACATTGTCCGCGCGCTTCACTTCCAGCCGGGAGAACGTGTTGCCGCGCAGCGCCTCCTCGGCGCGCAGGCGCTCGAGGTACGCCGGCACGAGCTCCGGCCGCGCCGCGCGCCCGGCGAGCGAGAGCTCGCCGCCCGCGTCGGCGAACTCGATGCGCGTCAGCCACACCCCTTCCATGGTGCGGCGGGCGAGCGCGCGCAGCGGCCCCGAATAGCCCTCGGCGCGCCCGAGCTCGCCGCCCCCCAGAGCGTCGAGCGCCTGCGCCTGGGCGGCGAGCGCCGCCTCGAGCGCCTTGCGGCGCTCGGCGATCGACTTCGAGCGCTCGCCCGGCCGAGCCTGCGCGCCGTAAGCCTTGAGCCGCTCGAGCTCCGCCTGGAGCTGGCGCGCCGAATCCTGCGCCCGGATCTCGAGCAGCGAGCTCTGCGCCGAAATCGTGAGGTAGAGCACGCCGACCACGACCACGATGAGCACGAGCCCCTGCAGCATCGTGGCCGCGGAAAACACCTTCGGCTGCTTGCGGAAGATCGGGCTGTAGAGGTTGATCTGCTGGCTCATGGGTTAACGTCAGA
>DATIGR010000012.1:0-25677 GCA_035454645.1 Burkholderiales bacterium
GACCAGGTGGTCTCCGTGGTCCAGCGCCAGGGGCTCTCGCCCGAGGTCATCGAGCGCCTGTCGCGCGACTCGCCGCTCGGCGCGGTGCTCGCCGCGGGGCTGCGCAACCTGAAGAGCTCGCGTTACGTGATGAAAGAGGCAATCGAGGAGGCGGGGCGCGGCGTCGCGCACGAGCTCGAGCGCTTCCTCACCACGCTCGGCACCATCGCCACCGCGGCGCCGCTGCTCGGCCTGTTCGGCACCGTGATCGGCATGATCGAGATCTTCGGCGCGCAGTCGCCCACCGGCGGCACCAACCCGCAGCAGCTCGCGCACGGCATCTCGATCGCGCTGTACAACACCGCGTTCGGCATCGCGCTCGGCATCGCGGCGCTCGTGTTCTACCGCCATTTCCGCGCCCGGGTCGACACCTTCGCGGTCGAGATGGAGCAGCTCGCGGCCAAGCTGGTCGACATGGTGCACGGCGAGCGCACGGCGTGAACTTCCAGCGCGGGAAGGAGAAGGAGCCGCTCGAGATCAACCTCGTGCCGATGATCGACGTGATGCTGGTGATCCTGATCTTCCTCATGATCACCACCACGTACTCGAAGTACACCGAGCTCCAGATCAACCTGCCCTCGGCGCAGGCCGAGCGCCAGCTCGAGCGGCCGAACGAGGTGTCGGTGCTGGTCACCGCGCAGGGCCAGTACGTCCTCAACCGCAGCCCGGTGCCGTTCCGCTCGATCGAGCAGCTCGCCGGCGAGCTGCGCCGCGCCGCCGCGCCGCTGCACGAGCCGGTGCTGGTGATCAGCGCGGACGCCAACGCCACGCACCAGGCGGTGATCCGCGTAATGGAGGCCGCGCGCCTCGCCGGCCTCGCCCAGATCACCTTCACTACCCAGTCCCCCAAGTAGCCAACCAAAACAGGGACAGACCACGTTTTTCGCGAGCGCGATACTCCCGGAAAAACGTGGTCTGTCCCTGATTAGGCGGTCGTGAAATTCTGGTATCGGCGCGGGATTCTTGCCTGGCTGTTGTGGCCGGCGAGCGTGGTGTTCCTGATTTGCGTCTTGATTCGAAATGCTCTTTACAGGACTCGGGTGCTGAAAAGCGCGCATGCGGGAATCCCGGTGATCGTGGTGGGCAACCTGACCGTCGGCGGCAGCGGCAAGACGCCGCTCGTCATCTGGATCGCCGGGTTCCTGAAAAGCAAGGGCCGCTCGCCCGCGATCATGGCGCGCGGCTACGGCGCGCGGCTGCGCGAGCCGCGCGCGGCCACGATCGCCTCCGAGGCGGCCGAGGTGGGCGACGAGCCGGTGGTGCTCGCGCGCCGCAGCGGCTGCCCGGTGTGGGTCGGGCCCGACCGGGTGGCGGTCGCGGCCGCGCTGCGCGCGCAGCATCCCGAGGTCGACGTCCTGGTGCTCGACGACGGTCTGCAGCACTACCGCATGCGGCGCGACATCGAGATCGCGGTGGTGGACGCGCGCGGCTTCGGCAACGGCTTCATGCTGCCCGCGGGCCCTCTGCGCGAGCCGCGCTTGCGGCTGCGCACCGTGGACGCGGTGGTGGCGCACGGGGCGCGAGTCGCGGGTTTTCCGATGCAGCTGGAAGGCGACGTGCTGCATCGCATGAGCGATGCGCGCGAGCGCCGGCCGCTCAAGTCCTTCGCCGGGCAGAAGGTGCATGCCGCGGCCGGCATCGGCGACCCGAACCGCTTCTTCCTGCACCTGGGCAAGGCCGGGCTCAAGGTGGTGCCGCATCCGTTCCCGGACCATCACCCCTTCCTCCCCGGCGAGCTCGAGTTCGGCGACGGCCTGCCGGTCGTCCTCACGGAGAAGGACGCGGTAAAATTGCGCAGCCGCGCGCGGCCCGAATGGTGGGTGCTGCCGGTGAGCGCAAAGCTCGATGCCGGGTTCGGCGCCTGGCTCCTGGGAAAGCTCGATGAATGCCGTCGATCCAAGGCTGCTTGAGATCCTCGTCTGCCCCTTGTGCAAGGGCAAGCTCGTCTATCGCAAGCCCGCGGCCGAGCTCGTCTGCAAGGCCGACCGCCTCGCCTACCCGGTGAAGGACGGCATCCCGGTGATGCTCGAGGACGAAGCGAGAAGGCTTCCGCCCGAAGAAGACGTCACTTGAAGTTTCAGGTGATCATCCCGGCGAGATACGCGTCGACGCGTTTCCCCGGGAAGCCGCTTGCCGACCTCGCCGGCAAGCCCATGGTGGTGCGCGTGTGCGAGCGCGCGGCGAAGAGCGGCGCGGCGGCGGTACACGTCGCCACCGACGACGCACGCATCGCGCAGGCGGTCGAGGCTGCGGGCTTCGCCGCGGTCATGACCCGCGCGGATCACGCCTCGGGCACCGACCGCATCGCGGAAGCAGTTGGCAAATTAGGGCTCCCGCAACGCGAGATCGTCGTGAACGTCCAGGGCGACGAGCCGTTGATCGCGCCTCGCCTGATCAGAGATGTCGGAACGCTGCTCGCGAAGCGGCGGGATGCAGCCGTCGCTACCGCGTGCCACCCGATCCGCGATGCGGCTGCGGCTGCGAACCCGAACGTGGTGAAGGTGGTGCTCGACGCGGCCGGCTATGCCCTCTACTTCTCGCGCTCGCAGATTCCTTACCCGCGCGAGCCCGGCGCGACCTGTTACCGGCATGCCGGGATCTACGGCTACCGGGTCGGCTTCCTGAAGAAGTTCGCGCGCCTCAGGCGCTCGCCGCTCGAGAAAAGCGAGGCGCTGGAGCAGCTCCGCGTCCTGTGGCATGGCTACCGCATTGCGGTCACGGTCGGCAACGCCGGCATCGCGCCGGGCGTGGATACGCCTAAGGACCTGGAGGCCGTGCGTAGAATGTTTTCATGAGGGTGATTCTTCTCGGGCCGCCGGGCGCGGGGAAGGGCACGCTGGCGAACGCCATCTGCGAGAAGTTCGGGATTCCCCAGATCTCGACCGGCGACATGCTGCGCGCCGCGATCAAGGCGGGCACCCCGCTCGGCCGGCAGGCGAAGACGGTGATCGACGCCGGCCAGCTCGTGTCCGACGACATCATCGTGAGCCTCGTGCGCGAGCGGCTCAAGCAGCCCGACAGCAGGCGAGGCTACCTGTTCGACGGCTTTCCGCGCACCATCCCGCAGGCGGAGGCGATCGACCACGAAGAAGTGGCGATCGATCATGTGCTCGAGATCGACGTGCCCGACGAAGAGATCATCACGCGCATGAGCGGCCGGCGGGTGCATCCGGGCTCCGGACGCGTCTACCACGTGAAGTTCAACCCGCCGAAGGTCGAAGGCCGGGACGATGTCACCGGGGAGCCGCTGGTGCAGCGCGAGGACGATCGCGAGGACACGGTGCGCAAGCGCCTGGAGGTGTACCGCGCGCAGACCCGGCCGCTCATCGACTACTACCGGCGGCTCGCCGGCGGGAAGTACCGCAGGATCTCGGGCCGCGGCAGCGTCGAGGACGTCCGGCGGCGCGCCCTCGCTGCGCTGACCTGATAAAATTTTCCCCCTTTCAGGGGGACAAGCACCATGACCGCAGGCCTCATCTTCGCGCTCGTCTGCGCGCTCCTCGCGATCGTCTACGGCCTCTGGCAAAGCCTCGGCATCCTGCGCCTGCCCGACGGCAACGAGCGCATGCGCGAGATCGCGGCCGCGGTGCGCGAAGGGGCGATCGCCTATCTCTGGCGCCAGTACAAGACCATCGCCGTCGTCGGCGCCGTCCTCTTCGTCCTGATCGGTCTATTCATCGACTGGGCCTCGGCGTGGGGCTTCTTCATCGGCGCGGTGCTCTCGGGCGCCTGCGGCGTCATCGGCATGAACATCTCGGTGCGCGCCAACGTGCGCACCGCCGAAGCGGCGCGCGTCGGCCTGAACGAGGCGCTGCAGGTGGCGTTCCGCGGCGGCGCGATCACCGGTTTGCTGGTGGTCGGCCTGGGGTTGCTCGGCGTCGCGGGCTACTTCGCGCTGCTCGATGCCAACGCGCTCGACAAGACGAACCTTGCCCACGTCATCCATCCGCTGGTCGGGCTCGGCTTCGGCGGCTCGCTGATCTCGATCTTCGCGCGTCTCGGCGGCGGCATCTTCACCAAGGGCGCCGACGTCGGCGCCGATCTCGTCGGCAAGGTCGAGGCCGGGATCCCCGAGGACGATCCGCGCAACCCCGCGGTGATCGCCGACAACGTCGGCGACAACGTCGGCGACTGCGCCGGCATGGCGGCGGATCTGTTCGAGACCTACGCGGTCACCATCATCGCCACCATGCTGCTCGGCGCGCTGATGGTGAAGACCACCTCGACCGCGGCGCTCGTCTATCCGCTCGCGCTCGGCGGCTTCGCCATCATCGCCTCGATCGTCGCGACGTGGTTCGTGCGGGCGAAGCCCGGCGACCGCAACGTGATGCCGGCGCTGTACCGCGGCCTGTGGGTCGCGGGCGGGCTCGCGTTCGTCGCCTTCTGGCCGATCACGCTCTACATCATGGGCGACGTGGTGCGCAACGTGCCCTTCGAGGTCGCCGGCGCGAAGAAGCTGATCGGCGTCTGGCACCTGTGGGGCGCCGCGGTCGTCGGGCTTGCGTTGACCGGGTTCCTGGTGTGGATCACCGAGTACTACACCGGCACGCAGTTCAAGCCGGTGCGCCATGTCGCCGAGGCGAGCATCACCGGCCACGCGACCAACATCATCGCCGGGCTGGGCGTGTCGATGAAGTCCACCGCCTGGCCGGTGATCGCGGTGTGCATCGCGATCCTCGTCTCGTACGCGCTCGCGGGGCTCTACGGCATCGCCATCGCCGCGACCTCGATGCTCTCGATGGCGGGGATCATCGTCGCGCTCGACGCCTACGGGCCGATCACCGACAACGCCGGCGGCATCGCCGAGATGGCCGACCTGCCCGACTCGGTGCGCGAGATCACCGATCCGCTCGACGCCGTGGGCAACACCACCAAGGCGGTCACCAAGGGCTACGCCATCGGCTCGGCCGGGCTCGCCGCGCTCGTGCTGTTCGCCGACTACACGCATGCTCTCGAGGCCGCCGGCAAGAGCTTGAGCTTCGACCTCTCCAACCACATGGTGATCATCGGTCTGTTCATCGGCGGCCTGGTGCCGTATCTCTTCGGCGCCATGGCGATGGAGGCGGTCGGCCGGGCGGCGGGCGCGGTGGTGCTCGAAGTGCGCCGCCAGTTCAAGGAGATCCCGGGAATCATGCAGGGCACCGCCAAGCCCCAGTACGGCGTCGCGGTCGACATGCTGACCCGCGCGGCGATCCGCGAGATGATGATTCCGTCGCTGCTCCCCGTGCTGGTGCCGATCCTCGTCGGCCTGCTCCTCGGGCCGCAGGCGCTCGGCGGCGTGCTGATGGGCACCATCGTCACGGGCCTGTTCGTCGCGATCTCGATGTGCACCGGCGGCGGCGCCTGGGACAACGCGAAGAAGTACATCGAGGACGGGCACCACGGCGGCAAGGGCTCGGATGCGCACAAGGCGGCGGTCACCGGCGACACCGTCGGCGATCCTTACAAGGACACCGCCGGCCCCGCGGTCAACCCGCTCATCAAGATCATCAACATCGTCGCGCTGCTCGTCGTGCCCCTGATGGTCTAGGGAATGCGGGCGCTTGCTGCCCTGCTTCTCCTGGCGCCGCTTCTCTGCGCGGCGCAGCCTGGCGTGCCGGTCGAAAGGCCCGACGTCAAGGTCGGCGACCGCTGGACCTATCGGCGCATGGACTACGACGAGGGCAAGGCGCTGGGCACTTACGAGGTCCAGGTCGTGTTCGCCCAGCGCGGCGTGATCCAGCTCGTCGGCACCCGCAAGTACAAGGACGAGGAGGTCGATACCACCTACACCGCGGACTGGAACGCGGTGTCGACGGCGGCGCGGGTGTTCTACCCGCACACCGGCTGGTTCAAGTTCCCGCTCCAGGTCGGCGACAGCTACAAGGCCGCCTACGAAACGGTGATTCCGAAGAAGGACATCAAGTCACGCACCGAGCGGCAGGTTACGGTGGTCGGCTGGGAGGACGTCGTCGTGCCGGCGGGAAAATTCCGCGCGCTGAAGATCGTTTCCGAGGGCCGTTTCCAGCGCCTCGAGACGAGCACACTGTCCGGAACCTCGCGTAACGTCATCTGGTACGTTCCGCAGGTGAAGCGCTGGGTCAAGCTGACGCGCGAGACCCGGCC
Source organism: Burkholderiales bacterium (assembly GCA_035454645.1). Taxonomy (GTDB): domain Bacteria; phylum Pseudomonadota; class Gammaproteobacteria; order Burkholderiales; family SG8-39; genus SCGC-AG-212-J23. The sequence goes on from DATIGR010000012.1 coordinate 6,145, forward strand.
GCTCGCCCGCAAGTCCAAGGGAAGGGGCGAACATGCCGGAGAGGAGCTGGTCACCTATAGGCTCCAGTAGGACGAAGGAAGGAGGGCTGGCGCTTCGGCTTGCCGCGGCCATCTTGTTCCTCGTGTTCTCCGTGCTCGCCGCAGCGCAGTCCGAAGCGCCGGTGGCGAGGCCCGAGGTCAAGGTCGACGACCGCTGGGTGTACCGGGGCACCGACCGGCGCAGGAAGCCGCCCGCGTCGGTCTACGAGATCCGCGTGAGCTTCGTCGATTCCAAGGTGATCCACGCCGTGGTCGCGCGCCAGGGCCGGCGCGACGACTCGGACGCGACCTGGACCGCCGAGTGGAACGCGGTCGTCGCGGTCGACGAGGGGGTGTTCGAAGTGGAGCAGGGGATGTTCCAGTTTCCGCTGTTTCCCGGGAAGCAGTACGCCGCCGCCTGGGAGATCCGGCGTCCCCGCGCCGGAGCGTTCCATGTCAGGCACGAGCGCAAGGTCACGGTCATGGGCTGGGAGGACATCGAGGTCCCGGCGGGCAGGTTCCGCGCCCTCAAGCTGCAGGCCGAGGGCCATTACCGCCGGGTCGACAGGACGGCCGCCGACGAGGCGCGCAACACCTTCTGGTACGCGCCGCGGGTCAAGCGCTGGGTGAAGCACGTCTACCAGGACAACCAGCTCGAAGTCATCGAGGAGCTGTACTTCTACCGGGTGCAATGAAGCGCCTTCTGCCGCTCGTTTTCTGCCTCGCGTTCGGGTTTGCGCAGGCGCGCGACGCGGTCATTGCAAAGCAGTTCATGGTCGCCGCCGCCAGCCCGCTCGCCGCGCAGGCCGGGGTAGAGGTGCTCGCTCGCGGCGGCACGGCGCTCGACGCCGCGGTCGCGGTGCAGATGGTGCTCGGCCTGGTCGAGCCCGAGTCCTCGGGTATCGGCGGAGGCGCCTTCATGCTGCACTGGTCGCAGGAGGAGAAAAAGCTTCGAAGCTACGACGGCCGCGAGACCGCGCCGGCCGCCGCGCGGCCTGACAGATTCATCAAAGACGGAAAGCCGATGGCGTTCCTGGACGCCGCTGTCGGCGGACGCTCGGTCGGCGTGCCGGGCGTGCTGCGCATGCTGGAGCTCGCGCATCGGCGCCACGGGCGCCTGCCGTGGCACGAGCTTTTCGATCCCGCGATTCGCATCGCCGAGCAGGGCTTCGAGGCGTCGCCCAAGCTGCGTGAGGCCCTGGCGCGCGAACGCTTCTTACGCACTGATATTTTTTCCGGCCCTCGGATCGTGAACCGCGAATACGCCGAGACGCTGCGCGTGATCGCGCGCGGCGGCGCGAGCATGTTCTACGAGGGCGACATCGCGAAGGACATCGTGCTCGCGGTGCGCACCCACGCGAAGCCGGGCGATCTTTCGGAGGAGGACTTGCGCAGCTACCGCGCGGTGGAGCGCGAGGCGGTGTGCGGCCCGTATCGCCGCTGGCGCGTGTGCTCGATGGGCCCGCCGAGCTCGGGCGCGGTCGCGCTGCTGCAGATCCTCGGGCTGCTGGAGCGCACGGACTTCGCGCGCGCGCCTCCGCGCTCGCCGGCCGCGCTGCATCTCTTCGCCGAGGCCGGCAAGCTCGCCTACGCCGACCGCGCGCGCTATCTCGCGGACGCGGATTTCGTGCCCGTCCCGGTAAGACAGTTGCTTTCTTCTTCGTATCTTGAGAAGCGGGCGAAGCTGATCACCGGCCGCGCCATGGCGCTCGCGCCGCCCGGCGATCCGGAAGCGGGGACCAGCCATTTCTCGATCGTGGATTCGCGCGGCGATGTGGTCGCCATGACCACGACGATCGAGAGCGCGTTCGGCAGCCGCATCATGGTGCGCGGCTTCCTCCTCAACAACCAGCTCACGGATTTCGATTTCCTGCCCTCGCAGGCGAACAGCGTGGCGCCGGGCAAGCGGCCGAGAAGCAGCATGGCCCCGACCATCGTTTTTCAGGGGGATTCGGTCCGCATGGCCGTAGGCTCGCCCGGCGGCTCGATGATCATCAACTACGTCGCCAAGGCGCTCGTCGGCACGCTCGACTGGGGGCTCGACCTCCAGTCGGCGATCGAGCTGCCCAACTTCGGCTCGCGCAACGGCCCGGCGCTGATCGAGCAGGCGAGCGCGTACGAGGAGCTTGCTCCCGAGCTCGCGAAGCTCGGGCATCAGGTCGAGCGCATCCCCCTGGTGAGCGGCCTGCACGGCATCGAGCGGGTGCCCGGGGGGTGGCGCGGTGGCGCCGACCCCAGGCGCGAAGGCGTCGCCATGGGCCGCTGACAGGTCCGGGCTGTAAGCCATCAGTAAGGCCCCGGCGCCGATACTCACCGGCGCCGCTCCATGAGAACATCGCCATGAAAGGGGAGCCGATGGCGCAAAGCGTCGCTTTCGCCAAGACGACGCGTCCGGCGATCGGGTCGATCGTGCCGCGCGCGCGCCTGTTCGCGCGCCTCGACGGCGCGCCCGGGCGCACGGTGGCGTGGATCTCGGGACCGCCGGGGGCCGGCAAGACCAGCCTCGCGGCGAGCTATGTCGAGGCGCGCAACTGGCGGGTGCTCTGGTACCAGGTCGACGCCGACGATGCCGACGTCGCCACCTTCTTCCACTATCTCGGGCACGCGGCGCGCAAGCTCGAGGGCGAGCGCCCGCAGGAGCTGCCGAAGTTCGCGCCGCAGTACGGCGCCGACGTGGCCTTGTTCGCGCGCAAGTTCTTCCGCGAGCTGTTCGCCCGCGCCAAGGGGTCGATGGCGCTGGTGCTGGACAGCCTGCAGGCGGTGCCGGCAGACAGCGCGTTGCACACCGTGCTCGAGGCGGCGTTCACCCAGGTGCCGAAAAACTGCTGCGTGGTGATCACCAGCCGCAACGAGCCGCCGCCGAGCCTCGCCCGCCTCAGGGTGACGGGCGAGATGACAGTGGTCTCCGGCGACGGCCTGCGCTTCGAGCAGGTGGAGCTCGGCGAGATCGCAAGGCTGCGCGGCCACGAGCTGCCCGCAGCGGCCGCGGCGCAGCTCGCGAGCCGCACCCAGGGCTGGGCCGCGGGGATCGTGCTGATGCTCGAGCACGCGAAGCTCTCCGGCCGCCTGGCCGAGTTCCCGGACGACGCCGCGCCACGGGCGATCTTCGACTACCTCGCGGGCGAGATCTTCGCGCGCTTCGAGCGCGAGACGCAGCAGTTCCTGCTGCGCATCGCCTGCCTGCCGCGCATGAGCGCGGCCGTCGCCGAGGGTGTGTCCGGCGAGCCCAAGGCCGGACGCCTGCTCCTCAACCTCGCGCTGAACGACTACTTCGTGAGCGAGGTTGCGGCCGAGGAAGGGCGGGTGTTCCAGCTCCATCCGCTGCTGCGCGATTTCCTGCGCAACCGCGCCGCCCAGGACCTGCCGGAGGCGCTCGCGCCGGCGCACCTGCGCCGCGCGGCATCGCTGCTCGCCGGCTCGGGACAGGTGGAGGACGCGGTATCGCTGCTCGCGGAGTGCCGCGACTGGCCCGAGATCGCCCGGCTCGCCGCCGGCGCGGCGGAAGCGATGCTCGCGCAGGGACGCAGCGGGACCCTGGCGGGGTGGCTGGAGCTGCTTCCGGCCGAGGTGCTCGGCGCGGACGCGCGCCTGCTCAAGGCGCTTGCCGCCTGCCGCGGCGAATCGAGCCCGCGCGCCGCCCGCCGGCTCTACGAGCAGGCGTTCGAGGCGTTCCGCGGCTCGGGCGATCCGTCGGGGATGATGGAGTGCTGCGCCGGGCTGATCGACGCCACGCTCCTGGAGTTCGACGACCTCGCGGCGCTCGACCACTGGATCCCGGTGCTCGCCGGGCTGCTCGCCGAGCGGCGCGCGGCCGGGCGCGAAGCGGGCGCGGCGCTCGCCGCGCTGCTGCGCGCGCTGCTGCTGCGCGACCCGGGCGCGGAGCTCGAGGTCTGGATGGAGCGCGCCGCGGCTGCGATGCGCGCCGCCGATCAGCCGCCGGAGCTGAAAGCGGCGCTCTCGCTCGCCCGCTCGACCGCGGCGCTGCTGCGCGGCGACATCGCGTCGGCCGGCGCGATCCTCGAGGAGCTCGCTGCGCGCATCAAGGAGTACGCCTCGCCGCTGCCGGTCGCGATCGGCCTGGCGAGCGCGCTGCACCAGCTCCTCGTCGGGTCGTACGAGAGCGCGGGCGTCAGGGCGCGCGAGGCCCTGGCCGCGGCGGCGGCGGACGCAATGCACGACTATGACGCATGGCTGAGCGCGATCAACGCCGCGGCCCTGCTCGGCGCCGGCGAGCGCGACGCGGCGCGCAGCGAGCTGCAGGCGCTCGAGGCGAACGGCGCGGCGCTGCGCCGCGGCGACCGCGCCGCGGTGCATTACCTGCGCGCCTGGCTCGGGGCGCTCGAGGGCAACGGCGCGCTGGCGCAGCGCGAGGCGCGCACCGCGGTGGCGATGGCCGCCGAGAGCGGCATGCCCTGGATCGAGTGCCTGGCGCGCGTCGCGCTCGCGGAGACGCTCGCCGAGGCGAACGACTGGCGCGCCTGCGAGGCGCAGCTTCGCTCCGCGGAGGCGCTCGCGGCGCGCCTGCGCAGCGCGCTGCTGCAATACGCGGTGCACCTGGCGGCGGCGGCCGCGGCCCACGAGCGCAGGGACGAGGCGGGCGCTCTCGCGTCCCTGCGCACGGCGTTCGCGCTCGGGCGCGAGCAGGGCTTCCAGCACGTTCCGTCCTGGCGGCCGGCGGCGGTGGGCGATCTTTGCGTGCTCGCGCTGCGCTCGGGCGTCGAGCCGGAATTCGCGCGCACGCTCGCGCGCGGCCATGCGCTCGTGCCGCGCACGCTGCCGTTCCGGGTCAAGGACTGGCCCTGGCCGTTCCGCATCCAGACGCTCGGGCGCTTCGACCTGCAGCGCCCGGGCGGGCAGGTCGAGGCCTCGGGCAAGGGCCCCGGCCGGCCGCTCGAGCTCCTCAAGGTGCTGATCGCGCTCGGCGGGCAGAGCCTGCGCGCCGAACAGCTCGCCGACGCGCTCTGGCCGCACGCCGAAGCCGATTACGCGCACAAGTCCTTCACCGCGACGCTGCACCGCCTGCGCAGGCTCCTCGGCATGGAGGAAGCGCTGCTGCTGCGCGACGCGCGCCTCACCATGAACCGGTCGCTGCTCTGGGTGGACACCTGGGCGCTCGAGCAGATCCTGTCCGAGCTCGACGAAACGCTGCGCGCGCCTGCGCCAGCATCTCTCGGCGTCGCAGCGAAACTCATGGACGAGGTATTCGCGCTTTATCGCGGCCCGTTCTTACCCGACGAGTCCGAGCAGCCGGCGTACATCGCGTACCGGGAGCAGCTACGCGCGCGCCTGCTTCGCTGCCTCGTTCGTGTCGCGCGCGTCTGGGAGGAAGCAGGGCGCGTTGACGCGGCGGTCGACGGCTATCTGCGCTGCGTCGAGGCCGACCCGCTGTTCGAGGCGCCCTACCGCAACCTGATGCTGTGCTACCAGCGCGCGGGCGACGCCGCCGAGGCGAGGGCGACCTACGAGCGCCTGCGCGCGATCCTGTCGACGCGGATGAAAACGCTGCCTTCGCAGGAGACCCAGGCGGTGTTCGCCGGGCTCGCCGCGCCGGGCGGGCGCTAGCGCGGCCTTACCGGGGTGCCGGAGACCTTGAGCTCGGCTTCGAGCTCGCGCCAGATCTTGTCCAGGCCCATGCGTACCGCCGTGGGCGGCGGGTACTCGCGCCGCGGCATGCCCGAGGGTGGCGGAGCGACCTCGCGCATGCGCATGGTGAGCGAGACCTCGGCGCCCGCGGGCACCTCGATCGCCGTGCTGTTGATCACGATCTCGAGCCCCTCGGGCTCGAACTTGACGAAGTACGCCAGAAGACCGACGTGCTTCTTCGCGAGCTCGCGCAACTTGGGCAGGTCGCGCTCGGCTGCCTGCCGCCACTCCTCCGGGCTGAGCGGAATGGGCGCGGGCGCGTAGACGTTGAGATAGCCGAGCTCGGGTGACTGGCCGCCCATGCGCATCGCCAGGCGCGTCAGCGCGATGCGCGTCGCATTGAACGCTTCAGAACGCTTCACCTTGTAGACCCGCGTGCCGTTCTCGGCGAGGATGCGCTCGTACTGCTGCTGGAACTCGTTGTTGACATCGATCAGCGCGCCGCGTATCTGCTCGTCGGTCGCACACCCGGAGGCGAGCGCCACGACGAGCGCAAGTCCGCAGCGGCGTGCAGTGGCGCTCATCAGCGGTCCTTGCGCCCCAGCGTTTTGGCCAGCTTCGCAGCCTGCGCACGCTCGGCCGGCTGGAGCAGCGCGCCGATGCGCTCTTGCGGTGCCTTGGCGGCCTGCACGCCAGATTGCACGGCGGCGCTCAAATACACGTAGGCTTGGAAGTTGTTCTGCGTGGCGCCGCGCCCGACCGCGTACATCTCGCCGGCCTTGAACTGCCCCTCTCCGTCGCCGCGCGAAGCGGCGCTGCTGAACAGCCGCAGCGCCTCCTGATCGTTGCGCTCCACGCCCTTGCCGTCGAGGTGCAGGTTGCCCAGCTTCACCATGGCCCTCGAATTCTGCTTCTCGGCGAGCGGCTTGAGGATGGCGAGGGCGTCTTCGTAAGCGCCCCGCGTCACCGCGCTGTCGGCGCGCGCCAGCAGCTCGCTCGTCGTGGGCGGCGCCGGCGGCTTGGGCGCCGGCGCAGGCACGACAGCCGCAACGGGCGTAGGCGGCGGGGCAGGCGGGCTGGAGAGCTCGGCCACCTCTGGAGCAGGCGCGGGCTTCGGCTTGGGCGGCTCGGGGCGAACGACGGGAGGGGGAGGCGCGGATTTTTTTCGCTGCTGTTGCTCGCGGGCTTTTTGCTCCGCTTCCCTGCGTTTGCGCTCTTGCTCCGCGCGGCTCATCTCGCGCTCGAATCTCTGGCGCTCCTCCTCCATGCGCTGCCGCTCTTGCTCGAGCTCCTTTTCGAGCTTGCTTATGCGCTTGTCCATGTCCTGCTTGGGCGGTTCGGGGGTGGTGATCGACGGCGGCGGCGCTGGCTTCTCGGGCGGAATGTCGGGTTTCGCGATGAGCGCGAGGGCGATGACGACCGCTGCGGCTCCGGCCCCGCCCCAGAGCAGCGGACCGCGCGTGCTCGACCAGGCGCGGCGCGCGCGCTCGGCTGTCGTAGGCGGCGGTGCGGACGGTGCGGTGGGAGGGGCAGTCACGGTAGCTGCGGGAACCGTCGCCCGTGTCGTCGGCACCGCTTGAGGTATGACTGGCGTGGCGCTGCCCGACGTAACGGGCGGGAGCTCCTGGCGCCAGGCGGCGATGGTTTGCGGCCGTTCCTTCTCGGCGAAGGCGAGCGCGTGGTCGATGGCCTTGAGCAGGCGCTCGGAATAGCGTCCGCTGCCGACCGCGGCCGCGGGCACCAGGACTTCCTGCGTGCTGCCGAGAATTCCCTTGCTGCGCGTGATCGCGTCGAGCGGCGCGCGAGCGGCGATGGCCCGATAGCACGTAGCGCCCAGCCCGTAGATATCGGTCCACGGGCCCTGGTTCTCGCCCGTCGAGTAGTACTGCTCGAAAGGCGCGTAGCCGGGCGCGACCAGGATCGTCACGGTGCGCGAGCGGCCGAGCGCATAGCGCGCCGAGCCGAAATCGAGCAGCACCGGGCTGCCGTCGTCGCGGATGAGGATGTTGTCGGGCTTGATGTCGCGGTGGATGAAGCCGGCGTTGTGCACGAGCTCCAGGCCGTCCAGGATCGGCAGCAGCACGCGCATCAGCTCCGCCTCGGGCAGCGCGTGGCGCCGCTCGAGGAGCGCGGCGAGGGTTTCGCCGCGCTCGAAGCGCATCACCATGTAGGCGGTGTTGTTGAACTCGAACACCGAGTACACGCGCACGATGTTCGGGTGGTCGAAGCGCGCCAGCGTGCGCGCTTCGCGGATGAACCGGTCGAGGCCCCAGCGGTAGCGCTCGTCGTGCTCCTCGGTGCGCGCGCGCACGCTCGAGTCGCTGCGGCGCCCGGCGACCTCCACCGGGAGGTACTCCTTGATCGCGACCGGCTGGTCGAGGTTCGTATCGCGGGCGAGGTAGGTAATGCCGAAGCCACCCTGGCCCAGCACCTGCTCGAGGACGTACCAGTGCAGCCGGTATCCCGGCGCCAGGGCGTCGGGAAAAGCGTTCTCGGTCATGGTCTTGCCCGGTTTCCCCCTGAGGCAATGACGCCTACTGTACTCGATCGGCCGCCGGACCGGACTACCGTCTATAAGCGATCTGTAAGGCCGCCGTAGGCGGCGCGCAACCGGGGGGACCCCACCATGGCCTCACCAGGGCAAGGGGTCCTGGAACCCAAACCAAAGGAGCGCACCATGAAACTGACGAAACTCGCCGCCGCGATCGGCCTGCAGGCCGGCCTGCTTACGGGCTGCTACGTGGTCCCGGTCAATCCGGACGGCACTGCCTACAGCATCTACATCCCGACCACCCCGCCCCCGCCGATTCCGGGCGGACCGGCGTTTCAGCCCGCGCCCGTGGCGCAGCCGTCGCACCCTCCGGTGCCCAAAGTGCTGCATGCGCGGCTCTATCCCGAAAACGACATCGCGACCCATACCGGGATGGTGTCGGGCACGGTGACCAACATGATGACCGGCAAGGGCCGCTTCCAGCTGCAGTACGCGGGCGAGCTGCTGACCGGCGAAGCGACGCGCGTGTCGGGCGACGATCGCAAGGGCATCGCCAGCGCCTGGGGCCCGAGCGGCTCGTTCATGAGCTGCGAGTACCAGATGAGCTCGCCGCAGACGGGCGCGGGGACCTGCAACTTCTCGAACGGCGCCCGCTACAAGGTGCACATCGGCAACTAGGCGGCTGCGATGCTCACCCTGCGCGAAGCCGACGTTGTGCGCCTGCTGGCGAGCGGCTGCACGTACGCCGAGATTGCCGAGCGCCTCGGCATCTCGGCGCACACCGTCGCAAGCCACATCAAGAACACGTACCGCAAGCTGGATGTGCATTGCGCGGCAGCGGCGGTCATGCGGGCGCTGGAGCTCGAGCTATTGCTGCTTGAGCCGCGCCATGATCGCGGCGACGCAGCTTGACGGCTCGGCGGCGACGTCGATCGAGATCGCACCGGCCGGCGGCTCGAGCGCCGCGAACTGGCTTTCGAGCAGCGCGGCGGGCATGTAGCGATGATTGCGGCCTTTCATCCGCTCGCCGATCAGGGCAGGGCTGCCGTGCAGGTAAACGGTCCTGAAATCATGGATCCCCTGCGCCAGGCGCTCGCGGTAGCTTTTCTTGAGAGCCGAGCAGGCAAGCACTGCGTTGGATTCCTCTTTGATAATTCGATTCAGATGAGCAAGCCAGGGCCAGCGGTCGGCATCGTCGAGCGGAATGCCGGCCTTCATCTTGGCTACGTTCTGAGGCGGGTGGTAGTCGTCGGCGTCGATGAAGCGCCAGCCCAGGCGCCGGGCGAGCGCCTCGCCGACCGTGGTCTTGCCGGCGCCGGCGACGCCCATCACCAGCACGATCATCCCGGCCGCAGCTTCTCGGTCGGATGGCCGCCGAAGCGCGCGCGCATCATCGCGAGCAGGCGCCGGGTGTAGTCGGAGCGCCCCTGGCTCGAGAAGCGGTTCATCAGCGCCGCGGCGATCGCCGGCGCGGGCACGCCGAGCTCGATCGACTCGAGCGCGGTCCAGCGGCCCTCGCCGGAGTCGGCGACGACCGGGGCGATGCCGTCCAGGTTCTCGTCCTTCAGGATGTCGACGCACAGATCGAGCAGCCAGGAGCGCACCACGCTGCCGTGGCGCCAGGTCTCGGCGAGGCGCGCGACGTCGATGTCGAGCTCGCGGCGCGCGGCGAGCAGCGCGAAGCCCTCGGCGAGCGCCTGCATCATGCCGTACTCGATGCCGTTGTGGATCATCTTGGCGAAGTGCCCGGCGCCGCTCGGCCCGCAGTGCAGCCAGCCGCGCTCGGGGTCGGGCGCGAGCAGCCGCGCGAACGGCTCGAAGATCTCGATCGACTTCGGCGTGCCGCCGAGCATCAGGCAGTAGCCGCCCTCGAGCCCGTGGATTCCGCCCGAGACGCCGGCGTCGACGTAGCGCAGCCCCTGCTGCGAGAGCGCGAGCGCGCGGCGCATCGAGTCCTTGTAGTAGCTGTTGCCGCAGTCGACCACGGTGTCGCCCGCCGAGCACAGGGGCACGAGCTCGCGGATCGTGTCCTCGACCGCCGCGCCCGCGGGCAGCGACAGCACGACGACGCGCTCGCCGGCGAGCCGCGCGCACAGCGCGGCGAGGTTCTCCGTGCACTCGACGCTCGTTTCTCCCGCCAGGGCCTCGCGCGCGGCCTCGACGTGGTCGTGACACACGACGCGTGCGCCGCCGCGCGCCAGGCGCCGCGCCATGCCGGCGCCCATGCGCCCCAGACCGACGATGCCGATTTCCATGAGCGCTCCTCCAGCCGAAGAGCGCAGATTCTACGATCGAAGCAGCCGCTCGAGCGCACCGGCTTCGCCGGCGTCGAGCCGCACGAGGCCGGCGAAGCTGCGCAGCCAGGTCGATTGCCTTTTCGCGAGCTGTCGCGTCGCGACAACGGCCTTCTCCTTCAGCGCCTGCCGGTCGTAGCGGCCCTCGAGGTACTCCCACACCTGCCGGTAGCCGACCGCGCGCATGCTCGGCATCGCCGCGCTCAGGCGGTAGCGCCGCCGCAGCCCGCGCACCTCGTCGATCAGGCCGAGCTCGAGCATGGCGTCGAAGCGCCTTGCGATCCTCTCGTGCAGCACGGCGCGCTCGGGCATAAGCGCGATGCCCTTCAGCTCGAACGGCAAGTCCCGCTGCGCGAGGCCCTGGAGCGCCGACAGCGGCGCGCCGGTCAGCCGCCACACTTCGAGCGCGCGCTGGATGCGCTGGGCGTCGTTCGGCGCGTGGCGCTGCGCGGTCTTCGGATCCACCTTCGCCAGCTCGGCGTGCAATGCAGGCCAGCCCCCGCGCGCCGCCTCGGCGTCGATCTCGGCGCGCACTTGCGGGTCGGCCTGCGGCAGCGCATCCAGACCGCCGATCAGCGTGCGGTAGTAGAGCATCGTCCCGCCGACCAGCAGGGGGATCTTCTGTCGGGCGAGGATCTCCCGGATCTTCGAGACGGCCTCTTCCCGCCAGCGGCCCGCCGAGTAGGCCTGGTCGGGATCGACGAGGTCGATCAGGTGGTGCGGCACGTGCGCGCGTTGCCCGGGGCTCGGCTTGGCGGTGCCGATGTCCATGCCGCGGTAGACGAGCGCCGAGTCCATCGACACGATTTCCAGCGGCAGCCTGTCGGCGGCCGCGAGCGCGAGCGCCGACTTCCCGCTCGCGGTCGGCCCGAGGAGCGCATGCACGACGCTCTGCAAGCTAGCGGCCGCCGGCGATGTCCAGCAGCGCTCCGGTGATGTAGGAAGCCTCGTCGGAGGCGAGCCAGACGATGGCGCGCGCGATCTCTTCCGGCTCGCCCGCACGTCCGAGAGGAGCAGTGCTCCCGATCCGCTCCACGCGTCCCGGGTCGCCGCTCGTGAGATGGATCTCGGTGCGGATCACGCCGGGCCGCACCGCGTTCACGCGGATGCCTTCGGGCCCGACTTCCCTGGCGAGCCCGATGGTGAAGGTGTCGATCGCGCCTTTCGAGGCGGCGTAATCCACGTACTCGCCCGATCCGCCGAGCCGCGCCGCGACCGAGGACAGGTTGACGATCGCGCCGCCCGAGCCGCCCTGGCGCGTCGACATGCGCTTCACCGCCTCGCGCGCGCACAGGAAGCTGCCGGTGACGTTCACCGCGAGCATGCGCTGGATGCGCTCGGCCGGCATCGCTTCGACGCGCATGCCGCGGTCGACGATGCCGGCGTTGTTGACCAGCGCGGTTACGCGCCCGAGCTTCTCGTCGACCGTCCTGAACAGGCGCACCACGTCCGCCTCGCTCGCCACGTCGCCCTGGACCGCGATGCCCTTGATCTGCCGCGCAAGCTTCTCCGCCGCGTCCGCGTCCTTGCGGTAGTTGATGCACACCGCATAGCCGCGCTCGGCCGCAAGCCGCGCGGTCGCCGCGCCGATGCCGCGGCCGCCGCCGGTCACGATCATGATTTTTTGAGAAAGGGACACTCCTAGCGCCCGCGGAGAAACAACCTATCTAGATCACTAAGAGTCAGCTGGTACCACGTCGGACGGCCGTGGTTGCAGCTGCCCGAGCGCTCGGTTGCCTCCATCTCGCGCAGCAGCGCGTTCATCTCCGGGATCGTGAGCGCGCGGTTCGCCCGCACGGCGGCGTGGCACGCCATCGTGGCGAGGAGCTCGTTCTGGCGCGCGGCGAGCACTTGGGTCGCCCCGAACTGCCGGATCTCGCCGAGGACGCCGCGCGCGAGAGCGGCGAGGTCGCCGCCGGCGAGGGCCGCCGGCGCCGCGCGCACCGCGAGCTCGTTCGGCCCCGACACCGTGAGCTCGAGCCCCAGGCGCTCGAGCGCTTCGCGGTTCTCCTCGGCGGTCGCGACCTCGAGCACCTCGGCCTGCAGCACCGCGGGCACGAGCAGGCTCTGGCGCTCGACCGCGCCCGCGTCGAGCCCGGCTTTCAGCTTCTCCATCACGATGCGCTCGTGCGCCGCGTGCATGTCGACCAGCACCAGCCCGGCCTCGTTCTGCGCCAGGATGTAGACCCCGTGCAGCTGCCCCAGCGCATAGCCAAGGGGTTGGGGTTTCTCTTCGATAGAAGTTCTCACGAACGACTCGTACGCGGCCACCGGCTGGGCAAGGCCGAACGCGGCTTGAGTCGGCCGCTGCGCCGCCACCGCGGCATAGGAAACCGGCGCCTCGGCCGCGCTCGGCGAAAGCGCCCGCTCGAGCGCGTGGAAGACGAACTGGTGCACCGCGCGCGGATCGCGGAACCGCACCTCGGTCTTCGCCGGGTGGACGTTCACGTCCACGCCGCGCGGATCGATCTCGAGGAACAGCACGTACGCCGGCTGGCGCTCGCCGTGCAGGAGCTGCGCATACGCTTCGCGCACCGCGTGGGACAGGAGCCGGTCGCGCACGAAGCGGCCGTTGACGAAGAAGTACTGCCCGCCTTCGGCCTGCGGCGTGCCGGCCCGGCCGAAAAGGCGCAGCGCACCGCTCCGGCTTTCTACCCCGACACTTTGTTCATGAAACCCCTGGCCAAGCAATGCGCCGGCGCGCTCGGCAGGCTCCTGGGCGCGCAGCACGTGGCTCACGCGGCCGTTGTGCTTCAGCATGAACGCGATGCGCGGGTGGGCGAGCGCGATGCGGCGGAACGCCTCGTCGCAGTGGCCGAATTCGGTCGCCTCGGTGCGCAGGAACTTGCGCCGCGCCGGCGTATTGAAATACAGGTCGGACACCGCGACCGTGGTGCCCTGCGCGCGCGCCGCGGGCTGCACCTCGCCGATTCTCGCGCCTTCGGCCGAGACCGCGGCGGCGTGCGGCGCCTCGCGCGTGCGGCTCGCGATCGAGAGCCGCGACACCGAGGCGATCGACGCGAGCGCCTCGCCGCGGAACCCCATCGTCGCCACGCCCTCCAGGTCCTCGAGGCTCGCGATCTTGCTCGTGGCGTGGCGGGCGAGCGCGAGCGCGAGCTCGTCGCGCGCGATCCCGGCGCCGTCGTCCTCCACCTGCACGCGCTTGATGCCGCCGGCGTCGAGCGTCACAGTGATCGCCTGCGCGCCGGCGTCGACGCTGTTCTCGAGCAGCTCCTTCAGCACCGAAGCGGGCCGCTCCACCACTTCGCCCGCGGCGATCTGGCTCACGAGCAGCTGCGGCAGGACGCGGATCGTCATGCGAGATCGGCCGGCTTGCCGCGCGTGATGCGCAGGAGCTCTTCGTAGGTGAGGCGAAATACCGTGTGCGGATGCCCCGCGGCGGCCCACAGCTCGCCGTAGGCCGCGAGGCTCTTCTCGACGAACGTGCGCGCGAGGCCATGGCCGACCGGCGGCACGCCGCCGATGGCGAACCCCGTGTGGCGCCGGACGAACTCCGCGTCCGCCTTGCCGACCGGCTCGCGGGCGAGCGCCGCGAGGCGCCCGACGTCGACGCGCTTCGCGCCCGACGACATCACGAGCAGCGCCGCGTCGCTCGTTTCGGCGCGGAACACGAGCGAATTGGCGATCTGGCCGACTTCGCAGCCGAGATACTCCGCGGCCGCTCTCGCCGTGCGCGCCGCGCCCGGCAGCTCGACGATGGTATCGGCGAGTCCCGCGCGCGCGAGCGCTTCGCGCACGCGTTCGACGCTCGGGGAGGTGAGAACGGCCGGCATGCTCAGGAACGCGGCGATTATACAATCGGGCGATGGAGCTCGCCGCGTGGTTCTGGGATCTCGTGGTGCATCTCGACGCGCACCTCGCGCAGTTCGTCGCAGAGCACGGCGCGTGGGTGTACGGCCTGCTGTTTGCGATCGTGTTCTGCGAGACCGGCCTGGTCGTGACCCCGTTCCTGCCGGGCGATTCGCTGCTGTTCGTCGCCGGCGCGGTCGCGGGCGCGGGCGGCATGAACATCGTCGCGCTCATCGCCACGCTGGTCGCCGCCGCCCTGTGCGGCGACAACGTCAACTACTGGATCGGGCGCTGGGTCGGCCCCAAGGTGTTCCACTACGAGCGCTCGCGCTGGTTCAACCCCGCGCACCTCGCCCGCGCCCACGCCTTCTACGAGCGCCACGGCGGCAAGACCATCATCCTCGCGCGCTTCGTGCCGATCGTGCGCACCTACGTCCCGTTCGTCGCCGGCGTCGGCGCCATGCCCTACCTGCGCTACCTCGCCTTCTGCATCCTCGGCGCGCTGATCTGGGTCGTCTCGCTCTGCCTGCTCGGCTACTGGTTCGGCAACCAGCCGATCGTCAAGAACAACCTCACGGCGGTCATCGTCCTCATCGTCGCGATCTCGGTCTCGCCCGGCCTTCTCGCCTGGCTGCGCTCGCGCCGCCCCGCGCGCGTTCCTCCTCCCGTCTAGCTTCGGACATGGCAACCTTCGTTCTGATCCACGGCGCATGGCACGGCGGGTATGCATGGCGGCACGTGGCGCCGATGCTGAGGAAGCATGGGCACGAGGTGTTTGCGCCATCGCTGACGGGGCTGGGGGATCGGGCGCATCTGTCGAGCAGGGATATCGATCTCGACACGCACATCCAGGACGTGGTGTCGCTGCTGGAGATGGAAGACCTCCATGAGGTGATCCTTCTCGGGCACAGCTATGGGGGCATGGTGGTCACCGGCGCGGCGGACCGCGTCCCGCAGCGGATCCGGCGGCTGATCTACTTCGATGCCTTCGTCGGCGAGAACGGCAAGTCCTGCATGGACTACGTCGCCGCGGCCGTGCCCGAGCGCGTGCAGGGGTTCCGGGAGCAGGCGAAGGAATCCGGGTTCGTCCCGCCGCCGCCGGCTGCCCTGTGGGGCCATACCGATCCGGCGCTGATCGCCTGGCTGCGGCCCCGCGAAGTGCCGCATCCGTTCGCGTCGCAGACGCAGCCCCTGCGCCTGAACAACGAGGCGGCGCTCAAGCGCATCCCGAAGACCTTCGTGCACTGCACCTCGCCCGGAACCGGCTCGTTCGACCAGTTCGCGGCGAAGTACCGCAACGCGCCCGGCTGGCGCTTCTTCGAGGTGAAGAGCGGGCACGACGCGATGCTGCTCAAGCCGCGCGAGGTCGCCGAGGTGCTGCTCGCGAACGTGGGGGAGTGAAAATCCGGGCCGTCCACGGGATGCTGAAGAAGATCCTGCTCGGAGTACTCGCGGCGCTCGCCGTGCTCAGCGCGGTGGTTCTGGCGCTTACCGGTTAGTGGACAGGGCGGCCTGCCGGACGAGCGGAAGCTGCGCGGTCGGCCCCTGCGGCCGCGGCGGGTGCCTGACGACGTATTCGCGGATGCCCTCGAGGATCGCGCGCGCGAGCTTGTCCTGGTAGTCCTCGTCGTTCAAGCGGCGCTCCTCCTCCGGGTTGGAGATGAAGGCGGTCTCGACCAGGATCGAGGGCACGTCGTGCGCGGTGAGCACCGCGAAGCTCGCCTGCTCGACGTTGGGCTTGTGCAGGTCGTTGACGGCGCCCAGGCGCTTGAGGACCGAGTTGCCCAGGCGCAGGCTGTAGTCGATGGTCGCGGTCTGGGAAAGGTCGACGATGGTGCGCTTGACGTGGTCGTCCTTCTGCTTGAAGGCGACGCCGCCGATGAGGTCGGACTCGTTTTCCCGCTTCGCCAGGATGCGCGCCATCTCGGAAGTGGCGCGGCGGTCGGAGAGCGCGAACACCGACGAGCCGCGCACGTTGGGCCGCCTGAACGCGTCGGCGTGGATCGAGACCAGCAGGTCGGCCTTCACGGCGCGCGCCTTTTCCACCCGCACGCCGAGCGGCAGGAAGTAGTCGCCGTCGCGGGTAAGGAGCGCGCGCATATTGGGCTCGGCGTCGATGAGCCGCTTCAGGCGCCTTGCCATGCTGAGATTGATGTCCTTCTCCCGCGAGCCGCGGCGGCCGATGGCGCCCGGGTCCTCGCCGCCGTGCCCCGGGTCGATCACGATGGTGGCGAGGCGCGACTCGCTCGGCCTCGCCGGGAGGTGCGGGCGCTTTTGCGCTTCCTCGATCAGCACGGCGATCGGGTCGATCGCGACCAGCGGGTGGATGTCGAGCACCAGGCGGTGGCCGTAGTCGGCGATCGGCGGCAGGTTGAAGATCTGCGGCTTGACGTCGGCCTTCAGATCGAGCACGACGCGAATCACGCCCGGGCGGTTGCGCGCCACGCGCAGGCCCTGGATGTAGGGATCCTCGGCGGCGACCTTGCCGTTCAGCTCGCCGAGCGCGGCCGAGAGCTCGGAGGTCTCCAGGTCGAGCACCAGGCGCTCGGGATCCTTGAGGCTGAAGATCGTGTACGGGATCTCTTCCTTCGATTCGAGCGTGAGCCGGGTGTAGTCGCGCGCCGGCCAGATGCGCGTGGCGACGACCTGGGCTTCGGCGGTTCCTAGGAAAAGCGCAAGGACGAGAGCCAGGCTTCGCCCGCCGGCGAGCGCGCATCGAGGCGCGCCCGGCGTGCTTCGCCCTCGAACTCGAGCCGGATGTGCAGGTCCGGGGGCGATAGCAGGTCCCCGGCCTTCTCCGGCCACTCGACCACGCACAGCGAGCCCGGGTTGAAGTGCTCCCGGAAGCCCGAGTTCAGCCATTCCGATCTATCCTTGAAGCGATAGAAATCAAAGTGATATAAGTCTAATCTCGAAAAGCTGTAAGGTTCAACTAGGGCGTAGGTCGGGCTCTTGGCCCGTCCCGAGTATCCCAGCCCCCGCAGCAGGCCCCTAACGAGGGTAGTCTTGCCGGCCCCAAGGTCTCCAGAGATGAAGAGAACGGTTCCAGGCGCCGCTCCTACCGCCAACGCTTCTCCCAGGCGAAGCGTTGACTCCGGGTCGGGCAGCCTAAGCTCGAGCATCAAGCGCTGGGGGCGGGAGCTCGGCTTCCAGGCCGTCGGGATCGCCGATGCCGATCTCTCCGCTGCCGAGCCGCGGCTGCTCGAGTGGCTGGGGAAGGGCTGGCATGGCGAGATGGAGTATATGGCGCGCCACGGCGCGCTCCGCGCGCGCCCGGCCGGGCTCAGGCCGGGAACGCTGCGCGTCATCTCCTGCCGCATGGACTACCTGAACGATGTTGCGCAGGGAATTTCCGTCGACCCGGAGAAAGCAAACATAGCGCGCTACGCGAGAGGCCGGGACTACCACAAGGTGCTGCGCGGCCGGCTGCAGAAGCTCTGCGACCGGATCGGCGCCGAGATCGGCGAGTTCGGCTACCGGGTGTTCACCGACTCGGCGCCGGTGATGGAAGTGGAGCTCGCCGCGCGCGCCGGCATCGGCTGGCGCGGCAAGCACACGCTGCTCCTCAGCCGCGACGCCGGCTCGTGGTTTTTCCTGGGAGAAATCTACTGTGATTTGCCATTGGAAACCGACAAGGAAGTTTCCAATTCTTGCGGGACTTGCGAGCGCTGCATCGAGGTCTGCCCGACGCAGGCGATCCGCGGCCCCTACCAGCTCGACGCGCGGCGCTGCATCTCGTACCTCACCATCGAGCACAAGAGCGCGATCCCGGAGGAGCTGCGGCCGCTCATCGGCAACCGCGTCTACGGCTGCGACGATTGCCAGCTGGTCTGCCCGTGGAATCGCTTTGCTCGACTGACCCAAGAAGTCGATTTTCAACCTCGCCACGGCCTCGAAAGCACGACCCTGGTGGAGCTCTTCGGCTGGACCGAAGCCGAGTTCGGCGAGCGGCTGCGCGGCTCGCCGATCCGGCGCATCGGCTACGAGCGCTGGCTGCGCAACCTCGCGGTGGGCCTGGGAAACGCACCGGGCTCCGCCGAAGTGGTGAATGCGCTTTCCAGGAAAAAGGACCATCCCTCCGCGCTGGTCAGGGAGCACGTCCGCTGGGCGCTCGAGCGGCATGCAAGCCTGGCAGCCTGACCGCCTGCTTCCCGGGTTCGAGGCGCTCGAGCTCGAGTTCCCGGACGACTACGACGGCCGCGTGGTTGCGACGCTGGTGCGCCTGCCGGCGGGCGCGGCGCCGCGCGGCGCCGCGCTTTGGGTGCACGGCTTCGCCGAGTATTTCTTCCAGCGCCACGTCGCCGAGCGCTTCGCGATGGAGGGCTATGCCTTCCACGCGCTCGACCTGCGCAAGCACGGCCGCTCGCTGCAGCCGCACCAGCATCCCAACTTCTGCAAGAGCCTCGCCGAGTACTACCCGGACATTACCCGCTCGCTCGACGCGATCGGCGAGCCGGTGCTGCTCGCCGGGCACTCGACCGGCGGCCTGGTCAGCGCGCTCTATGCGCACGAAGGTCCGCATCGCGATCTCGTTCAGGCGCTCTGGCTCAACAGCCCGTTCTTCGACTGGAAAATGCCCGACTGGCGCAGGCCGCAGCTCCACCTGGCGGCGGCGCTCGGCCGCTTCTTTCCCTTCTTCAGCGATCCGAAAGCGCTCCTGCCCGACTACGGGCGGGGCCTGCTCGACGCAGGCTGGGAGTTCGACGTGAAGCTCAAGCCGATCGAAGGCTTCCCGGTGTACTACGGCTGGCTCGGCGCGATCACGGATGCGCACGCCAAGGTGCACCGCGGCCTCGAGCTGCGCTGCCCGGTGCTCGCGATGCATTCGGACGAGGCCGACATCGTGCTCGACTGGCGGCATATGGCGCGCTGGTCGCGCACCCTCGGCCCGGAGGTCACGGTGCTCGCTTTCCCCGGCGCGCAGCACGACGTGACGCTGTCGCGCCCGGAGATCCGCGAGGAAGTCTTCAGGCAGCTCTTTGCCTGGGCGGAACGAGCCGTAATGTCGCCAGCGTAGCGGCGGTCCAGGCGACGTAGGCGGCGGTGAAGACCCATTCCGGCGCGTCGTAGTACAGGAGATAGCGCACCCAGCGGCCGACGAACGACTCGGCGCGCACGCCTCCGCGCAGCATGTCCTCCCATACGGTCAGCGGACACATCACACCGAGCAGTGCTTCGGCGGCGACGAAAGCGATCGCGCCGAGGTGCAGGTAGCGGAACCAAGGGCTTCGCACCCAGCCCCACTCAAGGCTCGCGCCGATCCAGACGACCACCAGCCCGCCCAGGTTAAATAGCACGATCAGGAAGTGGACGACAAGAATGACGTCCGCCATCATC
>DATIGR010000013.1:0-6509 GCA_035454645.1 Burkholderiales bacterium
CCTGGTCATCGTTGCTGACGCCGCACTCGCACTTGATCATGAAACGAGACCCTACTCCATTCTATCGCCGCCGCGCCGCTTTCTTCCAAAGCTCCCAAGGCCGCTCGATCGTGCCGCGGTTCGAGACGCTCGAGCGCCTGCCCTCCTCGTCGCTCAGGAACTCGATCGGGCCTTCGAGCTGCGTCGCCTGGAGTTGCAGGCGCGCGTTCATCTCGGTGTAGATCGCGCGGAAAACCGCTTCGGGAACGCTGTCGCCGATTACGGTCATGCCGTGGCCGCGCATCAGGACGCAGCTGCACTTGCCGAGCGTGCCGGCGAGCGCTTTGCCGAGCGGCATGTCGCGGATGAGGAGATCGTTATCTTCCCGTACTGTTCTTATGTCGAACACCGGGGCGCCGGACCAGAGGAACGATCCCATGTGGTAGATCGGGCGCAGCCTGGTGCGCGTCACGCCGAAGGGGATGACGGAGGGCGAGTGGCTGTGCACGACCGCCATCACCTCGGGGCGGGCGCGGTAGATCTCGCCGTGGATGTAGCGCTCGAGGAAGCCCTTGCGCTTGTCGCCGGGCAGCGGCTCGCTGTCGGCGTCGAGCTCCATCAGGTCGGCGGCGGTGACCAGCGCCGGCGCGAGCGAGCGCGACATGACGAAGCGCGCGGGGTTGCGGTCGCTGCGCGCGCTGACGTGCCCGTAGGCGTCGAGCACCCCGTGCTGGGCGAGGATGCGGCTCGCCGCGACGAGGTCGTCGACGAGGGTCTTGCTGGCCGAGAGCTTGGTCTTCATTTGTGTCGTAGTTCTCTCAAGACGGGTGAGCTGAGGTAGAGCAGCGCGACGGCGACGATCGCCGCCACCGCGAGGGACATCGAGGCATTGCGCACGCCGAGCGCGTCGGACAGCGGGCCGGCGACCAGCGCGCCGAGCGAAATGAAGGCGGGATTGAGCATCAGCAGCGCCGAGATGCGGCCGCGCAGCTCCTCGGGGGCGGAGATCTGCAGCATCGCCATGTTGCTCGAGGCGTGCGCCATCTCGGCCGCGCCGCCGATCACGCTGAACACGATGGCGACGCCGAGCGTCGGGCTGAGCGCCACGCCGATGATCGAGGCGCCGATCACCACCACCCACACCGCCTGGAGCAGGCCCTGGCGCTCGGCCCGGCCGAGCGCATTCGCGATCAACCCGCCGAGGGTGCCGCCGACGCCGACCGCGGTCAGCAGCAGCCCCAGGCCGGTCGGGCCGGCGCCGAACTCGTCCTTGGCGTAGATCGGGTAAAGCGTGCCGAACACCGGGATCAGCAGAAAGAACGGCAGCAAGCCCACCATCAGGAGCACGCGCGTGCGCGGGTTCGAGACCGCGAAGCGCAGTCCTTCGGCCATTTCGCCGAGGGCCGAGCGCTCCCGCTTGCGCTCGAGGCGGGCCGGGAACGCCACCATCAGCACCATCGCGCCCGAGGCGGCATAGAGCACGCCCTGGAGGAAGAAACTGCCCGCGCCGCCGAATGCGGCGATGATGTAGCCCGCGACCGCCGGGCCGAAGACGCGCGCCAGAGAAAAGCCGATGGTATTGAGGGCCACCGCCTTCACCACGAGCTCGCGCGGCACGAGCTCGAACGCGGTGGTGAAGCGCGCCGGGCGGTCCATGACGTTCGAGGCGCCCATCAGGATGGTGAAGGCGAAGAGCATCCACGTGCTTACGATGTCGAGCGCGAGCGCGGCGCCGAAAGCGAGCGACACCGCGGCGGCGAGCCCCTGGCTCGCCTGCATGAGCCGGCGCCGGTCGTAGCGGTCGGCCGCCATTCCCGACACCGGGGCGAGCAGCACCATCGGGATCGCGCGCGCGCCCATCACCGCGCCGAGCAGCGCGCCCGAGCCGGTGATCTCGTACACCACCCAGCCGAGCGCGGCGTGCTGGATCCACTGGCTCCACCACGAGAGCAGCGACCCCGACCAGAGCGTGCGGAACTCGCGGTGGGCGAGCGGCGAGGACAGTTAGCGCCTCGTGGGCGTAGCGGCCCCGCTCATCGGCGCGTCGTAGCCGGGCACCACGCGCACGTCCACCACGCACACCTCGCCCGCATTGACATGCTTGATCGCTTTCTCGAGGGAAGGTTTCAATTCGTCGAGGCGTTTCACCGGCCCGATTCCGGCCGCGCCCTGCGCGCGCGCCATGGCGGCGAGGTCGATGTCGGGCTCGTCGATGCGCTGCCCGATCCACTTGTTCTCCACCGGCCGGCCGCGCTCGCGCGCGACGCGCTCCTGGTGCATCTCGTCGTTGTAGAAGGAGCGGTTGTTCGCGACCAGCATCAGGCAGGGCAGCTCGTAGTGCGTCGCGGTCCAGAGCGCGGTAACGCCCATCAGGTAGTCGCCGTCGCCCATGATCCCGACCACCATGCGGCGCGAGCCCTGCTTCTTCTCCTTCATCGCGAGCGCGGCGCCGACCGTGAGTCCCGGCCCCGCCCCCACCCCGCCGCCGCCGTCGGCTCCGAGGTAGTCGAGCGGATGCCTGAAATGCCGGTAGGCGCCGTTCCACCCGAGCGGCAGCTTTGACAGGCAGACGTCAATGCCTTCGGTGAGCTCGTTGAACGCCTGGGCCAGCGTGCGGATGGAGACGGCATCGCCTTTGGATGGCTGTTCTGGTCTTTTCTCCAGAACCAAGGCAGGCCGGGCCCGGACCGCATCGAGCAACAGCGGAACCGCCACATCCGGCTCGCACATCAGGTAGACGTCCGACGGCGGCAGGCCCTGGTAGTCCATGCTCCAGCCGCGATGAATGTGCGCGTCGAGCGATACGCGGATCACTTTCGCACCGACGGGCGAATCGCCCCAGGCGGCCTTCAGCGTCCCGGCGGTGTCGACCCAGTCGAGCGACAGGATGACGTCCGCGTCCTTGAGAAGCCTACCGTCCGGGAAAGTGGCCGGCGGCGCGGCGTGCAGCGGGTGGTCGGTCGGGAATGCGGCCGGGGTCTTGATGTCGGTGAAGACGCGCGCCTGGAGCTTTTCGGCGAGCGCGATGCGCGCCTTCCAGGCGCTTTCGCTGCGGCTCACTCGCCCCGCCAGGATTGCGGGCGATCTCGCCGTGGAGAGCAATTGCGCCGCTTCTTGAATGAGATTTTCTTTCGGTTGAAGCGATTCAGGCGCCCGGTAGCGCGATACGTCCGGCAGCGGCGGCAGCTGGCCGATCTTGGTCTCCTGGAGCGCGGCGTCGAGGTTCACGTAGGTCGGCCCGCGCGGCGCGGTGTCGGCGATCTGCACCGCGCGCAGCAGCGCCTCGTAGGCCGCCGGGACCGAGGCCGGCTGGTTGTCCCACTTGGTGTAGTCGCGCACCAGCGCGCCCTGGTCGGAGGCGGTATGGATCCAGTCGATCCAGGGCCTGCGGCGCGCCGCGTCCCACGGGCCGGTCGCGCCCAGCACGAGCATCGGCACGCGGTCGCACCAGGCGTTGAAGATCGCCATCGAGCCGTGCATCAGGCCGACGTTCGAGTGCAGCACCACGCCCATCATCCGGCCCGAGGCCTTGGCGTAGCCGTGCGCGATCGCGACCGCGGCCTCCTCGTGCAGGCAAAGCAGCATCTGCGGCCGCTCGTTGCCGAGGTAGTTCACGATGCTGTCGTGCAGGCCGCGGTAGCTCGCGCCCGGGTTGAGCGCGAGGTACGGGACATCCAGCGCGCGCAGCATCGCGGCGATGGCGTCGCTGCCCCAGAGCTCCTTCTGCGGAGCGACGCCTACCGGCGATTCACTCGGCACGGACCCCCGCCTCCCGCAGCACCTTGCCCCAGCGCGCGTGGTCGTCGCGGATGATCTTCGCCAGCTCCGCCGGCGAGCCGGTGGCGAGGTCCATGCCCTGCGGCACCAGCCTCGCTTTCACTTCTTCGGTAGCGAGGATCCGCGCGATCTCGGCGTTGATCCGGGCGATGATCTCCGGCGGAGTCTTCGCCGGAACGAACATGCCGAGCCACGGGTAGAGCGCATAGCCGGGCAGGCCGGCTTCGGCGACCGTGGGCGTGTCGGGCAGCGCCGAGAAGCGCTGCGCCGCGCTGGTGCCGAGGATGCGCAGCTTGCCGGCCCTGATGTGCGGCAGGAGCGAGTTGGCGGCCCCGACCCAGACCTGGATGCGGCCCGCGAGGAGATCGGCCACCGCCGGCGCCGCGCCCTTGTACGGCACGTGGTTCATCTTGGTGTCGGACATCTGCGTGAGCAGCGTGCCCCCCAGGAACTGCGGGCTGCCGGTTCCGGAGGAGCCGAAATTGAGCTCGCCCGGCTTCGATTTCGCGTACGCGATGAGCTCCTGCACCGATTTCGCCGGCACGTCGGGATGCACCACGAGAAGGAACTGGATGCGCGCGAGCAGCGTGACCGGCGCGAGGTCGGCGAGCGGATCGAACGGCTGCTTGGCGATGTGCGGATTGACCGCGAACACATTGTCGGGTGCGAGCAGCCAGGTATGGCCGTCGGGCGCGCTCTTCGCCACCGCGTCGGCGCCGATGTTCTGGCTGCCGCCGGTGCGGTTCTCGACCACCACCGGGTGCGGCCACACGCCCTGCAGCCCCTGCGACAGGGTGCGGGCGATCGTGTCGGGCGAGCCGCCGGGCGGCAAGGGAACGATGATCTTGACCGGACGCTCCGGAAAGGCCGCGGCCAGGAGCGGCAGACAGGCGAGCGCCGCCAGTGCGATCCAGCGTTTCATGGAACCTCCCCTAGTATTGCTGCATCGCGGAGTTTACCTATTCGAAAGCCGGGAATACGATGCCCGTTCCACCAGGAGGAGACGACCCGATGCTGACCCCCGAAGAGCTGGAGCAACTTTCCGGCGGCGAAACCCTGTTCCGCTCGCCGATCCCGGTGCAGTTCGTATCGAGCGACGAGTACATGCCGAGCCCGCAGAGCGCGCGGCAGAAGGAGTTCGAGGCCCGGATCAAGGACATGGGCGCGCGGCTGGCGAAGAAGCACGGCATGTCGCGCCGCAGGTTCTTCAAGACCGCCGGCGGCATGGCGGCCGCGTTCGCGGCGATGAACCAGGTCCATGCGAAGAATTCACAGCCTTTGTACGAGGTTCTACCCAAGGAAGCTGCTGACCTGGAGGTCGCGCAGGCGCGCGCCGACTCGCTCAAGAACCAGTTCGTGATGGACATGCACACCCACTTCCTGCGCGAGGGCACGCCGATCAAGACCTTCATCGCGCAGCGCGAGACCGTGGGCAAGGCGGGATGGAACCCGGCGCTGAAGGACAAGCCGCAGACCATCCAGGACCTGATGTTCCCGAACTACTTCAAGGAGGTGTTCCTCGACAGCGACACCAAGGTCGCCTGCATCAGCGGCTCCTACTCGGTCGACCCGGTGTACTCGTTCCTGACGAACGACATGAAGCACCAGGCGCGCGAGAAGGTGAACCAGGAAGCCGGAACGCGGCGCATGTACTCGCACGCGATCTTCACTCCCGGGCGCGACGGCTGGCTCGACAAGGTCGAGGAGGAGATGGAAAAGCTGCGGCCCGATTCGTGGAAGGGCTACACCATCGGCGACAACACCAACAAGCACCTCTCCAAGTGGCCGTTCCGCCTCGACGACCAGAAGATCATGTATCCGTTCTACGAGAAGGTGGCGAAGTGGATGGCGAAGTACCCCGACCGGCCGGGGCTGAAGAACATCTGCATCCACAAGGGCCTGTTCCCGCCCTCGGTCGAGCGCAACTTCCCGCACCTGCTCGGCTACTGCAACGTGAACGACGTCGGCCAGGCGGCGAAGGACTGGCCGCAGCTCAACTTCGTCATCTACCACTCCGCCTACCGCTGGGTCGCGGGCCCGGGCGGCACCGCCGCAGCCGCGTGGGACCAGCTGCAGCGCGACGGGCGCATCGACTGGGTGACCGATCTCGCCAACATCCCGGCGCAATACGGCGTCTCCAACGTCTACTCCGACCTCGGCCAGATCTTCGCCCACAGCAACATGGCCGAGCCGCGCGCCGCGGCCTACATGCTCGGGGCGATGATCAAGGGCATGGGCGCCGACCATGTCTGCTGGGGCACCGACGCGGTGTGGACCGGCTCGCCGCAGTGGCAGATCGAGGCGCTGCGCCGCCTGGAGATTCCCGAAGAGCTGCAGAAGAAGTACGGCCTCGCGCCGATGGGGCCGGCCGACGGCCCGGTGAAGACCGCGATCCTCGGCGGCAACAACGCCCGCCTCTACGGCTACACGCCGAAGATGATGAGCGCGGTCCAGGCCGACAAGGTCGCGCACTACAAGTCGCTCTACGAGAAGCACGGCGGCGACCGCAGCAACCTGGTCTACGGCTACATTAACAAGGCCTGATCTACTGCCGCGGACGCACGTTGCGGAACATCGCCAGCAGCGCGAGATCGTAGAGCGATTTGAGCACCCCGCACGCGACGAGCGGCGCGGCCATCGCGCCGGCGGCGAACAGCGCTCCGGTGATCGAGGGGCTCAGCGACGAGGCGAGGCTCCTCGGCACGGCGGTGAAGCTCGCCGCCGCCGGCCGCTCGGCCGGCGTCACCACCGAC
>DATIGR010000014.1:0-4144 GCA_035454645.1 Burkholderiales bacterium
TGTTAACGAAGGGCGAGAACGAGCTCCTCTGCCGGGTCGCGGGCGCGGCGCCGATGGGCGGCATCATGCGCCGCCACTGGCTCCCGGTCTGCATGTCGGAGGAGGTCGCCGAGGCCGACGGCAAGCCGGTGCGGGCCAGGCTGCTCGGCGAAGATTTGGTGGTTTTCAAGAATTCAATAAATCAAATCGGTGTTCTGGGCGAGTACTGCTTGCACCGCCGCGCCTCGCTCGCCTTCGGGCGCAACGAGGAGTGCGGCTTGCGCTGCCTGTACCACGGCTGGAAGTTCGACGTCGAGGGCAACGTCGTCGACATGCCTTCCGAGGCGCCGGGCGCCGCGCAGCGCCTGGGCAAGAAAGCGAAGGCGTACCCGGTGCGCGAGGGCGGCGGCTTCGTGTGGGTATGGATGGGCCCGAAGGAGGAGATCCGCGAGTTCGAGCCGCCGGCGTGGGCGCCGAAGCCGGGCATCCGCTACGCGATCGTGAAGATGCACGCCGCGTGCAACTGGGCGCAGGTGCTGGAAGGCTCGATCGACTCGGCGCACAGCTCGACGCTGCATTCCACCAACATGCCGGCGGCGGCGGACGTGTACGGCTCGACCGCGACCGAGTCGACGTGGCTGCGGCCGTCGAACGACAAGGCGCCGCGCCTGCAGTTCGAGGCCACCGACTACGGCTTCCGCTACGCGGCGATCCGCAAGCCGATCAAGAACCCCGAGACCGACCAGTACGTGCGCACCACGCTGTTCATCGCGCCGTTCACGGTGCTCATCCCGCCGAACAACCAGTACCACCTGGCGCAGATGCTCGTGCCGGTCGACGACGTGAACACCATGTTCTACTGGATCGCCTGGCACCCCGACCCGGCGAAGGGCATCACGCCGCAGGCGTGGCGCAGGTTCTGCGCGGCGGAGGTGGGGGTCGACCTGGACTCCAACTACAGGAAGCTTCGTAACCTCGGAAACGACTACCTGCAGGACCGCGAGGCCATGAAGCGCGGCGACTGGACCGGCATCGTCGGCATCCCGGCGCAGGACATGGCGATGTGGGAGTCGATGGGACCGATCAGCGACCGGTCCGAGGACCACTTCGGCTCGAGCGACCTCGCGGTGGCGCAGTTCCGGCGCATGATGGTCGCGGCGGCGAAAAGATTCCAGGAAGGCGCGCCGGCGATCGGCGCGCAAAAGAGCGTGCGCTACGCGCAGCTCGCGTCGTTCGAGGGCATCGTCCCGAAGAGCACCGACTGGCGCACGCTCGGGGCGCCGCGCGACGCGCCGGTCGTCGCCCAGTAGTTTCAGAGAAACCTACACCTGATCATGGCCCAGTACGTCTACACGATGCGGCGCGTCTCGAAGACCGTGCCGCCCAAGCGGACCATCCTCAAGAACATCTCGCTCAACTTCTTTCCCGGGGCGAAGATCGGCGTGCTCGGGCTGAACGGGTCGGGCAAGTCCACGCTCCTCAGGATCATGGCGGGGGTCGACGACAACTACGAAGGCGAGGTCGTGCGCATGCCGGGCATCCGCGTCGGCTACCTGGAGCAGGAGCCTGTCCTGCAACGGAACAAGACCGTGCGGGAAGCCGTCGAGGAGTCGCTGGGCGAGGCCGCGGCGGCGAAGAAGCGCCTCGAGGAGATCTATGCCGCCTATTCCGAGCCCGACGCCGACTTCGAGAAGCTCGCCGAGGAGCAGGCCAGGCTCGAGGCCCTGGTGAACGCCGGCGGCGCCGACGAGATGGAGGTCGCCGCGGACGCGCTTCGGCTGCCGGATTGGAATGCCAGGATTGAAGTTCTGTCGGGCGGGGAGAAGCGTCGCGTGGCCCTTTGCAGGCTGCTGCTGTCGAAGCCCGATCTGCTGCTGCTGGATGAGCCCACGAACCACCTCGACGCGGAGAGCGTGGAGTGGCTCGAGCAGTTCCTGCAGCGCTTCCCGGGCACGGTGGTCGCGGTCACGCACGACCGGTACTTTCTGGACAACGCCGCCGGCTGGATCCTCGAGCTCGACCGCGGCTACGGCATCCCGTGGCAGGGCAACTACTCGAGCTGGCTCGAACAGAAGGAAAAGCGCCTCGAGGTCGAGGCGAGCCAGGAGGCGGCGCGCATCAAGGCGATGCAGGCCGAGCTCGAGTGGGTGCGGCAAAACCCCAAGGGACGCGGCACCAAGTCCAAGGCCCGACTCGCACGCTTCCAGGAACTTTCTTCTCAGGAATATCAGTCGAGAAACGAAACGCAGGAGATCTTCATCCCGGTCGCCGAGCGCCTGGGCAACGAGGTGATCGAGTTCAAGGACGTGTCCAAGGGCTACGGCGAGCGCCTCCTGGTCGACAAGCTCTCGTTCAAGGTCCCGCCCGGCGCGATCGTCGGCATCATCGGCCCGAACGGCGCGGGCAAGTCGACGCTGTTCCGCATGATCATCGGAGGAGAAAAGCCCGATTCCGGAAAGATCGAGATCGGCAAGACCGTGAAACTGGCGCACGTCGAGCAGTCGCGCGACGAGCTGTCCGCGGACAAGACGGTGTTCGAGGACATCTCCGGCGGCCAGGACCTCATCAAGGTGGGGCGCTTCGAGATGCCGGCACGGGCCTACCTCGCGCGCTTCAACTTCCGCGGCGCCGACCAGCAGAAGCCGGTCGGGCAGCTCTCGGGCGGCGAGCGCGGGCGCCTCCACCTCGCGCGCATGCTGATGTCCGGAGCGAACGTGCTTCTGCTCGACGAGCCGTCCAACGACCTCGACGTCGAGACCCTGCGCGCGCTCGAGGAGGCGCTGCTCGAGTTCGCCGGCTGCGTGCTGGTGATCTCGCACGACCGCTGGTTCCTCGACCGCATCGCCACCCACATCCTCGCCTTCGAGGGCGACTCGCAGGTCGTGTTCTTCAACGGCAACTACCAGGAATACGAGGCCGACAAGAAAAAGCGCCTGGGCGAAGAGGCCGCGAAGCCCCATCGCATCAAATACAAGCCCCTCAAGGCCTGAAAAAGGGGTCAGGACCCTTTTCCAATAAAAGGGTCCTGACCCCTTTTTCAGAGGAACGGGGCGAACAGGCGCGCCGCGCCGTCGCGCAGCTTGACCGGCAGGGAGCGCGCGTTGATTTCGTCCATCGTCACCTGTCGCGCGGTCCTGAGGCGCGACTGCACCAGGGCTTCCATGCGCGCGCCGAGCTCGGCGCTGTAGCACTCGACGTTGAGCTCGAAGTTGAGCCGCAGGCTGCGCGCGTCCCAGTTGGCCGAGCCGAGCAGCGTCCAGGCGCCGTCGACCACCATCAGCTTGGTGTGATCGAACGGCCCGGGGCTGGTCCACACGCGGCAGCCGCGCTCGAGCACCTGCCAGAGCTGGCCCCACGCCGCCCAGTGCACGTGCGGCAGGTCGCTCGTGGAAGGCAGCACGATGTCGACCTCGACGCCGCGCATCGCGGCGACGTCGAGGGCGGTGATGAGCGAGCTGTCGGGCACGAAGTAGGGCGTCATGATGCGCACCGCGCGCTTGGCCTGGTCGAGCCCCGCCGTCATCGACCAGCGCAGCGGCTCGGCGCTCTCGTCGGGGCCGTCGTCGATGCAGCGTGCGAGCACGTCGCCAGCGGCCGCGCAGGGCACGAACCACGGCGCCCCGCGCAGCTCCTCGCCGGCGGCGAAGTGCCAGTCCTCCGCGAAGACCTGGGCGAGCTGCGGCACGACCGGGCCGCGCAGGCGGAAATGCAGGTCGCGCGACACGGCTTTGCTTCCGGCGGGCGGCGGCTGCGGCGTCCAGTAGCGCCGGTCGATGTTCATGCCGCCGGTGAATCCGAGCATGCCGTCGACCACCAGGATCTTGCGGTGGTTGCGCAGGTGCACGGCATTCAGCCGCGCCGGCACGAGCGGCGGGTTGAACACGCCGACCGGCACGCCGGCGCGGCGCAGCGGCTTGTAGGCGTTGGAGCGCGTGAAGCGCACGTCGACGTCGTCGACCAGCACGCGCACCGCCACGCCGCGGGCCATCGCGCGCTTCAACGCGTCGACGAACTGTGCGCCGACGCCGTCGCCGTGGAAGATATAGGAGGCGAGCATGATCGAGCGCTGTGCGCCGTCGATCGCCTCGAGCATCGCCGGATACGCCTGCGCGCCGTCCACCAGCTCCTCGACCGAGTTGCCGCGGACCAGCGGCCGCTCCATCAC
>DATIGR010000015.1:0-12437 GCA_035454645.1 Burkholderiales bacterium
GAAGCGCTCACTCACCGGGACATCGCGGCGCGCGTCGGCGCCTCGCGCGAGATGATCAGCCGCATCTTCTCCGACCTCTCCGAGGGCGGCTACGTGCGCAAGGAAGAAGGCCACCTCGTCATCGCCCGCAAGCCGCCGCCGCGCTGGTAATTCGTCACAGGGGAGCGCCGCAACCGGTCATTGAGCCGCGCGGCGCGCAGGCGTAGCGTGGGCGCATGTCCACTGAATTCGCCGACCTCCTCGTCTGGATCGTCCGGGGCGTCCTGGGCGCCGGGCTGGCGTGGGGGGCGTGGCTCTGCGTAAGCCACCTGATCCTCCCCGAGCGCTCGCCGAAGATCCTGCAGCTCGAGCACTTCGCGACCTTCGCGGTGCTCGTGCTGATCTTCAGCACGCTCGGCGGGCTGATGCAGGCGGTGTAGGGAATTCCCTAGTCGCGCATGCGCCGCAGCTTGAAGGCGGGCACCGGCTGCTGGAAGCCGCGCAGGGTGAGCGCGCCGACGAACTCGGTGTCGGCGACGTGGACGATGTCCTGCTCGGTCTGCAGATCCAGGATGATCTCGCCGGCGTGCGCCGCGCCGCACAGGCGCGCGGCGAGGTTGGGCACGTTGCCGATCGCGGCGTATTCCCAGCGCTGCTCGAAGCCGATCACGCCGAGCGTGGTGTCGCCCTGCGCGATGCCGATGCCGAGGCCGACCTCGTGGCCGAGCTTGAGCCACGCCTCCGCGATCGGGTTGAACGCGCGCTGCAGCGCGAGCGCCATGCGGATCGCGCGCTCGGCGGGCTTGTCGACCTCGATCGGGTCGTTGAAGAAGATCATCACGCCGTCGCCGGCGAAGTGCTCGAGCGTGCCGCCGAACTCGTCGACCGTGCGCCCGAGCGTGGCGTGGTAGGCGCGCAGCAGCTCGAGCACCTCGTCGGGGTCGGCGCGGTCGGTGAACGAGGTGAACCCGCGCAGATCGAGGAAAACCGCGGTGATCTCGCGCCGGTGCGGCTCGAGCAGCTCCTCGCCGCCGGCGACGATCGCCTCGGCCACGGCGCGCGAGAAGAAGCGCTTCATGCGCGACAGCCGCTCGAGCTGCGCCACCTGGTCGCGCACGCGCTGCTCGAGCTTCGTGTTGAGGCTCTGGATCTCGTCCTGCAGCGCCTTCACCTGAAGCAGGCGCTTCACCCGCGCGAACAGCTCGGCCCAGTTGACCGGCTTGGCGAGGAAGTCGTCGGCGCCGGCCTCGACCCCCTTGATGCGCTCGCTCTGCTCGGCCCCGGTGACCAGGATCACCGGCAAGAGCGCGGTGGCGGCGCTCGCTCGCAGCCGGCGGCACAGCTCGTAGCCGTCGAGCCCCGGCATCAGGATGTCCGAGATCACGAGGTCCGGCCCGTTCTCGCGCACGAGCTCGAGCGCCTCCTCGCCGCCGAGCGCGAGGTCCACCTCGTAGCCGAGGTTGCGCAGCAGCCCCGACACCATCTCCGCGTTGGTGCGCTGGTCGTCCACGACCAGGATGCGCGCGGCCATGCCCCTGAACCCTATCGAAAAACGATCACGCCGCGGGCGTTCCTGCCTGCCTGCAGGTCGGCGAAGGCCCGCGGCGCCTCGTCGATCGAGTAGCGCTGCGTGATCAGCTCCTCGAGCTTGAGCCGCCCGGCCATGTAGAGCGCCAGCATGCGCGGAAAGTCGACGCGCGGCACGCACGAGCCGAAGTAGCTGCCGGTCAGCGTCTTCTCCTCGAACGGCAGCGTCATGGTGCGCACCGAAGTGGAGTCGCTCGGCTTCGCCACCCCCACGACCACGGCCAGCCCGCCGCGGCGGATCGCGCGGTACGCGGCGCCCGCGAGCTCGCCCGAGCCGACGCACTCGAACGCGTAGTCCGGGCCGCCGCCAGTCATCTTCTTCAAAATCTTGGTGGGATCTTCAGTATAAAGAATCGTGTCGGTCGCCCCGAACTTCCTCGCCATGTCGAGCTTGGGCTGCAGCGTGTCGATGGCGATGATGCGCTCGGCGCCGGCGATGCGCGCACCCTGCACCACCGAAAGGCCGACCCCGCCGCAGCCGAACACCGCGACCGAGGAGCCGGGCTCGACTTTCGCGGTGTTGAACACCGCGCCGACGCCGGTGGTGACGCCGCAGCCGACGAGCGCCGCGCAGTCGAAGGGGATCTTCGGATCGACCTTGATCAGGTTCTCGGCCGAGACCGTCGCGTATTCCGCCATCGCGCCGCAGCCCGAAAAGATGTTGAGCGGCGCGCCGGAGGCGTCGCGCACGCGCGGCGTGCCCTCGAGCGGCGTGGTGAGCGCCTTTCCCTGCTCCAGGCACAGCACCGGCCGCCCGGCGACGCAGAAGCGGCATTTGCCGCACATGTAGATGAAGGAGAAGATGACGTGGTCGCCCTTCGCGAGCTCGCTTACCCCCTCGCCCACTTCCTCCACCACGCCCGCGCCCTCGTGGCCGAGCACCAGCGGCAGCGGCAGCGCGATCGTCCCGGTGATCGCCGAGAGGTCCGAGTGGCACACGCCGCACGCTTCGAGCTTCACGGCGACCTCGCCGCGCTTCGGCGGATCGAGCGCGATCGCCTCGACCACGACGGGCTTGTTGTGTTCGCGGCACAGGACCGCTTTGGCTTTCCGGGGCACGCGCGGAGTATAGCTAGAATATCGGCATGCTCTCGACAGACCGTTTCTTCATCGGCGGCGTCTGGGCCGCGCCGTCGGGCAAACAGACGATCGACGTGTTCAACGCCGGCAACGGCGAGCGGCTCGCCAAGGTGCCGCTCGGCGACGAGAAGGACGTCGACGCCGCGGTCGCGGCGGCGCGCGCCGCGCTCGAGGGATGGAGCGGCGGCTCGGCCGAGTGGCGCGCGGGGTTCCTCGAGAAGATTTCCGCCGGGCTGAAGGCGCGCGCCGAAGAGCTCGCACGCCTGATCGCGCAGGAAGTCGGCATGCCGCTCAAGCTCTCGGCGCGCATCCAGGTCGCCCTGCCGGTCGCGAACTTCGCCAACTACGCAAGACTGGCGAAAGAGTTTTCCTTCGAGCAGAGGGTGGGCAACTCGCTGGTGGTGCGCGAGCCCGTCGGCGTGGTCGGCGCGATCACGCCCTGGAACTACCCGCTGCACCAGATCACGCTCAAGGTCGCGCCCGCGCTCGCCGCGGGCTGCACCGTGGTGCTCAAGCCCTCCGAGGTCGCGCCGCTCAACGCCTTCGTGCTCGCGGAAGTGATCGAGACCGCGGGCCTGCCCAAGGGGGTGTTCAACCTCGTCACCGGCACCGGGCCGAAAGCGGGCGAGGCGCTCGTCAGGCACCCGGGCGTGGACATGATCTCGTTCACCGGCTCCACCCGGGCCGGCAAGCGGATTTCCGAATTGGCTTCTGCTTCGGTGAAACGGGTTGCGCTCGAGCTCGGCGGCAAGAGCGCCTCGGTGATCCTCGAGGACGCCGACCTCGCCGCCGCGGTGAAGGGCACGCTGAACAACTGCTATCTCAACTCCGGCCAGACCTGCACCGCGCTCACGCGCATGCTGGTTCCGCAGTCGAAATATGAAGAGGCGGCGAAGATGGCCGCCGAGCTCGCCAAGGGCTTCACCGTGGGCGACCCGCTCGCCGAGTCGACTCGCCTGGGGCCCCTCACCTCGCTCGCGCAGCTCGAGCGCGTGCGCGGCTACGTCAAGAAGGGCCTCGAGGAAGGCGCCGAGCTCCTCGCCGGCGGCGCCGAGCCGCCGGAAGGCGCGCCCGCGGGCGGCTACTACGTGAGGCCTACGGTGTTCGGAAAGGTCCGCAACGACATGACCATCGCCCAGGAGGAGATCTTCGGGCCGGTGCTGTCGATCATCGCGTACCGGGACGAGGAGGACGCGGTGCGCATCGCGAACGACACCCCGTACGGACTCGCGGGCGCGGTGTGGTCGAAGGACGACGCGCACGCGCAGCGCGTCGCGCGCCGCATCCGCGCCGGGCAGGTGGACGTCAACGGCGGCGCTTTCAACATCAACGCGCCTTTCGGCGGCTTCAAGCAGTCCGGGCACGGGCGCGAGGCGGGCGTGTACGGGCTGGAAGAGTTCCTGGAATACAAGTCTCTGCAGCTGAAGGGATGAGGCTCCTGCGCCTGGCGACGGGGCTGGTGATCGCCAGCTACGTCGTCGGGCATTTCCTCAACCACTCGCTCGGCATGGTCTCGATCGAGGCGATGGACCGCGTGCGCTTCGTGCTCGCCTCCTGGTGGCGCAGCCCGGCCGGAACGTTCCTCCTGTATGGCTCGCTGCTCACTCATTTCGTTCTGGCCCTGGTCAGCCTTTACCGCAGGACCACCTTGCGCATGCCGCTCTGGGAGGCGGCGCAGCTCGTGCTCGGTCTGTCGATCCCGCCGCTTCTCATCGCGCATGTCGTCGGCACGCGCCTCGCGTGGACGCTGCTCGACCATCACATCGACTACGAGCGCGTGGTCGGGCTGCTCTGGTCGAGCGAGTGGTCGGCGCTGCGGCAGTCGCTCCTGCTCCTCATCGTCTGGGGGCACCTGTGCTTCGGGCTGCACTTCTGGCTGCGCCTGCGCCAGGGGTACCGCGACGCGCAGCCGCTTGCGTTCGCAATCGCGCTCCTTCTTCCCGCGCTCGCGCTCGCGGGCTTCGCGAGCGCCGGGTTCTACCTCTGGCCGAGCATCGAGACCGTCGGCGGCATGCAGAAGTACAACCTCGACCTCGCCGGCATGAGCGACAGGGACCGCGCGCTCATGGCCGGCTGGCGCTCGGGCCTGGAATGGGGCTACTGGATCCTGCTCGGGGGCACGCTGCTCGCGCGCTGGCTGCGCACGCGCATCGGCGCGACCTACCGCCTGCGCCACGCCTCGGGCCGCCTGATCAGCGCGCCGGTCGGGCGCTCGATCCTGGAGGCGATCCGCGACGAGGGGCTGCCGCATGCCTCGGTGTGCGGCGGGCGCGCACGCTGCACCACCAGCCGCGTGCGCGTGGGCGAAGGGCTCGCGCACCTGCCGCCGCCCGGGCGCCTCGAAAAGCAGGCGCTCGGGCGGATCGACGCTCCATCCAACGTGCGCCTCGCCTGCCAGACGCGCCCCACGCGCGACGTGGCGGTGACGCCGCTTCTCCCGCCGCACGTCGGGCCCGCCGGCGCGCTCGGCCGGCGCGGCGGCGAGCAGGGGCGCGAGCG
The DNA here is from genome assembly GCA_035454645.1 of Burkholderiales bacterium. GTDB lineage: Bacteria > Pseudomonadota > Gammaproteobacteria > Burkholderiales > SG8-39 > SCGC-AG-212-J23. Next base: position 5,146 of record DATIGR010000015.1, read on the forward strand.
CCCGATCGTCGCGATGTTCGTCGACCTGCGCGACTCGACGCGCCTCGCCGAAGGCCGCCTGCCCTACGACGTGGTCTTCGTCATGAACCAGTTCTTCGCCGAGATGAACGCGGCGCTGCGCGCGACCGGCGGCTATTACGCGCAGTTCCGCGGCGACGGCCTGCTCGCGCTCTACGGCCTGCAGTCGCCGCTGGACGCCGCGTGCCGCGCCGCGATCGCCGGTGCGGCCGAGATGCAGCACCGCATCGAGCGGCTGAGCCGCAGCCTCGCCGCCGACCTCGGCGAGCCGCTGCGCATCGGCATCGGCATGCACGCCGGCGTCGCGATCGTCGGCACCATGGGGCCGCCCGAGGCGCCGATCTACTCGGCGATCGGCGACATGGTGAACACCGCCGCGCGGCTCGAGGGCATGACCAAGGCGTATGGCTGTGTACTTGTCATCTCAGCCGAGGCGCTGCAGCAAGCGGGTATCCAGCCCAAGGACTCGGCGCTGCACCAGGTACGGGTACGCGGCAGGAACGAGCGCCTCGCGGTCTACGCGGTCGCCGACCCCCGGACCCTAATCGGGGTCTGACCCCAAACTTAAGGTCGGGGTCTGACCCCAAACTTAAGATCGTGTGCCCGACAGCGTGCGCGAGAGCTGAGCGGTGGTGTTCGCGAGCCGCGCGGCGAGCACGCGGATCAGCTCGAGCGCGGCGTCGGGGTTCTCGCGGATGATCTTGGTGAAGAGCTCCTTCGAGATCCGAAGCGTCTCGAGCTTGCTGGTCGCGGTCGCGGTGGCGGTGCGCGGCACGTCGCCGAAGATCGCGATCTCGCCGATGATGTCGTGGGGGCCCAGCTTGTTGACGATGATCGGGCCCGAGGGGCTCGGCACGCTGATGTCGACCGTGCCGTCGATGATGATGTAGGCCGCGTCGCCCATGTCGCCCACCTTGAACATGACCTGGCCGGGGTTGTAGGTCAGCCGCTCGGCGCTGAAGCACAGGAGCTTCTGCATCGCCGGCTGGATCTGCGCGAAGATCGGGAACTGCCTGATCAGCTCGACTTCCTGTTCGAGGCTCATCCGGTTTTCCTTTTCAGCTGTGCGAAGGCGCCGCTTTCCACCAGGCGCCCGCGCTCCATGACCAGGACCACGCCGAAGCGGTCGCCGTACTCCGGCCGCGACAGCACCCAGGCCACCGTGTGGCTCTTGCGCTCGTTCAGCACGCCCTCGACCACGCGCAGCTGCGACGCCGGGTCGAGCACCGCCGCCGCCTGGTCGAGCACCAGCAGCACCGGGCGCTTGAGCATCGCGCGCACCATCGCCACCTTCTGGCGGTCCGGCGCCGTGAGACGCACGCCGCCGGGCCCGACCTGGAAGTCGAGGCCGTTGCGCACCACCAGCGGCCGCAGCCCCAGGTCGTCGAGCAGCTCGCGCACCAGGCCGGTGATGCGCTCCACCGCGCCGGCCTGGCCGGTCACGATCTTGCCGAACAGGATGTTGTCCTGCAGGGTGGCCGCGCTGTTGTAGCGCGTTGGATCGAAGAACTCCACCGCGCCGGCGAGCTCGCGCGGCAGCTGCGCGGCGAAGTGGCGCCGCGCCTCGATCACGCGCGCCTCGAAGCCCTCGTCGATCAGGCCCAGGCGGTGCCGGGCGGCGATCAGCCTGAAGGGCAGCGCGAGCAGCGCGCGGCTTTCGGGCTCCGGCAGCTCCTTCAGCCCGAAGTCGGCGACGTGCTTGAGGATCGCCTCGAACTGCGGCAGGTCGTCGTGGCTGATGAAGCTGTACTGGGCGAAGAACTCGTGCCCCGGCGGCAGCCCGCTGAACAGCTCCACCATCGTCTCGGCCACCTTGTGCCCGGTGCGGATCAGGAGCTCGTGCAAGCCGGTGTCGTGCAGCGCCTGGCGCACGTAGCGGTTGCCGGCGAGGTTGTCGATGTCGAACACCCGCCCGACCGGCGTGCCGAACAGCAGGTTCTCGGCGAGCGTGGCGTTGCGGTTGTACTCGTCCGGATGCCAGCGCTCGACCCAGTCGCGGATGCCGAGCTTCTCGAGCCGCTCGCGCATGTGCGCCCGCGCCTCGAGCACCCGGGGGGCGATCTCTCCGCCCTCGCGCGCCCGGCTGCGCAGGCCGAGCTCGAAGATCGTCTCCTCGAGGTCGACGGTGCGCAGCAGCCCGGCGATGCGGGCCTCGACCTCGTCGGGACCCGCGCAGCCGGCGGCGTCGTAGTCGATCCAGTCGGCCTCGATGTCGAGCGTGGTGTTGCCGGTGCGCTCGGCCTCGCGCGCCTCGACGTCGTGCTCGGCCTTCGCGCGCCCCTCGTAGACACGCTCCCGCACCGGGCGGTGCTTGAGGCCGTAAAGGATGTTGTCGCGCACGCTCGCGGGGAACAGATACGCGGGCGAGCCGACGTAGCCGATCGAGCGCCCGGTGAGCGCCTCGGGCGCGCGCGTGATGTCGACGCCGGCGAGCTCCACCGAGCCGCTCGTCGGCTGCACCAGCCGCGCGAGCAGCTGCGCGAGCTCGCTCGCCCCCGAGCCCGGCTTGCCGATGATGGCGACGTGCTGGTCGAGCGCCGCCTCGAACGACACGTCCTCCACCAGGCGCGCGCCGCTCTCGTCCGCGAGCGACAGATTGGACGCGCGCAGCTTGCCGCCGTGCGGCAGCCGCCGCGGCTCGACGAGCGCCTGCATCTCGGGCGGCGCGATCTCTTCGTCGACGAACTGCTCCATCACCTGCTGGTACTTCACCTCGACGTCGAGGCGCTGCTGGTCCCAGTCGATCAGCTCCTTCACCGGGCTGGGCAGGTCCTTGTAGGCCGCGATCACCGCGACCAGCGCGCCGATGTCGAGCCGGCCCACGATCACGAGGTAGCCGCCCACGGTGTAGAACAGGAACGGCGTCACCTGCGACAGGAAGTTGTTCAGGAACTTGATCAGGAACTTGCGCTGGTAGAACTCGAAGCGGATGCGGAAGATGCGCCCGAGGCGCGCCGAGATCTCGGCGCGCTCGTAGTTCGAGGTGGCGTTGGCGTGGATCTCGGCCGCGCCGTCCACCGTCTCGGCGATGCGCCCGGCGAGCGCGCGCGCGGTGAGCTGGCGCTCGCGCCCGAGCTCGATCAGGCGCTTGCGCAGCCGCGGGATGAAGAACGCCTGCACGCCGACCACGGCGAGCGCGATCAGGCCGAGCGCCCAGTGCTGGTAGAGGATGAAGAACATCGCCGTGGCCGCCTGGCCGCCGAGGAACAGGGGCGTGATCAGCGCCTCGCCGATGAAGCCGCCGAGCGGCTCGACCTCGTCCTTGATCATGGTCGCCATCTCGGCGGCCTTGACGCGGCGGAAGCGCGCCAGCGGGAAGCGCAGGATGTAGTCGTACAGCGCGTAGCGCAGGCGCCGCAGCATGCGCTCGCCCATCCAGCCCTTCATCGTGTTGATGCGGAACTTGAGCCAGCCGTTCAGCACGATCAGGCCGAGGAAGATCATCGACAGCGCGAACAGGAACTCGATGCGGCCGAGCTCCACCCCGAGGAAAGTCGTGGCGTTCGCGCCTTCGGGAAAACGGCCGCCCTGGATCGCCTCGTTGATGATGGTCTTGGGCAGGTCGAGCGACGCGTAATAGACCACCATCGTCAGCAGCACGAACGGCACGATGCGCAGCTGGTCGCGCCTGCTGTACCTGAGGATGAAGCCGAAGAGGCTGCGGTCCAAGTAGGGTCCCCTAGGGCGGCATCTTACAAGCTATAGTTCCGGCATGACGTTCAGCGTCCGCTTCTGGGGCGTGCGCGGCTCGATCGCGTGCTCCGGCCCGCTCACCGCGCGCTACGGCGGGAATACGTCGTCGCTCGAGATCCGCTGCGGCGAACGGATGCTGCTGTTCGACGCCGGCACCGGCCTGCGTTATCTGGGAAATTCCTTGAACACTTCAGAGCCGATCGACGCGGACCTGTTCCTGACGCACACCCATTTCGACCACGTCGCGGGGCTGCCCTTCTTCAAGCCGTTCTTCAAGCCGCAGAACCGCTGGCGATTGTGGGCCGGGCACCTCCAGGAGGGCATGACGCTGCGCCGCGTGCTCGGCGAATTCATGATGTCGCCGCTGTTCCCGGTGCCGCCGCAGGTGTTCCGCGCGCGCATGGAGTACCGCGAGTTCAGGGCGGGCGACACGCTGCGCCCGGCCGACGGCATCGCGGTGCGCACCGCGCCCCTCAACCACCCCGACGGCGCCACCGGCTACCGCGTGGACTACGGCGGGCGCTCGATCTGCTACCTCACCGACACCGAGCACGTGCCCGGCGCGCTCGACCGCAACATCCTCGGGCTCATCGCCGGCGCCGACCTCGTGATCTACGACAGCATGTACACCGACGCCGAGTACGAAACGTACGTGGGCTGGGGGCATTCGACCTGGCAGGAGGGCGTGCGCCTGTGCCGCGCCGCCGGCGCCAAGCGCCTCGCCGTGTTCCACCACGACCCCGAGCACGACGACGAGATGCTCGACGGCATCGCGCGCGAGGTGGCGCGCGAGCTGCCGGGGTCGATCGTCGCGAGGGACGGGCTGGTTGTTGCAGTGGATTGAAAGCTATGCCGCCGATCTGGAGGCGATCGGCTCGGACCCGCCCCCGGCGCCGCGCTGGAACCAGGACTGGTTTCCGCGCCTCGACGCCGCCGCCGCCTACGCGACGGTGCGCACGCTGAAGCCCCGGCGCATCGTCGAGGTGGGCTCGGGGCACTCGACTCGCTTTCTCGCGCGCGCGGTCGCCGACGGCGGGCTCGCTACGCGCATCACGGCGATCGATCCGGAACCCAGGGCAAGCATTGAAAAGCTCCCGGTGGAATGGCTATGCATGCCGGTTCAACGCGTGGCCGCGTTTCCGGCGCTCGGCGAAGGCGACATCCTGTTCATCGACTCGAGCCACCAGCTCAAGCCCGGCAGCGACGTCGATTTCCTCCTGAACGCGGTGCTGCCGCTTCTGCCGAGCGGCGTGCGCGTGCATTTCCACGACATCTTCCTGCCCGACGACTACCCCGAGCACTGGGCCTGGCGGCGCTACAACGAGCAGCCTGCAGTCGCCTTCTTGATAAAGAAGAATCTCTTCAAGGTCGACTTCGCCAGCCACGCCACGGTCGCGCACCATCCCGAGAAGATCGGGGGCGTGCTCGCGCGCCTGCCGCTCGTCCCGGGAGCGATCGAATCGAGCCTGTGGCTGACCCGGAACTGAACCTCCAGCCGGTGCTCGACTGGCTCGACGCCGGCGCGCCGGGGACGCGGCGCCCCGAGGAGGTCCTGATGCAGCTCTGCCGCACGCTGCTCGCGAGCGGCCTGTCGCTGCACCGGGTCGCGGTGTTCGTGCGCACGCTGCATCCCAACGTCGCCGGGCGCGCCTTCTTCTGGCGCGCCGACCGCGAGGAGGTCGAGGTGGACGAAGCCGAGCACAGCTTCATCGGCTCCGAGGAGCACCTGGCGAGCCCGATCTATGCGGTCTGGTCGGGGAATCGCGAGATCCGCCGCTGCCTGGCCGATCCGGCCTGCCCCCTGGACTATCCGGTGCTCGCCGACCTGCGCGCCGAAGGCGTCACCGACTATCTCGCGCTGCCGCTGCGCTTCCTGACCGGCGAGGTCCATTGCGCCACCTTCGCGACGCGCCGGCCGGGCGGATTCACGGACGCCGAGATCGCCGCGCTGCGCCGGCTGCTGCCGCCGTTCACGCGCCTCGCCGAGGTCTACGCCAACATGAGGAAGGCGCGCAACATCCTCGACGCCTACCTCGGTCCGGCCGCGGGCGAGAAGGTCCTCGCCGGCCGCATCAAGCGCGGCGACAGCGAGGACATCGACGCCGTGATCTGGTTCTGCGACCTGCGCGAATCGACCGCGCTCGCCGACTCGATGAGCCGGCGCGAGTTTCTCGCGCTCCTCAACGACTATTTCGAGTGCGTGCTCGGCCCGGTGCTCGAGCGCGGCGGGCAGGTGCTGCGCTTCATCGGCGACGCCGCGCTCGCCATCTTCCCGGTGGAAGGCAAACCCGCCGAAGCGTGCGCCAGGGCGCTCGCGGCCGCCCGTGAGGCGCTTGCTCGCATGGACACGTTCAACAAAGCGCGCTCGCGCCCGCTTCGCTTCGGCATCGGGCTGCACTTAGGACAATTGACCTACGGCAACGTCGGCACGCCGACCCGGATCGAGTTCACCGTGGTCGGCGCGGCGGCCAACGAGGCCGCCCGCATAGAGAGCCTGTGCAAGGACTTGGCCGTGGATCTTGTAGTATCGGAGCGCGTTGCGCGCGCGCTGCCCGGCGAGTTTCGCTCCCTCGGCAGCCACACGCTGCGCGGAGTCGGCGATAAGATGGAGCTATTCACTGTCTAGAAGGGGGCAGAGGAATTGAACAACGTGTCCGCTCTCAGCGGCCTGTTTGCCGACTGGTACTGGGAGATGGACGGACAGCTTCGCCTCACTCATACGTCGCCCGAGTTCGCCGAGAAGACCGGCCTCGACCCGGCCGACGACTTCTGGGAGCACAACCGCAAGAGCCTAGAGCACCACGAGGCATTCCGCGATTTCGAGATCCAGCGCTTCGGCGCGGGCGGGCGGTCGGTCTGGCTGTCGCTCTCGGCCGTGCCGGTGTTCGAGCAGGACATCTTCAAGGGCTACCGCGGCGTCGGGCGCAACATCACCTCCCAGAAGCGCGGCGAGCAGCTCCTGCGGCTAGAGCATGCGGTGGCGCGCGCGCTCGCGCAGGCGACCGGCGTCGCCGACGGCCTGCGCGCGGGGCTGCGCGCGATCTGCGACTTCGAAGGCTGGGACTACGGGCGCTGCTTCCGGGTCGACCCGGCGAGCGGCGAGATCGGCTTCGAGCTCGGCTGGTTCGCGCGCGAGCCCTCGACCGAGCAGTTCCTGTCGCGCTCGCGCGCCCTCTGGGCGGAGGGCAAGCCAGTGTTCGCCAAGTCGCCGCGCGAGGCCTCCGCCGGCGCCTTCGCCACCTTCGCCTTCCCCGCGGTCGCCCAGGGCCGCACCATCGGCCTGCTCGCATTCTCGGGCCACCGCGCCGGCGAGCCCGACGAGCGGCTGAACGAGGCGGTGCAGGCGATCGGGAGCCTCTTCGGCCAGTTCCTGCAAAGAAAGCACGCCGAGGAGCTGCTGCGCGCGAGCGAGGCGCGCTTCCGCAGCCTGACCCACCTTTCCTCGGACTTCTTCTGGGAGACCGACCCCGAGCACCGCCTGACGAGCATCGTGCACGGCCCGAGCTACGGCTCGGCGCAGGTCGCGCGCGGCATGGTCGGCAAGCATCCCTGGGGCGTGGCCTCGGTGAGCCCGGACCAGG
>DATIGR010000016.1:0-8478 GCA_035454645.1 Burkholderiales bacterium
GCTGCGCCCGAGGCGCAGCCCGAACCGGCGGCTGCCGCGCTCGCCGCCGCTGGCGCCGACTCCGGCCTGAGCTTCGATCTGAACCTCGACCTCGGCGAGGAGAAGAAACCCGAGCCCGCCTCGGCGGCCGCCGCGGCGGCGGCGCCCGATTTCTCGGGCATCAGCCTCGACCTCGGCTCCCCCGCCGGCTCCGGCCCGGCCGGGACCGACCCGAAGTGGCAGGAAATCGCGACCAAGCTCGACCTCGCGAAAGCCTACGAGGAGATGGGCGACAAGGACGGCGCCCGCGAGCTGCTGAACGAGGTGATGAAGGACGGCGACGCCGCGCAGAAAGGCCAGGCGCAGCAGCTCCTCGTGAAGCTGGGCTAGGGTGCGGCCGGCAGGACAGCTCTGGCACGCAGGATCGCCTTAGGACTCGAGTACGACGGTAGTCGCTTCCTCGGCTGGCAGACCCAGCCCGGCGGCGGCACGGTCCAGGATGCGCTCGAGGCGGCCCTCGCCGCGATCGCCGATACCCGAGTCGCCACCACCGCCGCCGGCCGCACCGATCGCGGCGTGCACGCGCGTCTTCAGGTGGCGCATTTCGACACCGACGCGAAGCGTCCCGGGTCGGCCTGGGTGCGCGGCGTGAACGCCCTGCTGCCCGACGCGGTCGCGGTGCTCTGGGCGCGCGAAGTGCCCGACGAGTTCCATGCGCGCTACAGCGCGCGCTCGCGCACCTACCGGTACGCGCTGCTCAACCGGCCGGTGCGTCCCGCGCTGTCGGCGCGCCACGCCGGATGGTTCCACCTGCCGCTCGACGTGCAGAAGATGCGCGAGGCCGCCGCGCTGCTGGTCGGCGAGCACGATTTCTCCGCGTTTCGCTCCTCCGAGTGCCAGGCGAAATCGCCGGTGCGGACGATATTCGGGCTCGACGTTTCCAGGGAGTCCGACACCCTCCACTTCGTGGTGCGGGCGAATGCGTTCCTGCACCACATGGTGCGCAATCTGGTCGGCTCGCTGGTCTACGTCGGCAAGGGCAAGCACCCGCCGCAATGGGTCGGGGAGCTGCTGCGCTCGAGGGACCGCGCCCAGGCGGCGCCGACGTTTGGCCCGGAGGGCCTGTACCTTGAGACAATCGAGTACCAGCCCAAATGGAAGCTGCCGTTGTGAGAACCCGGGTCAAGATCTGCGGCATCACGCGCACCGCGGATGCCGCCGCCGCCGCGCGCGCGGGGGCGGACGCGATCGGGCTCGTGTTCTATCCGCCGAGCCCGCGCTTCCTGTCCGTCGAGCGTGCGCGCGAAATCCGCGACGCGCTGCCGCCGTTCGTGCAGACGGTGGCGCTTTTCGTGAACCCGGACGCGGCGCTGGTGGCCCAGGTGATCGGCCGGGTGCATCCCGCGATGCTCCAGTTCCACGGCGAGGAATCCCCCCAGCTCTGCGAGCAGTTCGGCCTGCCTTATGTCAAGGCGTGCAGAGTGAAGCCCGGCGCGTCTGCGCTAGAATACCTGCGCCCTTTTTCGCGCGCGGCAGCGTGGTTGTTCGACAGTCACGTTCCGGAGTACGGCGGCGTGGGGGAGAGCTTCGACTGGTCCCTGGTTCCCGCCGCCGACAAGCCCGTCATCCTGTCGGGCGGACTATCGCGGGAGAATGTCGCGGCGGCAATCCGGCGCGTGCGCCCGTGGGGCGTGGACGTATCGAGCGGCGTCGAGTCGGCGAAAGGCATCAAGGACGCCGCCAAGGTGGCCGCCTTCATCGCAGAGGTCAGAAATGCAGATGTATGACTTGCCCGACGCGCGCGGCCACTTCGGCCCGTACGGGGGCGTGTTTGTCGCGGAAACGCTGACTGCGGCGCTCGAGGAGCTGCGCCTCGCCTACGAGCGCGCGCGCAAGGATCCGGCGTTCGAGGCCGAGTTCCGCTACGAGCTCAAGCACTACGTCGGGCGCCCCAGTCCGGTTTATTTTGCAAAAAGACTCACCGAGCGCTGCCGCGGCGCCCGTATCTACATCAAGCGCGAGGACCTGAACCACACCGGCGCGCACAAGATCAACAACACCATCGGCCAGGCGCTGCTCGCGCGCACCATGAAGAAGCCCAGGGTGATCGCCGAGACCGGCGCCGGCATGCACGGCGTGGCCGCCGCCACCGTCGCGGCGCGCTACGGCATGGAGTGCGTGGTGTACATGGGCTCCGAAGACGTCAAGCGCCAGTCGGCCAACGTGTACCGCATGAAGCTCCTCGGCGCCGAGGTGGTCCCGGTCGAATCGGGCTCGAAGACGCTCAAGGACGCGCTCAACGAGGCGATGCGCGACTGGGTCACCAACGTCGAAAGCACTTTCTACATCATCGGCACCGTGGCCGGCCCGCACCCGTATCCGATGATGGTGCGCGACTTCCAGTCGGTGATCGGCGCGGAGTGCCTCGCGCAGATGCCCGAGGCTGCCGGCCGGCAGCCCGACGCGATCATCGCGTGCGTGGGCGGCGGCTCGAATGCGATGGGGATCTTCTACCCCTACATCAAGCACGACAAGATCAGGCTGATCGGCGTCGAGGCGGCGGGAGAAGGCCTGTCCACCGGCAAGCACGCGGCGTCGCTGTGCGCGGGCAGGCCGGGCGTGCTGCACGGCAACCGGACGTATCTCCTTCAGGACGCGAACGGCCAGATCACCGAGACGCACTCGATCTCCGCGGGCCTCGACTATCCCGGGGTCGGCCCCGAGCACGCGTGGCTGAAGGACAGCAAGCGCGCCGAGTATGTCGCGGTCAGCGACGACGAGGCGCTCAAGGCGTTCCACGAGCTGTGCCGCACCGAGGGCATTATTCCTGCGCTCGAGTCCGCGCATGCCGTGGCGCACGCGATGAAGATCGCGCCTTCGATGCCGAAAGACGCGGTTCTCCTCGTCAACCTCTCCGGGCGCGGCGACAAGGACATGCACACCGTCGCGCAACGCTTGGGGATGCGGTTCTGACGATGTCGCGCATCCAGGGGCGCTTCCAGGCGCTCGCCCGCGAGCGGCGCAAAGCGCTCATTCCGTACATCACCGCCGGCGATCCTCATCCCTCGCTCACCGTGCCGCTGATGCGCGCGCTGGTGGAAGCGGGGGCCGACATCCTAGAGCTCGGCGTGCCGTTCTCCGACCCGATGGCCGACGGCCCGGTGATCCAGCGCGCCGGCGAGCGCGCCCTGAAGCACGGGGTCGGACTTTCGGATGTATTGAAGTTGGTTTCCGAATTCAGGAAGACGGACCAGGCGACCCCGGTCGTCCTCATGGGCTACGCCAATCCGATCGAGGCGATGGGGGTCGAGAACTTCATCGGCGCGGCGAAGACCGCGGGCGTGGACGGCGTCATCGTCGTGGACTACCCGCCCGAGGAGTGCGAGCAATTCGCGGCGCTCGCGAAGAAGAACGACATCGACCCGATCTTCCTGCTCGCGCCCACGTCCACCGACCGGCGCATCGAGCAGGTCGCGCGCGCCGGCAGCGGGTACCTGTACTACGTTTCGCTGCGCGGCATCACCGGCGCAGCGCACCTCGATCTTACCGAAGTCGGCTCCAGGATTCCCCGGATCCGGGCGGCGACGCGCCTGCCGATCGGCGTCGGCTTCGGCATCCGCGACGCCGAATCGGCGCGCAAGGTCGCGCAGACGGCCGACGCGGTGGTCATCGGCAGCCGTATCATTCAGGAGATCGAAGCCGCGGGCGCCGAGCAGGCCGTCGCCCGGGTCAAACAATTCTTGATCCCCATCCGAAGAGCGCTTGACACATGAGCTGGCTGCAAAAGCTCCTTCCGCCCAAGATCCAGCGCACCGGCCCCGGCGCGCGCAAGACCGTGCCCGAGGGGCTGTGGACCAAGTGCGCGGCGTGCGACGCGGTGCTCTACAGCACCGACCTCGAGAAGAACCTCAACGTCTGCCCGAAGTGCGGCCACCACGAGCGCCTGGGCGCGCGGCCGCGCCTGGACGCGCTGCTCGACCCCGACGGGCGCTTCGAGATCGGCGCGGAAGTGCTGCCGGTCGACCCGCTCAAGTTCAGGGACTCGAAGCGCTACCCCGAGCGCCTGAGCGAGGCGCAGGAGGAGACCGCCGAGGGCGACGCGCTGGTGGTGATGCAGGGCTCGATCAAGGCGCTCGGCGTGGTGTGCTCCGCGTTCGAGTTCGACTTCATGGGGGGCTCGATGGGCTCGGTGGTCGGCGAGCGCTTCGTGCGCGGCGTGCGCGTCGCGATCGAGCAGAAGCTGCCGTTCGTGTGCGTCACCGCCTCGGGCGGCGCGCGCATGCAGGAAGGGGCGCTGTCGCTCGTGCAGATGGCGAAGACCACCGCCGCGCTCACCGACCTCGCGGAGCGCGGGCTGCCGTTCGTGTCGGTGCTTTCCGACCCCACGATGGGCGGCGTGTCGGCGAGCTTCGCCATGATCGGCGACGTGGTGATCGCCGAGCCGAAGGCGCTCATCGGCTTCGCCGGCCCGCGCGTGATCGAGCAGACCGTGCGCCAGAAGCTGCCCGAAGGCTTCCAGCGCGCCGAGTTCCTGCTCGAGAAAGGCGCGATCGACATGATCGTCGACCGGCGCCAGCTGCGCGACAGGCTGCACGCCGTGCTCTCGCTACTGCAGGGGCTGCGCGCCGAAGCCGTGGCGTGACGCTGCTCGCCGAGGTGGTGCGCGCCATTCGCCGCGCGAGCGTCGCTTGAAGACCCTCGAAGACTGGCTGCTTCACATCGAGCGCCAGCATCCCCAGGCCATCGCCCTGGGCCTGGATCGAGTGCTCCAGGTGTCGAACACCATGAATATCCGCCTGCCATGCCCGGTGATCACGGTGGGCGGCACCAACGGCAAGGGCTCGACCTGCGCCCTGCTCGAATCGATCCTGCGCGCCGCCGGCCATCGCACCGGGCTCTATACCTCGCCGCACCTCGTGCGCTACAACGAGCGGGTGCGCTTGGCGGGGGCGGAAGCCGATGACGCTTTGCTCTGCAGCGGCTTTGAAGCGGTCGAAACCGCGCGCGGCGATACCCCGCTCACCTACTTCGAGTTCGGCACTCTCGCGGCGTTGTGGATCTTCTCCCGGGAGAAGATTGAAACGGCGATCCTCGAGGTCGGCCTCGGCGGGCGGCTCGACGCGGTCAACGTGCTCGACGCCGACTGCGCCGTGCTGACGAGCGTCGGCATCGACCACGTGAGCTACCTGGGGCCGGACCGCGAGTCGATCGGACGCGAGAAGGCGGGCATCTTCCGCGCCGGCCGGCCGGCGGTGATCGCCGATCCCGACCCGCCGCGATCGGTGCTCGCCGCGCCGGGTGAGAAGCTCTTTCTCGGGAAGGACTTCGGCTACACCGCCGAGAAGACCCATTGGACCTACTGGGGCCCGAAGGGCAGGCGCGCGAGCCTTGCGCATCCGGCGCTGCGCGGCGCGATCCAGCTGCGCAACGCTTGCGCCGCGCTGTGCGCGCTCGACGCGCTCGCGCTTCCGGTGGCGATGCAGGAAGTGCGGCGCGGCCTCGCCGAGGTCGCGCTTCCCGGGCGCTTCCAGGTGCTTCCGGGCCGGCCGCAGGTGATCCTCGACGTCGCGCACAACGTCGAGGCGGCAAAGGTTCTCGCCGGCAACCTGCTCGCTTCGGGCTACGGCGGCGAAACCATTGCGGTGTGCGGGATGCTGCGCGACAAGGACCTCGCGGGCGTGCTGCGCGTGCTCGAGCCGCGCGTCACCCGGTGGCATATCGCCTCGCTGCCCGGGCCGCGGGGCGCTTCGGCCGACGAGCTGGAGCAGGCGCTCGGCCGCAGCGGGGAAAAACACGAATCTCCCTCAAAAGCATTCGCCTCCGCCCTCGAACACGCGGAGGAGGGTGATAAGATCGTCGTGTTCGGTTCGTTCCTGACCGTCGGCGAAGTGATGGCATGGCTCAAGAACAACAAGACGTCGAAACGCTGAAGCGCAGGGGGCGCAGGCGGCTGATCGGCGCAGTGGCGCTGGTGCTCGCCGCGGTGATTGTGCTGCCCATGGTGTTGGACCAGGAGCCGCCCGGCACCGGCTCGACGCTGAGCGTGCGCATTCCGGGCGAGGACACGCCGTTCACGCTCAAGCCGCCGGCGAAGAAAGCGCAACCGGTTTCAAGGGAAGAATACGTGGTCCAGGTCGGTGCGTTTGCCAGTCCCCGGAGCGTGATCGCCAAGCTCGAGTCGGCGAAAATGCCCTATTACACCGAGGTCATCAACAACAACCTGACGCGCGTGCGCGCCGGCCCGTTCCCGACCCGCGAAGCCGCCGAGCAGGCGCTCGAGCAGCTCAAGGCGCTCGGCTTCGACCCGGGCGCGGTCGCGGCAAAGTCGGGATGAAGACGTCAGGATGACGTGGATCGACTACACGGTGATCGCGATCCTGGTGCTCTCCGTCGCGTGGGGCGCGTGGCGCGGGCTGGTGCACGAGACGCTCTCGCTCGCCGGCTGGATCATGGCCTTCGTCGCCGCCAACCTGCTCGCCGACCCGCTCGCCGAGAGCTTCCCGGCCAACATGCGGCCCGAGCTGCGCGTGGTCGCGGCCTTCCTCCTGGCGTTCATCGCCACGCTCGTGGTCACGACGCTCGCTTCGGCGCTGGTCACCAAGTTCATCCGGGTCTCGGTGCTGCACAGCCTGGACCGCTGGCTGGGCGCGCTGTTCGGCCTGATGCGCGGGCTGGTGATCGTCGTCGCGCTCGCCATGGTCGCCGGCCTCACGTCCCTGCCGCGCGCGCCGGACTGGAAGCAGTCCGCCACCGGCTACTCGCTCGCCCAGACCGTGATCCAGCTCAAACCCTGGCTGCCCACGGCCTTCGCCAACCGGTTGAAATATAATTAGCCGTTAACCACACCCGGGAAGCCATTCCCATGTGCGGGATCCTCGGAATCGTCGCCCGTTCGCCCGTCAACCAGCTGCTGTACGACGGGCTCCTGCTCCTGCAGCACCGCGGCCAGGACGCCGCCGGCATCGTCACGGCCGAGCGCAATTCCTTCCACATGCACAAGGCGCCGGGCATGGTGCGCGACGTGTTCCGCACGCGCAACATGCGCTCGCTGCCGGGGAACATTGGCATCGCGCACTGCCGCTACCCGACCGCGGGGTCGGCTTTCAGCTCGGCGGAGGCGCAGCCGTTCTACGTCAACTCGCCGTTCGGCATCGTGCTCGGCCACAACGGCAACCTGACGAACTCCGAGCGGCTCAAGGAGGAGATGTTCCTCACCGATCTGCGGCACATCAACACCGGCTCGGACTCGGAGGTGCTGGTCAACGTGCTGGCGCACGAGCTCGAGCAGGCGTCGGTGAAGCTGCGCCTCGATCCGCAGACCATCTTCAGCGCCGTGGCCAACGTCCATCGCCGCGTGCGCGGCGCCTACGCGGTGGTGGCGATGATCGCGGGCTACGGCGTGCTCGCGTTCCGCGATCCGTTCGGCATCCGGCCGGCGGTGATCGGGTACAACGAGACGCACGGCGGCACCGAGTACATGGTCGCGTCGGAATCGGTCGCGGTGGACGCGCTCGGCTTCCGCGTGCTGCGCGACGTCGGCCCGGGCGAGGCGGTGTTCATCGACGAGGACGGCCACTTCTTCAGCCAGCAATGCGCGCCGCAGGCGAGCCTCAACCCCTGCATCTTCGAGTACGTCTACCTCGCGCGGCCCGATTCGCTGATCGACGGCGCGTCGGTCTATGAATCGCGCCTCAACATGGGAGAGGCGCTCGGCGCCAAGATCCGGCGCCAGTACCGCCACCTCCAGGTCGACGTGGTGATCCCGATCCCGGACTCGAGCCGGCCCTCGGCGCTGCAGCTCGCCGCCGGGCTGGGGGTGTCGTACCGCGAGGGCTTCGTCAAGAACCGCTACATCGGCCGCACCTTCATCATGCCCGGCCATGCGGTGCGCACGCGCTCGGTGCGCCAGAAGCTCAACCCCATGGCGATGGAGTTCGCCGGCAAGAACGTGCTGCTGGTCGACGACTCGATCGTGCGCGGCACCACCAGCCGCGAGATCGTGCAGATGGCGCGCGATTCGGGTGCGCGCAAGGTGTTCTTCGCTTCGGCCGCGCCGCCGGTGCGCTTTCCCAACGTCTACGGCATCGACATGCCCACGCGCGCCGAGCTGATCGCGGCGCATCGCAGCGAGGACGAGGTGGCGCGCGAGATCGGCGCCGACGCCCTCATCTACCAGGACCTCGAGGCCCTGAAGGACGCGGTGCGCCGGGCCAATCCCCGGCTCGCCAGCTTCGAGACCTCGTGCTTCGACGGCGTCTACATCACCGGCGACATCACCAGCGACTACCTGCGCACCATCGAGATCCAGCGCGACGCCGCGCGCGACTCGGGGGACGATGCCGACACCGCCCAGCTCGACCTGAACCTCGCGGCCTGATAGAATCCGGCCGCTTCGCGCCGATTTGAGCCACAGCTTGCGGGCGCGTAATAAATGCCGCTAAAGCGTGCCGAGAAGACCCGGTCCGCTTGGTAAGGAGAGAGGGCCAGGTCTTTTATGGA
>DATIGR010000017.1:0-34392 GCA_035454645.1 Burkholderiales bacterium
CACCTTCACCTCCAGGCGCACGCCCGACATGCCGATCGGCTCGCGCACGTCCTCCTGGCCGTCGATGATGAACTCCTGGCGCAGCACGTGCAGGATCTGCTGGTCGGTCGGGATGTTCACGGCGCGCGCGGTGTCGATCGCGCGGTTCACGTCGAGCGCGGTCACCTCGCGGTCCTTGACCGCCACCATGCCGGTCGAGTTGAAGCTGCGGATGTGGCTGCCCGCGATGCCGACGTAGGCCGAGGCGATCTTGCAGTCGGCCATCAGCTCCGCCTCCTCGAGCGCGCGCTGGATCGCGGCGACGGTGGCCTCGATGTTCACCACCACGCCTTTCTTCAGGCCCTTGGACTCGTGGCTGCCCATGCCGAGGAGCGCGAGCGCGCCGTCGGCGCCGAGCTCGGACACCAGGCACGCCACCTTGGAGGTGCCGACGTCGAGCGCCACGATCAGGTTCTTGTTCTCTTTGGGCATCCGGGCTCAGCCGCTCCGCTCCGGCACGCGCAACGCGAAGCCGTTGGGATAGCGCAGGTCGACGTAGTCATGCGGCTTCTTCTTGTCCACCGTGGGATAGACCGCCACGAAACGGCGCAGGCGGGCCTCGGCGAGGTCGGCGTCGCGTCCGAGCATGAGGTGCAGCCCGTTGCCCAGCCGCAGCTGCCAGGCGAGGCGCTGCGTCAGCACCACGCGCTCGACGCCGGTGCCGAGCGGCGCCACGAGCTCGCTGAAGCGCTGATAGCGCCGCAGGACTTCGGCGGCGGTGCCGCCGGGAGCGACGAACACGGGCAGCGCCTGCTGGGTCCTGGCGGAGAAGGTCTCGCCGAAGGTGTTGACCAGCCGGCTCGCCTCGTCCCCCGCGCCCCAGCGCGCGAGCGCGACGTGCTCCTCCACCGTGACTTCGAGCCGCCCGGGCCAGACGCGGCGCACCGCGACGCGGCGCACCCAGGGCAGGCGCTCGACGCGGCTGCGCGCCTCGCCCAAGTCGGCGGCGAAGAAGTTTCCGGCCGCGCGCGGCAGCGCCGCTTCGATCTGCGCCCAAGGGGTGTTCTTCAGGTTTCCCGTCACCTCGATGCGGCTCACCGGGAAGCGCTCGGGAAGCAGCAGCCAGTAGAGCGTTCCGAGGCATGCCGCGAGCGCAACCAGGCCGGCGACGATTCCGAGAAAAAGGCTCACCCTAGCCGACATGCGCGAGCTCCAGGATCTTCACGCACAGGTCCTCGTACGAGATGCCGACGGCGCGCGCCGCCATCGGCACCAGGCTGTGGCCGGTCATGCCCGGCGAGGTGTTCACTTCCAGCAGCCATGGGCGCTTTTTCGCATCGAGCATGATGTCGATGCGTCCCCAGCCGCTGCACCCGGCGACGCGGAACGCCTCGAGCGAGAGCGCCTGCAGCTCCTTCTCCTTCTTCGCCGGCAGGCCGCACGGGCAGTGGTACTTCGTCTCGTCGGTGAAGTACTTGTGCTGGTAGTCGTAGTTGCCCTGCGGCGCTTCGATGCGGACGAGCGGCAGCGCGGTGTCGCCGAGGATGGCCGCGGTGTATTCCGGCCCGTCGATGAACTGCTCGGCGAGCGCAATGTCGCGGTACTTCCTCGCCGCGAGCTCGTACGCCGCGGGCAATTCCTTCGCCGAGCGCGCTTTCGTCAGCCCGAGGGTCGAGCCCTCGTTCGCGGGCTTTACGATCAGCGGCAGCTTCAGCTCGCGCGCCACGGACTGCCAGTCGTCCTTTTCGGTCAGAACCCGGAATCGGGGCGTCGGCAATCGGTTGGCGATCCAGATCATCTTGGTGCGCACCTTGTCCATGCCGACGGCCGAGCCGAGCACGCCGCTGCCGGTGTAGGGGATGCCGAGGAATTCGAGCGCGCCCTGGATCGTGCCGTCCTCGCCGCCGCGCCCGTGCAGCGCGATGAAGCAGCGCGCGTAGCTCTCGCTCCGGAGGTCGAAGAGGTCGCGCTGCGCCGGGTCGAAGGCATGCGCGTCGATCCCTCTCGAGCGCAGCGCCTTCAGCACGCCGTTGCCGCTCATGAGCGAAATCTCGCGCTCGGCGGATTTGCCTCCCATCAGCACGGCAACCTTGCCGAAGTTCATGCTTCCTCTCCGACGATGCGCACTTCGGTGGCGAGGTAGACCCCCTTCATCTGGTAGACCATGCGCTGGATGTGGCGGATCAGCCACTCGACGTCGGAAGCCCGGGCCGCGCCCTTCGGGTTGACGATGAAGTTGGCGTGCTTCTCCGAGACGCGCGCGCCGCCGCGCTCGAAGCCCTTGAGGCCGCACGACTCGATCAGGCGCGCGGCGTGGTGCTTGGGCGGGTTGCGGAACACGCTGCCCGCGTTCGGCAGCGCGAGCGGCTGGGTGGCGATGCGCCGCGCGAGCAGCTCCTTCATCACCGCGCGCGAGGCGTCGCCGTGGCCGGGCTTGAGGCCGAACCAGGCCGCGGCGAACCATTCCTCGGCCGGGGTCTTGGGCGCGCAGTGCCGGTAGCCGATGTCGTACTCGTCGCGGCCGCGCTCGACGATCCGGCCCTGCCGGTCGATGGTCGCGACGCGCTCCACGATGTCCCAGGTCTCGCCGCCGTAGCAGCCGGCGTTCATGGCGAGCGCGCCCCCGACGGTGCCGGGCACGCCGGCGAGGAATTCCGCGCCCTCCAGGTCGTGCAGCGCGGCGAAGCGCGCGACTTTCGGGCTCGCGACGCCGGCCTCGGCGTAGATCAGGCGCCCGCGCATCTGCGGCCGGCGCGAGGCGGCGTGCATCAGGACCGCGGTGCCGCGCCAGCCGCCGTCGCGCACCAGCAGGTTCGACCCGAGGCCGACGAAAAGGAGCGGCTCCTGCGGCGGCAGCTGCCGCAGGAAAGCCGCCAGGTCGTCGAGGTCCGCGGGCACGTAGAAGCGGTCGGCCGCGCCGCCGGTGCGCCAGGTCACGTGGCGGCCCATCGGCTCGTCGCGCCGGAGCTCGCCGCGCAGTTCCCGGAAGGCGAGGGTCTCGGCCATGTTCATGCGGCTTGGGTGAGCTGCGCGGGCACGCCGCCGATCGAGCCCGCGCCCATGGTGATGACCACGTCGCCGGGCTCGGCCACGCGCCGGATTGCCGCCGGCATCTCGCCGATGTCCTCGACGAACAGCGGCTCGACCTTGCCCGCGAGGCGCAGCGCGCGCGCGAGCGAGCGGCCGTCGGCGGCGACGATCGGCGCCTCGCCGGCGGGGTAGACCTCGGCGAGCAGCAGCACGTCGGCGCCGGAGAGCACGCGCACGAAGTCCTCGAACAGATCGCGCGTGCGCGAGTAGCGGTGCGGCTGGAACGCGAGCACGATGCGCCGGCCGGGGAACGCGCCGCGCGCGGCCTCGAGGGTCGCGTCCATTTCGGCCGGGTGGTGGCCGTAGTCGTCGATCAGCGTGAAGCGCCCGTCGACCGTGCCGTAGTTCTGGAAGCGCCGGCCGACGCCCTTGAACTCGCGCAGGGCCTTGTGAATCGATTCATCCTTGATCTGGAGCTCGGTGCCCACCGCGATCGCGGCCAGCGCGTTCAGCACGTTGTGCCGCCCCGGAAGGTTGAGCAGAACCTCGAGCGGCTTCGCGCCCGGGCGCAGCGCGCGGAACTTCATGCGGCCGCGGTCGTGGGCGATCGCCTCGGCGCGCACCGACGCGTCCTCGCCGGTGCCGTAGGTGAGCACCGGCTTGGTGACCTGGGGCAGGAGCTCGCGCAGGTTCGGGTCGTCGGCGCACAGCACCGCCGCGCCGTAGAACGGCAGGTTCTGCAGGAATTGCACGAACGCCTGCTTGAGCCGCCCGAAGTCCTGCTCGTAGGTGTCCATGTGGTCGGCGTCGATGTTCGTGACCACCGCGATCACCGGCTGCAGGTGCAGGAACGAGGCGTCGGACTCGTCGGCCTCGACCACGATGAAGTCGCCGGCGCCGAGGCGCGCGTTCGAGCCGGCGGCGTTCAGGCGCCCGCCGATGACGAAGGTCGGGTCGAGCCCGCCTTCGGCCAGCACGCTCGCCACCAGGCTGGTGGTGGTGGTCTTGCCGTGCGTGCCGGCGATCGCCACGCCCTGCTTCAGCCGCATGAGCTCGGCGAGCATCAGCGCGCGCGGCACGACCGGGATGCGCCGCTCGCGCGCCGCGACGACCTCGGGGTTGTCCGACTGGACCGCGGAGGACACCACGACGGCGTCCGCGCCATTGACGTGCTGGGGCTTATGGCTCAGGGAGACGGTCGCTCCCAGAGACTTCAACCGCTGGGTCGCGGCGTTCTCCGCGAGGTCGGAGCCGCTCACCTGGTATCCGAGGTTGGCGAGGACCTCCGCGATGCCCGACATCCCGGCGCCGCCGATGCCGACGAAATGGATGTGGCGGACCTTGTGCTTCACCGGGCGATCTCGCGGCATCTTTGCGCCACGATGCGAGCCGCGTCGGGCTTGCCGAGCGCGCGCGCGTTCCGGGCCATCTCGAGGAGCTTCGGCCGGTCGAGCGCGCCGATCAGCCGCGCCAGCTTCTCCGGGGAGAGATCGCGCTGCTGGATGAGGATCGCGGCGCCGCGCTCCGACAGAAACCTCGCGTTCGCGCTCTGGTGATCGTCGACCGCGTGCGGAAACGGCACCAGGATGCTCGCCATGCCGCCGGCGGAGAGCTCGGCGATGGTCACCGCGCCGGCGCGGCAGATGACGAGATCGGCCTCGGCGTAGCGCCGCGCCATGTCGTCGATGAAGGCAACGAGCTCGCCCTGCACGCCGGCGGCGGCGTAGTGGGCCTTCAGCGCGTCGAGATGCTTTTCGCCTGCCTGGTGGACCACGAGGGGCTTCGGCCGCAGAAGCGAAAGCGCCCTGGGCAGCACTTCGTTCAGCGCCTGCGCGCCGAGGCTGCCGCCCACGACGAGCAGGCGCAACGGCCCTTGCCTTTCCTGAAAACGAATTTCCGGCGCGGCGATGGCGGCGATCTCGCCGCGCACGGGATTGCCGGTCCATTCGGCGCCCTTGAGCGCGCCCGGGAACGCGACCATCACCTTGTCGCTCACCTGCGCGAGCACGCGGTTGGCGAGGCCCGCGACCGCGTTCTGCTCGTGCAGCGCGAGCGGCCGGTTGAGGAGCGAGGCCATCATGCCGCCGGGGAACGCGACATAGCCCCCCAGGCCGAGCACTACGGAGGGCTTGAGGCGGCGGATGGCGCGCGCGCTTTCCCAGAACGAGTAGAGCAGGTTCGCCGGCAGCAGGAGCTTTTGCAGCAGGCCCTTGCCGCGCGCGGCGCGCGCGCGGATCCACGCGGTGCGGTAGCCGTGCCGGGGCACGAGGCGCTCTTCCATTCCGCCGCGCGCGCCCATCCACACCACGTCCCAGCCGGCGGCGCGCATCTGCTCGGCGACCGCGAGCCCCGGGAAGATATGTCCTCCCGTTCCGCCCGCCATGATGAGGATGCTTTTCAAGCGTTCAGGCCCCTCGAAAGCTGGCGGTTTTCCCAGTCGATGCGCAGCAGGATCGCGAGGGCCACGAAGTTGGCGAGCAGGCCGGAGCCGCCGTAGCTCATGAGCGGCAGCGTCAGGCCCTTGGTCGGCAGCAGGCCCGTGTTCACGCCCATGTTGATGAGCGCCTGGAAGCCGAACCAGATGCCGATGCCCTGCGCGGCGAGCGCCGCGAAGTGGCGCTCGTGCAGGCAGGCCTGGCGCCCGATGGCGAAGGCGCGCGCCACCAGCCAGGCGAAAAGCGCGATCACCAGCGCGACGCCCGCGAGGCCGAGCTCCTCGGCCACCACGGCGAGCAGGAAGTCGGTATGCGCCTCGGGCAGGTAGAACAGCTTCTCGACGCTCGCGCCGAGGCCGACGCCGAGCCATTCGCCGCGGCCGAAAGCGATCAGGGCGTGCGACAGCTGATAGCCCCCGCCGTAGGGATCGGACCACGGATCCATGAAGCCCAGGATGCGCTGCAGGCGGTAGGGCGAGGCGAGCACCAGGAGCGCGAAGCCCGCGGCCAGCATGCCGAGCAGCGCGACGAAGTGGCGGCCGTTCATGCCGCCGAGGAACAGGATCGCGAACGCGATCATCGCGATCACCACCAGCGCGCCGAAGTCGGGCTCGCGCAGCAGCAGCCACGAGACGAGCAGCATCACCGCGAGCATCGGCAGCAGCCCCCGGCGGAAGCTCTTCAGCACCGCGTGCTTGCGCGCGGTGTAGTCGGCCGCGTAGAGCACGACCGCGAGCTTCATCACCTCCGAGGGCTGGGCGCTGAAGCCCGGCAGATCGAGCCAGCGCCGCGCGCCATTCACCTCGCGCCCGAACCCGGGGACGAGCACGAGCGCGAGTCCGGCGAGCGCGGCGACGAACAGCCACGGCGCGAGCTTCTGCCACAGGCGCGCCGGGACCAGGAACACCGTGATCGCCGCGCAGAGCGCGATCGCCAGGTACGCCGCGTGGCGCGCGAGGAACCATGCCGGGTTGTTGCCGGTGTAGCGGCTCGCCTCCGCGGTCGCGATCGAAGCCGAGTACACCATCACCAGCCCGATCGCGGCGAGGACGAGCGCGGCCCACGTCGCCGAGCGGTCGTACTCCGCGCTCGGCGCGTTGCGCGCGAAGACGTAAGTCTGGCTCACGGCCCGAGGCTCCTGACCGCCTGCGCGAACACCTCGCCGCGATGGCGGTAGTCGCGGAACATGTCGAAGCTCGCGCACGCGGGCGAAAGCAGGACTGCTTCCCCGGGCCTTGCCAGCCCGGCCGCGCGCTGCACCGCCTGCTCGAGCGAGGCGCAGCGCTCGCCCGGCACGACCTTCCCGATCAGGGGCGCGTCGCGCCCGATCAGCAGGACATGAGAAGCGAATTTCCGCGCCACCTCGCGCAGCGGCGAGAAATCCTGCCCCTTGCCGTCGCCGCCGAGGATCAGCACGCTCTTGCGCCCCAGGCCGCGCAGCGCCGCCGCCGTCGCGCCGACGTTCGTGCCCTTGGAGTCGTCGTACCACTCGACGCCGCGGCGCGTCGCCACCAGCTCCAGCCGGTGCGGCAGGCCCTTGAAGGTCTTGAGCCCCCGGGCCAAACTCGCGGCGTCGAGATTGATTGTCGAAACCAAGGCGCAGGCGGCGAGAGCATTTGCGACGTTGTGCATGCCCC
The DNA here is from genome assembly GCA_035454645.1 of Burkholderiales bacterium. GTDB lineage: Bacteria > Pseudomonadota > Gammaproteobacteria > Burkholderiales > SG8-39 > SCGC-AG-212-J23. Next base: position 7,082 of record DATIGR010000017.1, read on the forward strand.
GGATGGGCAGCTCGTCGACGGGCAGGATTTCCGTGCTCCCCTGGACGAGCCTGTCGCCGGCCAGGCCGAACTCGCGCGGTCCGGATGGCTTGTCCAGGCCGAACGTGATGAGCTTCTTTCCCGGCTGCGCCATGGCGAGGGAGCGCGGATCGTCCCGGTTCAGCACCTGGACCGCCGCGCCCATGAAAACGCGCGCCTTGGCGGCGCCGTAGTCCTCGAGGCTCGCGTAGCGGTCCAGGTGATCCTCGGTCAGGTTGAGCATCGCCGCCGCGGCCGGCGCGAGCGACCAGGTCGTCTCGAGCTGGTAGCTGGAAAGCTCCAGCACCCATGCGCGCGGCAGCTTTCCCGACTCGAGCCGCTTGCGGAATGCCTCCAGCACCGGCGGCCCGATGTTGCCGGCGACCTCGCAGTCGACGCCGGCGCTGCGCACGAGGTGCCCGGCGAGCGCCGTGACGGTGCTCTTGCCGTTGGTGCCGGTGACGGCGAGCACGGGCTGGCGCGCGTGCCAGGCGAAGAGCTCGATGTCGCCGAACACCGGCAGGCGTTGCGCCGCGGCCGCGCGAATCAACGGTTCCTCCAGCGAAAGGCCGGGACTGATGCACACCACATCCACGTCCTGCAGGAGTGAGGGCGAAAACGGCCCGGCGTGCAGCTCGCCGGCGAAATCGGCCCGCCGTGGCGGATCGCGCCGGCTGTCGGCCACGCGCACGCTGGCCCCTTCGCGCGCGGCCCAGCGTGCAACCGAAATCCCGGTATCGCCGAGGCCGAGCACCAGCAGCCGCCGGCCGACCAGCGGCGTCGGGCGCGGAGTCGGCAGCGGCTGGAAGGGCGGCTCGCGCATCATCTGAGCTTGAGGGTCGAGAGCCCGAACAGCACGAGCATCATGGTGATGATCCAGAAGCGCACCACCACCTGGCTCTCCTTCCAGCCTTCGAGCTCGTAGTGGTGGTGCAGCGGCGCCATGCGGAAGATGCGCTTGCCGCCGGTCCACTTGAAGTACAGCACCTGCAGCATGACCGAGAGCGTCTCGGCGACGAACACCCCGCCCATGATGAACAGCACGATCTCCTGGCGCACGATGACCGCGATCGTGCCGAGCGCCGCGCCGAGCGCGAGCGCGCCCACGTCGCCCATGAACACTTCCGCCGGGTAGGCGTTGAACCAGAGGAAGCCCAGGCCCGCGCCGGCCATCGCGCCGCAGATCACCGCGAGCTCGCCCGCGCCGGCGATGTACGGCAGGCCGAGATACTTGGAGAACACCGCGTGCCCGGCGACGTAGGCGAAGATGCCGAGCGCGCCCCCGACCATCACGGTGGGCATGATCGCGAGGCCGTCGAGGCCGTCGGTGAGGTTGACCGCGTTCGACGTGCCCACGATGACGAAGAACGTGAGCACGACGAAGCCCGCCGCGCCGAGCGGGTAGGCGATGTGCTTGAAGAACGGCACGATGAGGTCGTTCAGCGCCGGGATCGCCTGCGTGAGCGTGCCGAGGTACAGCGCCGCCGACAGGCCGATCAGCGCCTGCCAGAAGAACTTCCAGCGCGGCGGCAGGCCGCGCGGATCGCGGTGCACGACCTTGCGGTAGTCGTCGATCCAGCCGATCGTGCCGAACGCGACCGTGACCAGGAGCACCACCCACACGAAGCGGTTGGACAGATCGCCCCACAGCAGCGTGGTGAGGCACATGGAGACCAGGATCAGCGCGCCGCCCATGGTCGGCGTGCCGGCCTTGGGGAGGTGGGAGCGCGGGCCCTCCTCGCGCACCGCCTGCCCGATCTTGTACGCGGTGAGCTTGCGGATGACGTAGGGGCCGAGGATCAGGGACACCGCGAGCGCGGTGAGGCACGCGAGCACCGCGCGCAGCGTGATGTAGTTGAACACGTTGAACAGGCGAACCTCTCTCGCCAGCCATTGCGCGAGCTCGAGCAGCATCAGTGCCCTCCCTCAGCGGCGCCGGTGAGCGCGGCCACGACGCGCTCCATCTTCATGAAGCGCGAGCCCTTCACCAGCACGGTTTCGCCCTTCAAGCCGGAAACGAGCTCGTCCACGGTGTCGAAGTGCTGCCCGCCCTCGCCGAAGGCCTGCACCGCGTGCGCCGTCGCCTCGCCGAGCGCGAGGAGCCGCGACACGCCCTTGGCGCGCGCGTACGCGCCGACCTCGCGGTGAAACTCGGCGCCGTGCTCGCCGACTTCGCCCATGTCGCCGAGCACCAGCGCCGTCGGCGGCGGGCAGGAGGCGAGGACGTCGATCGCGGCGCGCACCGAGTCGGGATTGGCGTTGTAGCTGTCGTCGATCACGGTTGCGCCCCCGGCGGCCTTCTTCACCTGCAGCCTGCCGGCGTAGGGACGGAAGGCGCTCAATCCTTCTGCAATGGTGGTGGGCTTGATTCCCACGGCATGAGCGCAAGCCGCGGCGGCGAGCGCGTTGCGCACGTTGTGGATCCCGGGAATGGCGAGCGTCGCGTCGGCTTCGCCGGCGGGCGTGTGCAGGCGGATCTCGCTCGAGAGGTGGCGCAGCCGGCAGCGCCCGCCGACCGCGGCGCCGCCGAGGCCGAATTCGACCGCGCGGCGCTTGCCCGCGCGGCTGCGGAAGACCGCGGCGTGCGGATCGTCGGCGTTGATCACCGCGACGCCGTCGGCCGGCAGCGCCTCGTACACGCTGGCGTTCTCCGCCGCGACCTCCTCGACCGAATGCATGAACTCGAGGTGCTCGCGCTGCGCGTTGTTCACGAGCGCCACCGTCGGCCGCGCGATGCGGGCGAGGGTGGCGATCTCGCCCTTGTGATTCATGCCGAGCTCGATCGCGCACCAGCGGTGCGCGCGGCGCAGCCCGAGGAGCGTGAGCGGCAGCCCGATGTCATTGTTGAGGTTGCCGCGCGTCGCGAGCACTGCGTCCTCGCCGGCGTGCCGCCGCAGGACGGCCGCCAGCATCTCTTTCACGGTCGTCTTCCCGTTCGAGCCGGTGATCGCGATCAGGGCGGGCGTGAAGCGGGCGCGCCAGTAGCGCGCGAGATCGCCGAGCGAGCGGCGCGTGTCGCTCACCACCAGCGCCGGCAGCGGAGTCTCGCCGCGGTGGGCCGCGTCCACCATCGCCGCCGCGGCGCGCGCGTCGGCCGCCGCTTTCAGGAAGTCGTGGCCGTCGAAGCGCTCGCCGCGCAGCGCGACGAAGAGCTCGCCCGCCCTGATGCTGCGGCTGTCGGTGGCTACGCCCGTGAACCGCACGTCGGCGCCGCTCGTGCGGGCGCCGAGCGCGGCGGCGGCCTCGGCGAGCCGCATCATCCCGCCCTCCGCGCGAGCGCGGCGCGCGCCTGCTCCGGGTCGGAGAAAGGGACGCGCCGGCCGGCGATTTCCTGGTAGGCCTCGTGGCCCTTGCCGGCGATCAGCACCACATCTTCCTTGTGCGCCGAGGAGATGATTCTTTCGATGGCACGAGCGCGGTCTGCTTCCACCTCGTGCGCTCCGCGGATCCCCTTGCAGATCTGGGCGATGATGGCGATCGGATCCTCGCCGCGCGGGTTGTCGGAGGTGACGAGCACCCGGTCGGCGAGGCGCGACGCGACCGCGCCCATCGGCGCTCGCTTGCTCGGATCGCGCTCACCCCCGGCGCCGAACGCCACCGCGAGGCGCCCGCCGCGCGCCGACGCGACCGGTCGCAGCGCCTGCAGCACGTTCTCGAGCGCATCGGGGGTGTGCGCGTAGTCGATCACCACCAGCGGCTCCGCGCCGACGCGCTGCATGCGCCCGGGAACGGGCGGCAGCCTGGCGAGCAGCCGCGCGCCTTCCTCTACGGGAATTCCCCTGGCCAGCAGGCAGCCGAGCACGCCGAGGGCGTTCGCCACATTGAAGCGGCCGAGCACCGGAAGCGATGCCGGATCGACCTGCCGCCCGGCGAGGATCGCCTCGTCCACCGGCGCGCGGGCCGCGCCAAGGCTGTAGCCGATCGTGCGCACGCGCCCGGCCAGCCGCCGCGCCAGCTCGACACCGAGCGCATCGTCGAGGTTGAGCACCGCGGCCGCGAGCCCGGGCATCTCGAACAGCCGCGCCTTCGCGGCGGCATAGTTGGCCATCGAGCCGTGGTAGTCGAGATGGTCGTGCGAAAGATTCGTGAACAGCGCGCACGAGAAGCGCACGCCGCTCACGCGGCCTTGCACGAGCCCGTGGGAGGAGACTTCCATCGCCACCGCTTTCGCTCCCTGCTCGAGGAAGCTCCGCAGCAGGAACTGGGTCTCCACGGCGTCGGGCGTGGTATTGGTCGGCGCCGAGAGCGCGCCCGGGAAGCCGGCGCCGAGCGTCCCGATTACGGCGGCTTTCTCCAGCAGCGCGGCGATCCATTGGCTGCACGAGGTCTTGCCGTTGGTGCCGGTCACGCCGCAGACCCACAGCGACTCCGACGGGCGGCCGTAGAACCCGTGCGCGAGCGCGCTCGCCTGCTGCTTGAGGCCCTCGACCGGGAAGTTCGGCACGCGCCATTCGGCGCGCCAGTCGAAGCCCTTCTGCTCCCAGAGGACCGCGGCCGCGCCGCGCGCCACGGCGTCGCCGATGTACGCGCGGCCGTCCGAAGCCTCGCCCGGGTAGGCGAGAAACGCGACGCCGGGCGCGCAGCGGCGGCTGTCCGAGGACAGGCGCTCGATCATCGCGCCCTGCGCGGCGAGTTGCGGGAAAGGGTCCACGCCTCCACATCCACGGTCAGGTGCTCTCCTTCGCTTCCTCGCCCCCGGCGGGCGCGTCGAACGGAACATTCGGCGGCGCGTCGTGCGGCACGCCGAGCAGACGAAGCGCGCCCTGCATGACCTGCGCGAACACCGGCGCCGCCACGATGCCGCCGTAGTGCTGCCCGGCCGAGGGCTCGTCGATCATCACCGCCACCACGAGGCGCGGAGCGCTCACGGGCGCAAGGCCGACGAAGGACGAGAGGTACTTGTCCTGGGCGTAGCCGCCGTTCTCCTGCTTGTGCGCGGTGCCGGTCTTGCCCGCCACCCGCCATCCCATGATGCGGGCGCGCGGGCCGGTCGCGCTCGGCTGCACTGCCTGCTCCAGCATGGCGCGCACCGCGCGCGCCGCCTCGGCCGACAGCACCTTCTCCCCGCTCACCGCGGCGCCTGTTTTGACCAGCGTGAGCGCGACCAATTCCCCGTCGCGCGCGAATACGGTGTAGGCGCGGGCGAGCTGCGCGAGGCTGAGCGAAATGCCCATGCCGTAGCCGAGCGTCGCCTGCTCGATGGGCCGCCAGGTCTTGTAGTGGCGCAGCCGCCCGGCCGCGGCGCCGGGGAAGCCGAGCTCGGGCGCGGCGCCGAAGCCCACGCGCCGGTACAGGTCCCACATCGCTTCGCGCGGCAGCGCGAGCGCGATCTTCGCCGCGCCGACGTTGGACGAGCGCGCGAGCACCTGCCCGACGGTCAGCGCGGGCGCGGGGTGCAGGTCGCGGATGGTGTACCGGGCGAGCGTAAACGTGCCCGGCGCGGTGCTCACCACCGTCGCGCGGTTCACCCTGCCGCCTTCGATGGCGAGCGCGACGGTAAAGGGCTTGAGCGTCGAGCCCGGCTCGAACAGATCGGTGATCACCCGGTTGCGCAGCTGCGCGCCGGTCAGTCGCGCGCGGTTGTTCGGGTTGTAGGAAGGCACGTTCGCGAGCGCGAGCACCTCGCCGCTGCGCACGTCGACCACGATCAGCGCTCCCGCCTTGGCGTGGTGGCTCTCGACCGCCGCCTTGAGCGCGCTGTAAGCGAGGCTCTGGATCTTGCTGTCGATGGAGAGCGCGAGGTCGGCGCCGTCCTGTCCGGAGCGGATCGACTCCACGTCCTCCACGATGCGCCCCAGCCGGTCGCGGATCACGCGCCGGCTGCCCGGCTTGCCGGCGAGGGTCGCCTGGTGGGCGAGCTCGATGCCTTCCTGGCCCGCGTCGTCCACGCCGGTGAACCCGATCACGTGAGCAGTCACTTCACCGCCGGGGTAATAGCGGCGGTACTCCGGGTGCTGGTGTATCCCTTTCAAGCCGAGCGCCTGGACCGCCGCCGCGGTTTCCGGCGGCACCTGGCGCTTGAGGTAAACGAAGTCTTTCGAGGTATCGGCGAGCTTCCGGCGCAGCTCGAGAGCGGACATGGACAGCAGGGCGCTCAGCTTGCGGCGCTCGGCGCCGTCCGCATCCACGTCGGCGGGAATCGCCCAGATCGACTTCACCGGCGTGGAGACCGCGAGCGCCTCGCCGTTGCGGTCGAGGATCCGACCGCGCGTCGCCGGGATCTCGAGCAGCCGCGAATAGCGCGCGTCGCCCTTCTCCTGCAGGAAGTCGGTGCGCACCGCCTGGAGGTACACGGCACGGACCGCAAGCACGGCGAAGCCGGCGGCGAGCGCCGCGAGCACCAAGCGGGCGCGCCACACCGGCAGGCGCACCAGGCCCTGCGCCGGGCTGCTCACCGCCCCGCGTCTCGCCCGATGAGGCGTACGCGCCGCGGATCGGCCGGGCGCAGGCCGAGCGAGCGCGTGGCGAGTCGTTCGACGCGCGCATGCAGGCTCCAGGTGCTCGCCTCGAGCTGCAGGCGCCCGAACTCGGCCTCGAGCTCGCGCGCGGCCGCCTGCTCACGCTCGAGCTGCGAGAACGCGCGCCTCGCCTTGTGCTGCGAAGTGACGAGCCCGAGCGCGCAGGCGACGAGAACCGCGAGGAGGAGGAGGTTCAGTTTCGCCACCGCGCGTCGGGCTCGATCCGTGAAGACGGCATGGAATAAGGGGCCGCGGTGCGCTCGGCCACCCGGAGGGTGGCGCTTCGCGCCCGCGGGTTTCTTGTTGTCTCTTGGCGGGAAGCGCGCTGCGCACGTCCCACGATTCTCAAGGCAGGCTGTGGCATTTCGCTGGCACGCAGCGGCAATCGGCGGGGCACCTCGGGGCGCGCCAGGGCCTGCAGGAAGCGCTTCACGATGCGGTCCTCGAGCGAATGGAAGCTGATCACCGCGAGGCGGCCCTGCGGCGCGAGCCGCGCCACCGCCTTGGGCAGCATCAGCGACACTTCCTCAAGCTCCCGATTGACGTGAATCCGTACAGCCTGAAAGGTGCGCGTCGCCGGATCCTGGCCCGGCTCCCGTGTGCGGACCGCGCGAGCCACGAGATCGGCCAGTTGCCGGGTGCGGACGAGGGGTTCGCTGCGGCGCGCAGCAACAATCGCCGCTGCAATCTGTTGAGCAAACCGTTCTTCGCCATAGTCCCTGATCACCCTCCCGATTTCTTTTTCTTCTGCGGTCGCGAGCCACTCAGCGGCGCTCATGCCCGCCTCCGGATCCATGCGCATGTCGAGCGGGCCGTCGTGGCGAAACGAGAACCCGCGCGCCGGGTCGTCGAGTTGCGGCGACGACACGCCCAGGTCGAACAGCATTCCCTGGACCCCCGCGGGCACCGTCTCGAGCTGCGAGAACTTCGCCTTGAAAAAGCTGAAGCGCGCATCGGCGATGGCGCGCGCCGCCTCGGCGGCCTGCGGATCGCGGTCGAGCGCAATCAGGCGCCCGGAAGGCCCCAGGCGCTCCAGGATCAGGCGGCTGTGGCCGCCGCGGCCGAAGGTGCCGTCCACATAGGTGCCCTCGGGACGCACCGCGAGCGCCTCGATCGCTTCGCGCGCGAGAACCGGCTCGTGCATCGCAGGCGCTCAAAGGAAGAAGTCCTCGCTCACAGGGAGAAGTCCTCCATCCCGGGGGGCGGCGTCGCCGACCCGGCGAGCGCCTGGTTCAGCTTCGCCGACCACACGCCCGCGTCCCAAAGCTCGAAGTAGTGGCCCTGTCCGACCATCATCGCCTCGCGCTCGAGCTTGGCGTGCTGGCGCAGCGCGGGCGCGAGCAGGATGCGGCCCGAGCCGTCGGGCTCGACGTGCGCCTCGAAGCCGAGCAGCAGCCGCTTCCACCAGCTCGCCGTGGGGTCGAAGCTCGGAAACCTCTCCACGCGCGCGCGCACCGGCTCCCAGGCCGATTCGGGATAGATGAGAACGCAGCCCTCGGGATGGGCGGTGAGAACCAGCGATTTGGCGCCGTCGAGAAGCGCGCCGCGATGGCGCGTGGGCACGGCGACGCGCCCCTTGGCGTCGAGCGTGATGACCGCCGCTCCGTGAAACGCCACTCCCATATGGCTTTTTTCCCACCTTCTCCTACCTTTTGCCACTCTACGTACAAAGGGTTAGGTGGTCAAGCGGGAATTTCCAGCCGCGACAATGACTTACGACGGTTTCTTCTGTAATAAAATCTGATACATAACTATCTTTATTTTCAGATAGTTATCGACATGATTGAAAGTCAAGTGTTAGAAGAATGAGGTAAGAAGGTGGGTGTCATAATTCACGCCGCGCATGATCAACAAGTTCGTCTCCTCCCCCGAAGCCGCCCTCGCCGACGTCCCGGACGGCGCCACCATCATGATCCACGGCTTCGGCAACGCCGGCATGCCGACGGCGCTGATCGATGCGCTGATCGCCCAGGGCGCAAGCGACCTCACCATCGTCAACAACAACGCCGGCAACGCCGACGCCGGGCTCGCCGCGCTGATCGGCGCGCGCCGCGTGCGCAAGATCCTGTGCTCGTTTCCGCGCCAGACCGATTCCTGGCACTTCGACCGGCTCTATCGCGCGGGCGAGATCGAGCTCGAGCTCGTGCCGCAGGGAACGCTCGCCGAGCGCATCCGCGCCGCCGGGGCGGGAATCGGCGCGTTCTTCACGCCGACCGCGTACGGCACCAGGCTCGCCGAAGGCAAGGAGACGCGGCGCATCGGCAGCCGCGATTACGTGCTCGAGTATCCGATCCACGCCGACTACGCGCTCGTCAAGGCCGACCGCGCCGACCGCTGGGGCAACCTCACCTACCGCAAGACTGCGCGCAACTTCGGCCCGATCATGGCGGCGGCGGCGAAGTGCACCGTGGTGCAGGTGCGCGAGACCGTCGAGCTCGGCGCGATCGATCCCGAGCACGTGGTCACGCCGGGAATCTTCGTCAAGAGAATCGTCAAGCACTGATGAAAAAGCTCGACCGCAAGCAGATGGCCGCGCGCGTGGCGCGCGACATTCCCGAGGGCTCCTACGTGAACCTCGGCATCGGCCTGCCGACGCTGGTCGCCGACTTCCTGCCCGCATCTGGCAAATCGGGGCGCGAGATCATTGTGCACAGCGAAAACGGCGTGCTCGGCGTCGGGCCGAAGCCCGCGCCCGGCGAGGAGGACGAGGACCTGATCAACGCCGGCAAGGAGCCGGTGACGCTGCTCACCGGCGGCTGCTATTTCCACCACGCCGACTCGTTCGGCATGATCCGCGGCCGCCACCTCGATTTCGCGATCCTCGGCGCTTTCCAGGTCTCGGCGGCCGGCGACCTCGCCAACTGGCACACCGGGGCGCCCGACGCGATCCCCGCGGTCGGCGGCGCGATGGACCTCGCGGTCGGCGCGAAGAAGGTGCTCGTCATGATGGAGCACCTCACCAAGAGCGGCGAGAGCAAGATCGTCGAGCGCTGCACCTACCCGCTTACAGGCGCGCGCTGCGTCGACCGCATCTACACCGATCTCGCCGTGATCGACGTCAAGGCCGACGGCCTTCACGTCGTAGATGTTGTTGAGAACTTAAGCTTTGAGGAACTCCAGCGCCTGACGGGCGTTCCGCTGAAACGCCTCGCGAGCGCGGCCTAGGTCAGCCGATGTCGCGCCGCGCCTGGGCGATGGCGCCGGCGAGGTCCTCCGGGCGCGTCGATTCGGCTGCGGCGGTTTCGGCCGCGGGCAGGTCCTTCGGCGGCGCAATCCGGTTGTGGCGCGCGATGGCCCAGATTAGGGCGACGAGGGTGATCGCGGCGCTCCCCCAGACCAGCGTGTCGTTCGGATGGAACAGGGTGGTGAACGCAGCCGCCGCGATGAGGAGGCGCGCCACGGCATCGCCGTTCCAGCTCTCGATGCAGCGCCCGAACATCGCGAAAGAGACGCCGCAGGTGCCGACGGTCACCACCAGGACGTCGCCGATCTGCCCCCAGCCGGGCTTCACCGCCATCGCCGAGCGGGTGAAGATCGCGAAGGTCATGAGCGTGATCGGCAGGCAGATCTTCAGCGCCTCCCACATGGTGCGCATGAACGACGCGTTGGCGATGCGCGCCGACACCGCCGCGGTGAGCGAGGTCGGCGGCGAGAGCTCGCCCCAGACCGACAGGAAGAACACGAAGAAGTGCGCGACCCAGGGATTGATCCCGAGCTTGGTCATCGGCGGCACGATGATCACCGCGCCGACGATGTAGGTGGCGGTCGGCGGCAGGCCGGTGCCGAGCAGCCAGCCGAACACCCAGGCCATCAGGATCATGGCGATGATGTTCCAGGCGCCGATGTCGAGCAGCATCGCGCCCATCCGGTTGATGAAGCCCGTGACCGTGAACAGCCCGATCATGATGCCGAGCGTGGCGAGCAGCAGCGTCAGGTAGGACGTCATTTCGGCGTGCGTCTCGATCGCGCGCCGGATGCTGCGGAACAGCGTCTCGCGCTCGAGGAACGGGTCCCGGCGCAGGTACTTGAACCAGAGAAAGACCGCGACCAGCACCACGAACATCAGGCTCGCGGTATGGACCGCCGCGCGCAGCTCGCCCTTGCCGGCGAAACCGAGCAGATAGATGAGATAGGCCACGGCGCCGAAGAAGATGCCTGTCGTCACCTTCTCGTAGAGCGGCACCTGCGGCTTCTCGATCGCGCCGCGCGGCATCAGGCGCACCGACAGGAGGTAGATCGCCACGCCGATCGAGAAATAGTAGATGAAGGCGAAGCCGAAGCCGCGCAGCACCACGTCCCAGTAGGGCACGCCGAGGAATTCCGCCATCAGGAACGCCGCGGCGCCCATCATCGGCGGCAGGATCAGCCCGCCCATCGACGCCGAGGTCTCGACCGCGGCCGCGAAGGTCGGCGGCACGCCGTAGCGGACCATCAGGGGAATGGTGATGGCGCCGACCACGGCGGCGTTGGCCGAGCCGCTGCCGCTGATCAGCCCGATCGCGCTCGATCCCAGCACCGCGGTCTGCGGCATCAGGCGCCTGGAGCGCGTGATCAGCCGCACGACGTTGATCATCGCGTGCTGCGCATTGAAGCCGTTGGCGACGCCCGCCATCAGCAGGAAGGCGGCGATCAGGGTGAGCGCAAGCTGGCCGTAGATGCCGTAGATGCCGGTGGAGAACTCGATCGTGCTCGAGGTGACGACCCGCTCGAAGGTCGTCCCGGGATGCCAGAAGAAGTCGAGCGAGCGCGGAAACAGGTAGCCGTAGAGCGTATAGACGATCATCACGACATTGGTCCAGAAGAGGACCGGATGGGCGAGGCGCGTCAGCTCCATCACCAGCAGGAACACGAGCAGCCCGACGATGTAGTCGTGGCGCGTGTAGGTGCCCTGGCTGTAGATCGCGATCCTCTCGTATTCCGTCAGGAAGTAGCCGAACGAATAGGCGCAAATCGCCACGTAGAAAACGACGAGGGCGGCGTTGGCGGCCAGCGGAAGTCGCTGGTACAGGCGGCGCTGCTGGCACATGAAAAGGATCTGCAGGACCAGGGCGAACGGGATCAGGCGCGCGGCGAGCTCGAGCGCGCCGCCGAGGCCCGTGTAGAAGTACCAGACCAGCCAGACGACGAACGTGAGCGAGACGGCGAACGTCAGGTTGCCGAGATTGGCGTGCGCCTTGACGCGCTCGATCAGCACCGAAGCTTCCTCCCCTGTGCGGCCGGCGCGCCCGGCGCCGGCCGTCTCCCGGACGCCTTGCCTACGCGGCTACTTCGCCGCGACCTTCCACTCGCTGTTCCAGGCGTTGTGCTCCTTCAGGAACCTGGCGAGGCCGGGATGCACCGGGATGTCCGGGTTGGCGCTGATGCCCTGCACCTGCATGCCGACGAAGTCGCGCGCCATCGGCTCGAACCCCGGCTCGCTCTTGGCGAGGCCGTCCCTGTTCTTGTAGAACGCCGCGAGCATCTTGTAGACCACGTCCTCCGGGATGTTGGTGCCCATGTTGTAGCCGAACAGGATCGGCACGCCCATGAGGGTGGCCGGACCGACGGGCTTGCTGAACGCGTTCTTCGGATCGACGTTGACGACGGCGAGGCCGGCCGCCTTGATCTTGGCGACTTCGTCGGGACAGGGATTCACCACCCGGATGTCCATGCGGATCTCGGTTTCCTTCCAGTAGGAGGCGAGCGAGCGGCCCGCGGTGGTGTAGGTGGCGGAGCCGGCGATCGAGCCCGACTGCATCGCGTCGGCGTTCGACTTCAGGTCGATCTGCACGTGCTTGAACTCGGTGCCGAGCGCCTTGTGGATGCGCTGCCAGTTCAGCCAGTTCATGAAGCCGGCGTTGGTGTAGAAGACCGGCTTGCCGCTGAAGTCCTTCCAGCACCTGAACTTGTCGGCGTCCTTGGCGGCGACCGCCATCATCGACTCCATCGGATAGGAGTACCAGGAGTGCGCGATCTCCGGCATCTTGGGCTTGTAGTCCTTGAAGCCGCCGATGCGCTCCTTAAACTGCGTCATGCCGATGTCGGCCGTGTAGGCGATCTCGCCGTTGCCGTCCATGACCGCCTTCATGGCGACGGTCGGGGACGTGTAAGGCTGGACGGTGATGGTGTATTCGCCGCCGAGCGCCTCTTCGACGACCCTGGTCATCGCGGCCGCGATCTGATAGCCGTACGAACCCACCGGCGAGGTCGCCCAGCGCAGCGACTTGCGCTGCTGCGCGTGGGCCGGCTCGAGCGCCGCGAAAGCGAGCACCGCGGCGACGGCCGCTGCGGTCAGCGCGAAGCGAATCGGTCTTGTCTTCGGCATAAACTCCTCCTTTGAAACCATTCTACTGCGGCTTGATTCCGGCGGCGCGCACCACGCGCTGGTAGTCCTCGATCTCGCTGCGCACGAATTTCGCGAACTCCGGCGGCGACATGTCGAGCGGCGCGTTGCCCGTGTTCTTCAGCTTCTCGAGCACGCCCGGGTCGGCGAGCGCCTTGCGCACGTCGGCGTTGATCTTGCTCGCGAGCTCCGGCGCCATGCCGGCGGGGCCCCAAAGCCCGAACCAGAGCCCGAAATCCGCGCCCTTCACCCCCGCCTCGGCGGTCGTCGCCAGGTCGGGAAGCAGGGGGCTCCTCTTGCCGGTGCTGACCGCCAAGGCGTGCAGCTTGCCGGCGCGGATGTTCGAGACCCCGGCCGAGATCGGCACCCAGTAGCAGTCGACCGCGCCGTTGAAGATCGCCGCCACGACTTCGGGGGTGCCCTTGAAAGGCACCTGCGTCACGTCGACGCCGGCGGCGGTGATCAGCTTGACGGTGTTGAGGTGCGTGCCGCTGCCCACGCCGGCGTGGCCGAAATTGATCTTCCCCGGGTTCGCCTTGGCATGGGCGACCAGGTCGGCGAGCGTCTTGAAGCGCGAGCCGCCGTTTACCACCAGCACGTTCGGCAGCTCCGAGAGCGGCGCGATGTCGGTGAAATCCTTCGTCGTCTCGTAGGGCAGCTTGAGGTAGATCGCCGGATTGACCGCGTGCGCGTTCGAGTTGATGAGCAGCGTGTAGCCGTCGGGGGCCGCCTGCGCCACGACGTTCGACCCGAGCGAGCCGCCCGCCCCGGAGCGGTTCTCCGGCACCACCGGCTGGCCCCAGTACTCGGCGAGCTTGGCGGCGACGATGCGCCCGACGATGTCGGTCGCGCTCGCCGGCGTGAACGAGATAACTACGCGCACCGGCTTCGCCGGGTAGCCCTGCGCAGCCGCCTGCGCGGCGAGCGCCGCCAGCCCCAGCGCGAGCAGCCTGAAAACGTTCTTCTTCATCCCCTCCTCCTTGAGGTTTGAAAAATCATGATATCCGAAGCACGGGCTTGACGGTCTTCCCGCTCAACGAATCGGCGACCGCGCGGTTGACTTCGGCAAAGTCGTAATGCGCGATCAGCCGCTCGACCGGCAGCCGGCCGCCGCGCCAAAGCTCGAACAGCAGCGGGAAGAACTCGGCCGGCGGGGCGTCGCCCTGGATGCAGCCGCGCAGGTGCCTGCCGTGCTGAAGCTGCGCCATCTCCAGCCGCGCCTCGGTGCCCCTGCGCGCGCTCCCGACCAGGCAGCACATCCCGAGCGGCGCGAGGCAATCCACCGCCTCGCGCAGCGCCCGCGGGCTGCCGGCCGCTTCCACGCTGTATTCAATGCCTTCGAGGCTCCGCGTTCCGGGCTTGCACACCTCGGTCGCTCCCAATGCGCGGGCGAGCTCGAGCCGGTTCTCGTGCAGGTCCAGCGCGAAGATCGTGGCGCAGCCCGCGACGCGCGCCGCCATCACGGCGGCGAGGCCGACCGAGCCGGCGCCGAACACGGCGATCGAGCTGCCGGGCTGCGGTTTGAGCACGTTGAGCACCGCGCCGGCGCCGGTGTTCACGCCGCAGGCGAACGCGGCCGCCACTTCGAGCGGCAGCTCGTCGGGCAGCCTCACGACGTTGCCTTCCGTGGCGAGAGAGAACGTGGCGAAGGCCGACTGCTGAAAGAAGCCGCCGGAAACGGGTGACCCGTTCTTCCCGAGAGGTACCCTTCCGTCCCGGAGCCGGCCGCCGAACTTGATGCGCCGTGCCTCGGCGCAATAGCCCGGCAGTCCCCTGCGGCACGCCGCACACTGGCCGCACGAGGGCGAGGTCATCACGACGCGATCGCCCGGCCGCACTTTGGTCACGGCGGCGCCGACGCGCTCCACCGTGCCGGCGCCCTCGTGGCCGAACACGCAGGGAAACGGGATGCCGAAGTAGTCGTCGCGGCCGTGGACGTCGGTCTGGCACACGCCGCAGGCGGCGACGCGCACCACGAGCTCGTCCGGTCCCGGGTCGGCGAGCTCGAGCGCCTCGAGCCGGAACGGCGCGCCCTTCTCAGGAACGAGCGCCGCCGTTATGCGCACGCGTTCGCGCCCAGTAGTCCGGCGAGGACTTGCTCTTCTGCGCAGCGGCGGCGTCCTCGTGCCCCGGCGCCATGGCCGCCCGGGTGCCCGCCAGCACCTGGTGATGCTCGATGTTGAGCAGGCGCAGCCAGCTCTGCTGGCCCATCGTGAGCGCGATGAAGCAGCCGAGCTCGACCAGCTCGGGCTCGCTGAAATGCCGGCGCAGGCGCTCCCAGAACGCGTCGTCGGTGTCCAGGTGCCAGGTGATCGCCTCGGCGTAGGCGAGCGCGGCCTTCTGCTGCTCGGAGTAGCGCGTCGATTTCTCGAAGTTGAGCAGATCACGCACGTCGTCCTCGATCATGCCGGCCGCCGCCGCCTTCATCGAGCGCTGGTTGCCGCAGTAGTCGCACTGCACCGAGCGCGACACGTACAGCCGGCAAAGCTCCTTGATCGCGTGCTCGCACACGCCGTTCCTGAAGAGATCGCGCCAGGAGTGGGCGAACGCCCAGAACGCCGCCGGCACGTGCGCGCGCACCGCCGAGCTCTCCGGGCGCGGCGTGCCCTCGCGCCGGCAGCGGTCCATCTCCTTCTGCATCTCGGGGTCCATCTTCTCGACCGGGAAGTAGCTGATGCGCTGCTTGGCCATGGCGCCCTCCTCGGGCGTAAATCTATCATCCGCCTATGTACGCCGACCATACGCCGCTGCAGGCCGCGGGCCAGCTTCTCCTCGCGTTCGCGTTCCTCGCCACCGGCGTGCGCAACGCGGGCTGGAAGTTCCGGAGCCACGCCGAGCGCATGGCGGCGTACGGTGTTCCACTACCCAGGCTGGTCCTAAGCGCCGGCTTCGTGCTGCAGTTCTCGGGCAGCTTGCTATTGCTTCTTGACTGGTACCGGGTATTCGCTGCAGGACTTCTCATTGCATTCACCATCCTTGCAAGCGCGATCTTTCACCGCTGGTGGCTCGCCGCCGACCCGCTGCTCAGCCACCTCCACCTGTCGAACCTGATCGTGAACTGCGGCGTGGTCGGCGGGCTGCTGCTGGTCGCGGCTATTTGAACACCAGGCTGAGCTGCGGCACGAAGAGCAGGAGCAGCGTGACCGAGAGCATGCAGACCACGAACGGCGCCGCCCCGGCGAAGATGTCGCGCAGCGCGATGCGCTGGTCGTCGAGCGTGGACTTCACCACGTACACCGAGATGCCGAAGGGCGGCGTGAGCAGGCCGATCTCCACCGCCACGACCGCGACCACGCCGAACCAGATGAGATCGCCGCCGAGCGCCTTCACCACCGGGATGGCGAAGGGCAGCGTGATCACCATGATCGACACCGAATCGAGCATGCAGCCGAGCACGACCGCGAGCGCGATGTAGAGCAGGACGAACCCCTCCAGGCCGAAGCCCGCCCCCGCGGCGAGCGCCGACAGGCCCTGGGGCAGGCCGGACATGGCGAGCATCTGGCCGAAGATGCGCGCGCCGAGGATCAGGAACAGGACCGATACCGTGACGTAGCCGGTCTCCACCATGGTGCGCCACAGGCGGCGCCAGCCGAGCCGGCGCCGCGCGAGCGCGATCAGCAGCGCGCCGAGCGCCCCGGCGGCGCCCGATTCGGTGGGGGTGAAGACGCCGCCGTAGATGCCGCCCAGCACGACGACGATGAGCCCCACGATCGGCAGGACCTTGAGCGCCGCGCTGCGCGCGCTTTCGGTCTCGCCGTGCGCGATCGCCCGTCCCCCGACCTGGGCCGGCGCGAACGTGGCGATCAGCACGATCGCGAGCGCCATCGCGCCGGCGAGGATCAAGCCGGGCACGATCGCGGCGAGAAACAGCGCGCCGACCGATTCCTCGGCGAGAAAGCCGTACACGATGAACAGCAGGCTCGGCGGGATCAGCATGCCGAGCACCGAGGAGCCGGCCACCACGCCCACCGAGAAGCGCGGCGTGTAGCCGTGGCGCAGCATCTCCGGCGTGGCGATCTTCGTGAACACCGCGGCCGAGGCGATGGAGGAGCCGGTCACCGCGGCGAACAGCGCGTTCGCCGCCACCGTCGCGACGCCGAGGCCGCCGCGCACGCCCGCCATCGCCCAGCGCGCCACGGCGAAGGTGTCGCGGCCGACCTCGGAAGTGCTGATCAGCAGCCCCATCAGCACGTAAAGCGGCACCACGCCGAAGAAGTAGCTGTTCAGGTACTCGGTGGCGCTTTGCGAGAGGGTGCGCACGCCCAGCCCCGCGTCGCCGCGGATCAGCCAGATGCCGGCGAAGCCGACGACGATCATGGTCACGCCGATCGGCAGCCCGGCGACGAGCAGCAGCATCATGCAGGCCACGCCGAGCAGCCCGAGCTGGGCGTTGGTGAGGTCGAGAAAGGCGACGCAGGCGGCGAACAAGGCGGCCAGTCCCAACGCCACGCCGAGCGGGGCCCAGGGCGAGGGCCCGCGCCAGGCGGCCGCGGCGCGCCGCGCGGCGGCGGCGCACTGGATGACGAACTCCACCGCAGTCGCCGCGGCGCCGAGCACGATCACCGCGAGGAACGGCCAGATGAGGAACACGAACACGCCCGGCGTGCCGGTAATCTCGTCGTGGGCCCAGGCATCGCGCAGCTTCGGCCAGGTGCCCCAGGTAATCAGCGCGAACATTGCCGCGCCGGCGAGGTGGTACACGCCGTTGAGGGCGTGGGCGGCGGCCGGACGCCGCGCCTCGAGCGGCTCGACGAGAAGCTCGACCCGGGTGAAGCGCCCGGCGCGCAGCGTGCTCGCCATCTGCAGGAACACCGCGGTGACGATCGAGTAGCCGACCATCTCGGCGGCGCCCTTGATCGGCGCCGAAAACAGGTAGCGCCCGGCGACGTCGGCGCAGATCAGGAACATCAGGCCGAAGATCCACAGCGTTCCCACGCTGTTCATGCCCAGCGTGAGGGCGCCGAAGCCCCGGCCGAGGGGGGCTAAATTCAGAGCCCTCTATCCCAGTCCCGCAGCGGCTTGGCGCCGCGCTTGCGCGCCTCCTCCATGAAGATCTTCAGCACCTGGCGCCCGGCGTCGCCGTTGCGCTTGGTCCAGTCCCCCGCGATGTCGGGCAGCGCCTTCGCCCACTTCTCGCGCTCGGCCTGCGGCAGCTCCGAGACCTTCACCGCCGGGTTCTTGCCGAGCGCGGCCCAGGCCCCCGCCTCCCGCTGCGCCACGAGATCGGCGCACATCTTCGCGTAGTCGCGACCGATCTCGCGGAACAGGTCTTTCATGTGCGGCGGCAGGCCGTCAAAGGTCTTCTTGTTCATGGCGAGCGCGCCCGAGAACACCGCGCCGAGGTCGACCTTGGTGATGTAGGGCGCGACCTCGTGCAGCTTGAAGGGCAGCACGCCGGTGATCAGGATCACCGCGCCGTCGGCGACGCCGGTCTGCAGCATGTTGTAGAACACCGGCAGCCCGGCATCGACCGGGGTCACGCCGAGGCCCTGCACGCGCGCCGCGATCGCCCCCGGGGCGAGGAGCTTGCGGCCCTTCAGGTCCTCGAGGCTGGTCACCGGAAACTTGGTGACGAGATGGTAGGAGTCCGCGGCCTGGGCGCCGAGAAACACGGTGTTGTGCTTGGTCCACTCGGCGGCGAACGCGGGCACCCGCTCCATGAGCCGCTGCTGCAGCTCGGTCATCAGGTGCACGTCGCCGCTGACGAACGGGAAGTAGTACGCGACGTTCTGCAGCGGCTGCTTCGCCGGCTCCCAGAGCGAGCCCACCCAGCCGATGTCGGCGAGGCCGTCGCCGACGCCCTCGAGGGTGTTGTTGAAGTCGTAGAGCGCCCCGGCGTAGGCCTCGGTCCACTGGATGGTATCCGGCAGCCCGGCCGCCTTGAGCCGCTTGTTCGACTCGGGGACGACCAGGGTCTTCAGCGGCAGCGTCCAGGGCAGCACCGGCGGATGGCTCGAGCCGATGGTCATCTTGTAGTCCCGCGCTGCTGCGGGCAGCGCGAGCATGAAGGCAACCCAGAAGGCGATTGCGATTGTGAAAATCCTCATTGCTCCTCCCTCTCCACCATGGAAAACCGTTCGTCGGCCGCAAGGCACGGCGCCTCGGGCAGGCCGCGCTCCCTGCGCACGATATTCGTGCCGCGCACGATCGACACCATCTTGTAGAAGGCGTGGCGCCGGCTCATGCCTTCGCGCCCCATGCCGCAGTCGGAGGCGAGGATCAGGCGCTCGGGCGGTATGTGCTGCAGGGCCTTGCGCACCAGCCCGGCGACCTGGTCGGGCGTCTCCACCTGCAGCGTGTGGTGGTCGACCACGCCGATGCACACCTTCTGTTCCCGGATCGTCCGGCCGATCGCCTCGAGGTCGGCGCCGGCAGAGCTGCAAGTCTCGAACGTGATCGCGTCGGCGTCGATGCGCGACAGCGGCTCGAGCGCCGGCGCATAGCTCGGCGTCTGCGGGAACAGGCGCTGCGCCGCGGGATTTCCCCAGCAGGTGTGGCACCACACCTCGGTCTTGCTGCGCAGCCCGCGCACCGTGTTGTTGAACACCTCCACCATGAAATCCGGGTTCAGCACCTTGTCGACCAGGCCCTTCGCCGCGAGGAGATGGATCTGCGGCTCCTCCATCTGGATCACCTTGCAGCCCGCGTCGGCGAGCTCGTGCAGCTCCTCGTTGAGCGCGTCGCTGACCGCGAGGATCGCCTTCCTCAGGTCCTTGTAGTGCAGGTCGCGCACCGCCATCGCGATGAGCTCGGGCATGATGGTGCCGAACTTGACCGGCTTCGCCGTCTGGCGCTGCGCCGCTTTCCAGATCGCGCTGTACTGCAGCCGGCCGCGGCCGACCGGGCCCACGAGGTCGGGCATCATCCGGGTCTCGAGCACGTCGTGCAGGATGTGGCCGGGCTTGTGCGGAAAGCCCGCCTTGCCGCCGGCGCGGTAGAAGCTCGCGCCGTCGAAGCCGCTCATGCGCAGCGGCGCGTAGGAAAACCAGTTGTGCCCGGCGACGTCGGCGTCGAAGCGGCAGTCGCCGTCGGTCACGATGTCGAGGCCGGCGACCTCCTGGTCACGCAGGTACGTCGAGACCGCGTCGAGGTACTGCTCGCGGTAGCTGCGCTCGACCATCGCCTCGCGGAAATCGCGCCGGCCGAGGTTCTGCGTGTACCAGCCCGGGCGCGGCAGCGAGCCGATGATGGTCGTCGGCAGCACGACGCCCGCGGTTGCCTTGTACATCCCCCTCCTCCTCCGTCCGGATGCTACCCCAAGTCGCTGCTAGGGGAAGCGTCCCACGAGGCGGGATCAGCCGCCGGTTCGTGACCGGGCGATAAAGGCCCGCGCCCGATCGACCTTGTCGATGCAGTTGGGGTATTTGCCGAACTCGAACTGCACCTTTGCCGCCGTGAGCAAACCCGCTGCCTTCGAGTGCTCGACGGTGCCGCCGAAGCCCTTGGCCCTGGCGAAGTCGAGCTCCTTGTAGGCGACGCTCAGGCCGCTCTCGCACTGCCTCGCCAGGGAGCTGTTCGGATTGCCGGCGCAGCCCGCAGCGACGGCGAGAGAGCAAATCATCAGGGCGGCGAGCGGTAATCTCATGGCATCACGCCGATCGACTGTACGCGAGGAAACCGGCGCCAGGGTAGGGAAACCTGCACGCGCGGGCAGGATTTCCAGCCCTCAGGCGGAGAGCCCGTCGCCGACCGGCACGTTCTCCGGCTCGAGCTCGATGCCGGAGGCCTTCGCCTGCATGAGGAGCAGCGTGGAGAAATCCTGCTCGGTCATGCCCTGCCCGATCATCTGCTGCAGCAGGTCCCGGGTGAGCGAGGTCAGCGGCATCGGCACCTCGAGACTGCGCCCCGCATCGAGCCCCAGATCGAGGTCCTTGCGCAGCAGCTTCGGCGTAAAGGTGACGTGGAAGTCGAGGTTCACCAGCGCCGGGGTCTTGTAGCGCGTGAACATCGAGCCCATCACGCTCTTGTTCAGGAAGTCGAGGAACGCGTGGCGCGGCATGCCCGCCTTCTGCGCGAGGATGGTGACCTCGCACAGGTTCTGGATCACCACGCCGAGCATCACGTTGTGGCAGATCTTCGCGATGCGCGCGAGCTCGCCCTCGCCGACGTAGCTCGAGCCCGTGCCCATCATGTCGAGGTAGGGCTTCGCGGCCTCGTAGGCCGCCTTCGGCCCCGAGACCACGAACGTCAGCTTTCCCGCCTTGATGAC
This sequence comes from Burkholderiales bacterium, assembly GCA_035454645.1. Classification (GTDB taxonomy): domain Bacteria; phylum Pseudomonadota; class Gammaproteobacteria; order Burkholderiales; family SG8-39; genus SCGC-AG-212-J23. The sequence continues at coordinate 28,089 of DATIGR010000017.1, forward strand.
CTTCGCGTTTCCGCTCACGGGGGCCGCGAGGTATTGCGTCTTTTCCCGGGACAGCATCTCGCGCAGCTCTGCGGAGCCTTCCTGCGAGATCGACGAGCACTCGACCAGCGTCTTCGGCCTGCGAGTTCCGGAGAAGAGCTTGCCGACAACTTCCTTCACGTCCTCCCACGTCGACACCATGACGAACACGATGTCTTTCGATGAAAGATCGGTGATGTCCTGCACTACTTTCGCGCCGTACTGCGCCAGCGGATCGGCCTTGGCCTTCGTGCGGTTCCACACCGCGAGGTCGCAGCCGCGCTTCGCCAGGCGCTCGGCCATGGCGTAGCCCATGCGGCCGGTGCCGATCCAGCCCAGCTCGAGCTCAGTAGGGGTTGGCAATCGGCAGCTCCTCGGCGGGGTACAGCGTGATGATCTTCGCGCCTTTCGGCGTGAGGATGACTTCCTCCTCGATGCGCGCGGCCGAGACGCCGTCGGTCGCGGGACAGTAGGTCTCGACGGCGAACACCATGCCGGCCTTGAGCTCGATCGGTTCCCGCAGAGACGTCAGGCGGGAAATGAGCGGGCGCTCGTGCAGCCCGAGCCCCAGCCCGTGGCAGAAGTTGAGGCCGAACGCGTCCATCTCGCCCGCGAAGCCGATCTCCTTCGCCTCGGGCAGCGCGAGCGCGATCTTGTCGCTCGTCATGCCGGGCTTGAGCAGCTCGATCGCCCGGTCCATCCACTCGCGCGCCTTCTTGTAGGCGGTGCGCTGCGCGGGCGTGGCGCGGCCGACGTTGAAGGTGCGGTAGTAGCAGGTGCGGTAGCCCATGAACGACTGGATGATGTCGAAGAACGCCTGGTCGCCCGGGCGGATCAGGCGGTCGGTGAAGTTGTGCGGGTGCGGGCTGCAGCGCTCGCCCGAGATCGAGTTGATCGCCTCGACGCAGTCGGAGCCCATCTCGTAGAGCCGCTTGGTGGCGAGCGCCACGATCTGCGACTCCTGCACTCCGGGCTTCAACGCCTCCGCGATGTCCTGGTACACGCCGTCGACCATCGCCGCGGCCATGTTGAGCAGCGTGAGCTCGTCGATGTTCTTCACCTCGCGCGCCTGCAGCATCACCTGCTGGCCGTCGCGCACGTCGATGCCCGCCTTCTGCAGCGCGAACAGCATCGGCGGCTCGACCACATCCACTCCCACCGGCAGGTCGGCGACGCCTTCCTCTTCGAGGATCGCCTTGATCTCCTTGGCGGCATCCTTGAACAGGGTCAGGTCGGCGCCGGTGGCGCCGCGCATGCCGAGGAGCCCGGCGCGGCAGTGGTCCTCGCGCAGCCAGGGCGCGTAGAGCTTGTGGTGGCGCGCCGCGCTGCCGAAATCCCAGATGTAGGGCTCGCCGTTACCCGTCAGGAGCGAGTAGCGCGTGAGCTTGTCGCGCGCCCACTCGCCGATCACCGTGCTCGTGGTGTAGCGGATGTTGTGCTGGTCGAACGAGAGCAGCGCGCCGAGCCCGGAATGCGCGAGCGCCGCGCGCACCCGCGCCAGGCGGTAGTCGTGCAGCCGGCGGAAGTCGACGCGCTCCTCGAAGTCGACCTGCGTGCGCCCCGGCGCCTGCAGCGGCCGGTCCCAGCGGTGCCGCGGATCGATCTCGTCCGGGAGGACGTGCGTCGCTCGCTGGTTTTTCTTCCCTTTGGTCATCCTGCCTCCTCGCGCGCTCGATTCTAGCCCCTAAAATTCGCGCATGCGTGAAACCGTGGTGCCGCGTGCGCGGCTGGAAACATTCACCGCCGAGTGCCTCGAGAAGCTCGGCCTGCAATCCGCCGACGCGCGGCTCGTCGCGCAAACGCTGGTCGCCGCGAACCTGCGCGGGGTCGACAGCCACGGCGTGGTTCGCCTTCCGCATTACGCGGCGCGGCTGCGGAACGGCTCGGTCAAGGCGCGCCCCAGCATGACCGTCAAGCGCAGCGCGCCTTCGGCTGCGATCGTCGAAGGCGATGCCGGCATGGGACAGCTGGTCGCGGTGCGCGCCATGAACGAAGCAATCAAATTGTCCCGAGAGACCGGCGTCGGAGCGGTCGTCGCCCGCAACAGCTCGCACTGCGGCGCCTGCGCCTGGTTCGTCGAGATGGCGGTGCGCGAAGGCATGATCGGCGTCGCGCTCACGCACACCGACTCGATCATGGTGCCGCCCGGAATGAAGCGCATCTTCCTCGGCTCCAACCCGATCGCGTTCGGCGCCCCCGGCGAGCGCGAGCCGGTGATCATCGATCTGTCCACCACGCATGTCGCCTGGGGAAAGATCCTGGTCGCGCGCCAGGAAGGAAAGCCGATCCCGTCCGACTGGGGCGTGGACCGGGACGGAAGGCCGACCACCGACCCGCACGCCGTCGTCGGCCTCGCGCCCACCGGCAGCCACAAGGGCTACGCGCTCGCCGCGATGGTCGAGATCCTGTGCGCGCAGCTCGCCGGCGTGCCCTTCGGCCGCCACGTGACGAAGATGTACGGCGAGCTCGAAAGACCGCGCAACCTCGGCCATTTCATGCTCGCGCTGGACGTCGCGCGCTTTTCGGACAAGAAGTTTTTTCTTTCACAGATCGAGGCCTTCGTGAGCGAAATCCACGCCGAAGGCGCCCTTGCGCCCGGCGACCCCGAGCGCCGCAGCGCCGAGCGGCGCGCGCGCGAAGGCATTCCACTGGGTTCCACCGCGGAAGAACTGAACAAGCTCGCCGAGGAGCTTGGGGTCGCGAAGCTTTGAACCTGGTGTTCGACCTCGGCGGCGTGGTGGTGCGCTGGGATCCCGACGCGATCCTCGCCGGGGTTTTTCCCGACGCGGGCATTCGCTCCAGGGTGAAGGCGGACGTGTTCAGCCACCCCGACTGGCTCGAGCTCGACCGCGGCACGCTCGGGCGCGAGGAGGCGATCGAGCGCGCGGCGCGGCGCACCGGCGTGGCGCTCGACGAGCTGCGCCGGCTGGTGCACGCGGTGCCGCCTTCGCTCACCGTGTTTCCCGACACCGTGGAGCTGCTGTACCGGTTGAAGCGCGAGGGCTACCCGCTGTACTGCCTGTCGAACATGCACTTCGCCTCGATCGAGTACCTGGAGCGCGAGCACACGTTCTGGGAGGTGTTCGACGGGCGGGTCATTTCCTGCCGGCTGAAGCTGTGCAAGCCCGAACGCGCCATCTACGAGCATCTGCTGCAGACCTACGCGCTGGAGGCCCGGGAAACCGTCTTCATCGATGACGTCCAGAAAAACCTGGACGCCGCCGCCGAGCTCGGGATCAGGACGCTGCGCTTCGAGAACGCGGCGCAGTGCGAGCGCGGGCTGCGCGCGCTCGGGCTGCTCTAGCCGCCGCGCGCCAGCGCGTCGAGCTTCTGCACGCTCAGCTTGAGCTTCTCCGCCGCGGCGCGGATCTCGTTCCAGGTTTCGTCGTCCACCGGGATGCCTTCGCGCTCCCGCTTCGCCCGGTACTCGCGCTCGGGCTCGCCGGCGATGCGCACGCGGTCGTGTCCCGGCGCCGTGCGCGAAGAACGCAGCCAGGCGAGAAAGCTTTTCGAATCTTTCATGAAATGTTCCTGAGTCTTCAAGCGCGCCGGGTCGATGACGATCGACAACATGCCGTTCAGCACGCGCCGGCGGGTCTTGTTGTCGTGGTCGGTGACGCCGCCGCCGGTGAGCGCGCCGCCGAGGAGCTCGCACGCCACCGCGAGGCCGTAACCCTTGTGCTCCCCGAAGCAGGCCATCGCGCCGAGCGGCGCGACCACGCCCCAGCGCGGGTCGTCGGTCGGGTTGCCCTGGTCGTCGATCAGCCATCCGAGCGGGATCTTCGCGCGCTTGTTGTGCGCGACGCGCAGCTTGCCCTGCGCCACCGCGCTCGTCGCCATGTCGAGCATGAACGGCGGCTCGCCGGGCAGCGGAATGCCGATGCACACCGGGTTGGTGCCGAAGCGCCGATCGGCGCCCGCGAACGGCGCGACGCGCGCGAACGACTGCACGTTGACGAAGTGGATCGACACCAGCCCTTCGGCGACCGCGATCTCGGCCCAGTGGCCGATGCGCCCGAGGTGGTGCGAGTTGCCGAGCGCCACGATCGCCACGCCGTGCCGGCGCGCCCTGTCGATCGCGAGGCGCATCGCCTGCAGGCCGATCGACTGGCCGTAGCCCGCGCCGCCGTCGAGCGCGAGCAGGGCGCCGGCGTCGAGCTTCACCTCCACCTCGCGGTTGGGATGCAGGCCGCCTTCGAGCAGCGCCTCGACGTAGCGCGGCATCATGCCGATGCCGTGCGAGTCGTGCCCGGTCAGGTTGGCGAGCACCAGGTTGTCGGCCACGAGCTTCGCCTCGTGGGCGAGGCTGCCGCCGGCGCGGGCGATCGCCGCGATCGCGTTCTCGAGATTTTCCTTGCGGAACACAAGACCCATCGGTCGGGGCGAAGTCTACTTGATCTAGAATCCGGGCTTCCTTCATGGCCCGCAAGAAACCCGAGGAGCTGCGCTCGCACCGCTGGTACGGCGTCGACGACCTGCGCTCCTTCGGCCACCGCTCGCGCACCGCGCAGATGGGCTACGAGCGATCCGACTACGCCGGCAAGCCGCTGATCGCGATCATCAACACCTGGTCGGACATCAATCCGTGCCACACGCACTTCCGCAGCCGCGTGGAAGAGGTGAAGCGCGGCGTGTGGCAGGCGGGCGGCTTCCCGGTGGAAATGCCGGCGATGTCGCTGTCCGAGCCGATGCAGAAGCCGACCACCATGATGTACCGCAACTTCCTCGCCATGGAGTGCGAGGAGCTGCTGCGCTCGTACCCGGCCGACGGCGCGGTGCTGATGGCGGGCTGCGACAAGACCACGCCCGCGCTCGTCATGGGCGCGACCAGCATGAACCTGCCGGCGATCTACCTGCCGGCGGGCCCGATGCTGAAGGGCCACTGGCGCGAGCAGACGCTCGGCTCGGGCTCCGACAGCTGGAAGTACTGGGCCGAGCTGCGCGCCGGCAACATCAGCGAGCGCGACTGGCAGGAGATCGAGGACGGCATCGCGCGCTCGCCCGGCACCTGCATGACGATGGGCACCGCGGCGACCATGATGGCGCTCGGCGAAGCGCTCGGCCTCGCGCTCCCCGGCGCCTCCTCGATCCCGGCGCCGGATTCCAACCACTCGAAGATGGCCGCCGCCGCCGGCAAGCGCATCGTGGACATGGTCTGGGAAGACCTGAAGCCCAGGGACCTGCTGAAGAAGGAATCTTTCGACAACGCAATCGTGACGCTGATGGCGATGGGCGGCTCGACCAACGCGCTCATCCACCTCATCGCCATGGCGGGCCGCGCCGGGATCAGGCTGCCGCTCGAGCGCTTCAACGAGTTCTCGGCGAAGACCCCGCTCCTCGCCAACGTGCGTCCCTCGGGCGACCAGTACCTGATGGAGGACTTCTACTACGCCGGCGGCCTGCGCGCGCTGCTCGGCGAGCTGAAGGACTTGTTGAACCTGAGCTGCAGGACCGTCAACGGCCGCACGCTCGGCGAGAACCTGCAGGGCGCGAAGATCTACAACCCGGAAGTCATTCGAGAAAGAAGCAACCCCTTGAAAGCCTCCGGCGGCCTTGTCGTCCTGCGCGGCAACCTCGCGCCCAACGGCGCGGTGATCAAGGCCTCGGCGACCAGGATCCTGAAGCACACCGGCAAGGCGGTGGTGTTCGACGACTACAACGACATGGCGGCGCGCATCGACCGCGACGACCTCGAGGTCGACGCCTCGAGCGTGCTCGTGCTGCGCAATTCCGGCCCGCTCGGCGGCCCGGGGATGCCCGAGTGGGGCATGCTGCCGGTGCCGAAGAAGCTGCTGAAGCTGGGCGTGCGCGACATGGTGCGCGTCTCCGACGCGCGCATGAGCGGCACGAGCTACGGCTGCTGCGTGCTGCACGTCGCGCCCGAGTCGTTCGTCGGCGGCCCGCTCGCGTGGGTGAAGAACGGCGACCCGATCGAGCTCGACGTCGAGAGGCGGGAGCTCAATTTGAAGGTTGCACCCGGGGAGATGGAAAAGCGCAGAAGCGCCTGGAAGCCCCCGGTACGGAAATACGAGCGCAGCTACGGCGCGATCTTCGCGCAGCACGTGAAGCAGGCCGACGAGGGCTGCGACTTCGATTTCCTCGAAGGCACCGCTCCGGTCCCGGAACCCGAAATCCACTGAGGAGGCAGGCATGAAACGCGTCGCGGTCCTGATGCTCGCGCTGTTCGCAGCGTGCGCATCCGCGCAGACCTATCCCACGAAGCCGATCCGCATCGTCGTGCCGTACGCGGCCGGCGGCACTTCCGACATCCTCGCGCGCCAGATCG
>DATIGR010000018.1:0-5677 GCA_035454645.1 Burkholderiales bacterium
GGCTCGAGAAAGCACCCCCTGGACCCCCGAAACAAAACCCGTTTAAGAGATCCCGTTACAAACACGGTTGCTTTTCCAATAAAAGGGTCCTGACCCCTTTTCTAGCGGATGTAGATCTTCTGGCCCACCTGCAGGAAGCGGCCGATCTGGTTCCAGCTCTTGAGGCTCGACACGCTCACGCGGTAGCGCCGCGCGATGGAGCTCAGCGTGTCGCCGCTCCTGACGACGTGGACCGCGCGCGCCGGGCCGTGCTGCGGGATGGGCGGCCCGTACATGAGCGGCAGCTCGGCGAGGGTCTGGCGCGCTTCGGGGTTCATCGGCACGACGAGGTCCTTGGGCATGCGCGTCGAGCGCGGGTGGATGCCGTTCACGCGCCTGAGCTCGTTGACGCTGATGTCGAAGTGCCGGGCGATCGCGTCGAGCTTCTCGCCCGGCTTCGGGTGGTAGACCTGCCACGAGACGAGCGCGCCCTCGTCGAGCTCGTCCAGGTTGTCGTAGAACGCGACCACGTTGTCGTTGGGCAGGATGATGCGCCCGACCGAGGAGGAGCGGATCAGCGGCCGGCTGAAGCCGGGGTTGAGCGCGATGAAGTCCTCGACCGGCATCTCGGCGAGCCGCGCCGCGAGGTGCACGTCGATGTCCGGCGCCTCGGTGATGACGGTGAAGTAAGGCTGGTTCGGGATCGCGTCGAGGTCCACGCCGTACGCCGCCGGGTTGGCGATGATGTTCTTCAGCGCCTGCAGCTTCGGGATGTAGTGCCGCGTCTCCCTGGGCATGCGCAGGCTCGCGTAGTCGGTTTTCTTGCGCTGCGCCTTGTTGCGGGCGACGGCCTTCCTGACCGCGTTCTCGCCCCAGTTGTAGGAGGCGAGCGCGAGGTGCCAGTCGCCGTGCATCTCGTAGAGCTTGGTGAGATAGTCGAGCGCCGCGCTGGTCGAGTCGACGATGTCGCGCCGGCCGTCGTACCACGAGTTCTGCTCGAGCTCGAAGCGCCTGCCGGTGCCGGGAATGAACTGCCACAGGCCCGAGGCATGCGCGCGCGAGTACGCCATCGGGTTGAAGGCGCTCTCCACCATCGGCAGCAGCGCGAGCTCGGTCGGCAGGCCGCGCTTCTCGACCTCCTCGACGATGTGGTACAGGTAGAGCTTGCTGCGGGCGAGGATGCGCTGCAGGTATTCCGGGCGCGCGACGTACTGCGTGGTCTTCTGCCTGACCAGCGGCCCGGTCAGGTCGGGAATCGCGAATCCGCCGCGGATGCGCGACCACAGGTCGCTCGGCTCGCGCGCGAGGTCGATGCCGACGACGGGGGGCGGGTTGACCACCACGGGCCGAGCGTCGAAAGGCTCGGGGGTGGCGATGACCGGCGGGGCGGCGCGCTTGCGCGTGGCGAGCGGCAGCGGCGGCGGGGCGGGCACGGGCTCGAACACCCGGGGCCCGGGCGTCGCGACCGGCTCGGGCTCGGCGGCGGGCTCGGGAACAGGCTGCGTCGCGCACGCCTGGAGCGCGAGGGCCACCGGGAGCAGGAACTTTCTCACGAGCGGTTTTTCCACTCTCGTATCGCCGCGAATACACGCACAGGGTCGGAAACGCGCGTACCCAGGTATTTGTTGACCGACTCGATCACCGCCGGCTCGGTGCAGCGCAGGAACGGGTTGGTGGCCTTCTCCTCGCGCAGCGTGCTCGGCACGGTGGGCTTGCCGGCGGCGCGCAGGGCGCGGTCGCGGCGCTCGCGCGCGGCGAGCTCGGCGTTGCGCGGCTCGACCCCTTGCGCGAATCCGATGTTCGCGAGCGTGTACTCGTGCCCGCAGTACACTTTCGTGTCGTCGGGCAGCGCGCGCAGCTTCTCGAGCGACGCGTACATCTGCTCCGCGGTTCCCTCGAAGAGGCGCCCGCAGCCGCACGCGAACAGCGTGTCGCCGCAGAACAGCGCGCCTGCCCCATAATAGGCGATATGCGCGCGCGTATGGCCCGGGATGTCGAGCACCGAGAGCGTCACGTCGAGCTGCGGGAGGGTCACCGTGTCGCCCTCGGAAACCGGCCGGGTGAGCGTCGCGATCGGCTCGTTCCTGGGCCCGTAGACCGGGACCCGGAACTTCTCCAGGATCTGCGCGATGCCGCCGACATGGTCGGGATGATGATGGGTCGCGAGGATCGCGGCGAGGTAAAGGTTCTCACGCGCGAGATAGTCGAGCACCGGCCGCGCCTCGCCGGGATCCACCACCGCGGCGTGCGTCGCGTTGCGCAGCGTCCAGACGTAGTTGTCCTTGAACGCGGGAACAGGAACGACGTCGAGGTTGGCCACTTCACGCATGCACCGAGCCTTCGTCCAGAACGGGGCGCTGAAGTATAACGGCGGACGCTCGTCGCTTTCAGGGTGGCTGTCCACCCCCCAGGGCGCGTACGTGCTCGACTGGGAGCTGGCCCAGTTCGACAGCGCGGTCGACGACGTGTTCGGTTTCAGGGCGGTCCAGGTCGGGCTGCCCGAGGTCGATTTCCTGCGGCAGAACCGCATGCCCTACCGCTTCACGCTGGCGCTGGAGCAGGGCGCGAGCCTGGCCGCGGACCCGCTGCAGATCCCGCTCGCCTCGCAGAGCATGGATCTTGTCGCGCTGCCGCATGTGCTGGAGGGGCACCACAATCCTCACGATGTTTTACGCGAGGTCGAGCGCGTGCTGATGCCGGAAGGGCAGGTGGTGATCTCGGGCTTCAACACCGTGTCGCTCTGGCGCCTGCGGCAGGCGTTCACCCGGCGGCGCAACGGCGCGCCGTGGGACGCGAAGTTCATCGGCGTGCTGCGGCTGCGCGAATGGCTGAGGGTGCTCGGCTTCGAGCTGAACGGCGGCAAGTTCGGCTGCTACGCGCCGCCGTTCCGCGACGCGCGCTGGCTGCAGCGATTCTCGTTCATGGACAAGGCGGGGGCGAGATGGTGGCCGGTGACGGGCGGCGTCTACGTCGTGCGCGCCGTGAAGCGCGTGCACGGCATGCGCATCGTCACGCCGGCGTGGCGCAAGGAGCGCGCCCGGCGCCGGGCGCTCGCCCCGGTTTCCCAGCGCACGCACAGGAATCGCCATGAGTGAGGGCTTCGTCGAGATCTACAGCGACGGAGCCTGCCGCGGGAATCCCGGACCGGGCGGCTGGGGCGTGATTCTTCGTTTCAACCAGACGCAGAAGGAGCTCTGGGGCGGCGAGCCGGCCACGACCAACAACCGCATGGAGCTGACCGCGGCGATCCGCGCCCTCGAGGCGCTCAAGCGCCCGAGCCGGGTCAGGCTGTACACCGACTCGCTCTACGTGAAGCACGGCATCTCGGAGTGGATCAGGGACTGGAAGCGCCGCGGCTGGCGCACCGCCGACAAGAAGCCGGTGAAGAACGAGGACCTGTGGCGGCGGCTCGACGAGCTCGCCGCCCGGCACCACATCGAATGGCACTGGGTGCGCGGCCACGCCGGGCATCCGGAGAACGAGCGGGCGGACGAGCTCGCCAACAAGGGAATTCCTTCTGCGTCAGATCGTCCTTGATACGGAGACCACCGGGCTCAACCCCAAGCTCGGCGACCGCATCATCGAGATCGGCTGCGTCGAGCTCCTCAGCCGGCGCGCGAGCGAGCGCGTGTTCCACGCCTATGTGAACCCGGAGCGCGAGGTGGAGCTCGGCGCGACGCGCGTGCACGGCCTGACGCGCGAGGACCTCGCCGCGCAGCCGAAGTTCGCCGAGATCGCCCCCGCGTTCCTCGACTACGTCCGCGGCGCCGAGCTCATCATCCACAACGCGGAGTTCGACGTCGAGTTCCTGAACCTGGAGCTCGGGCTCGCGGGCCTCGGGCGCGTGCAGGACCACGTCGGCGCGATCACCGACACCCTGGTCTTCGCCAGGGAGCTGCACCCGGGGAAGAGGAACTCGCTCGACGCGCTGTGCGAGCGCTACCTCGTCGACAACTCCAGGCGCACGCTGCACGGCGCGCTCGCCGACGCGTACCTGCTCGCCGAATGCTACCTCGCGATGACGCGCGGCCAGGAGAGCCTGATGATGGAGCTCGAGGCGCCGGCGGGCGCCGCCGCGGCCGCGGGCGTGGTCCTCGACGTCTCGAGGCTCAGGGTGCAGCGCGCATCGCCCGAGGAGCTCGCCGCGCACGAGCGCTACCTCGATGCCATGGAGAAGGACGCCAGGCGCCCGAGCCTCTGGCGCCGCCTGGCCGGCTAGGCGGGCTTATACTTTCGGCGTGGCTGCCACCATCTACGACCGCGACCTCGACAAGAACCCGGCGAACTTCGCGCCGCTCACCCCGCTCACGTTCCTCGAGCGCGCCGCGTACGTGTACCCGGACCGGGTCTCGGTGGTCCACGGCGCGCAGCGCTACACCTGGAAGGAGACCTACGCGCGCTGCCGGCGGCTCGCCGGCGCTCTTTCGAAGCGCGGCATCGGGGTGGGCGACACCGTGGCGGTGATGCTGCCGAACATCCCGGCGATGGTCGAGGCCCATTTTGGAATTCCGATGTGCGGCGCGGTGCTGAATACGCTCAACACGCGTCTCGACGCCGAGGCGATCGCCTTCATGCTCGAGCACGGCGAGGCGAAGCTGCTGCTGGCGGATGCGGAATTCAGCGGCGTGATCGAGAAGGCGGTCAAGGGAAAGAACATCGAGGTGGTCGACGTCGAAGACCCCGAGCTCGGCGGCGGCAAGCGGCTCGGGAAGAAGACCTACGAGGAGCTGCTCGAGGAGGGCGATCCCGAGTTCGCCTGGCGCTGGCCGCAGGACGAGTGGCAGGCGATTTCGCTCAACTACACCTCAGGCACCACCGGCAACCCCAAAGGCGTGGTCTACCACCACCGCGGCGCCTACCTGAACGGCGTGGGCAACATCCTGGTCTGGGGCATGCCGCACCACTCGGTGTACCTGTGGACGCTGCCGATGTTCCACTGCAACGGCTGGTGCTTCCCGTGGACCATGGCCGCGAACGCGGGGACCAGCGTCTGCCTGAGAAGAGTCGAGGCAGAGATCATTTTTAGGTTGATCAAGCAACACCGCGTCACCCACTATTGCGGCGCGCCGATCGTGCACCAGATGCTGATCAACGCGCCGGAGGAAATGAAGCGCGGCATCGAGCACCGGGTGAGCGGCCTGGTCGCCGCGGCGGCGCCGCCGGCGGCGATGATCGAGGGCATGCAGAAGATGGGCTTCAGCATCACGCACGTGTACGGGCTCACCGAGACCTACGGCCCGGCGAGCGTGTGCGCCAAGCACCCGGAATGGGAGCGCCTGCCGCTCGCCGACCAGGTGCGCCTGAACGGCCGCCAGGGAATCCGCTATACGGTGGAGGAGGGGCTCACGGTGATGGACCCGGAGACGCTGAAGCCGGTGCCCGCCGACGGCGAGACCATGGGCGAGATCATGTTCCGCGGCAACATCACGATGAAGGGCTACCTGAAGAACCCCAAGGCGACGCGGGATGCGTTCGCCGGCGGCTGGTTCCACTCCGGGGACCTGGCGGTGCTGCAGCCGGACGGCTACGTCAAGATCAAGGACCGCTCCAAGGACATCATCATTTCCGGCGGCGAGAACATCTCGTCGATCGAGGTCGAGGACGTGCTCTATCGGCATCCCGCGGTGCTGGCGGCCGCCGTCGTGGCCAGGCCCGACGAGCGCTGGGGCGAAACCCCCTGCGCCTTCATCGAACTCAA
>DATIGR010000019.1:0-3416 GCA_035454645.1 Burkholderiales bacterium
TCCTCCAAGCTCGCGCCCGGCGGCACCGGGCTGCGTGAATTCCATCCGCTGGTGATCGCGCTCGCTTCGGGCGCGACCTTCATCGCGCGCGCGTTCTCGGGCGACCCGAACGGCTGCGCCGCGCTGATCGCCGAGGCGGTGCGCCATCCGGGCTTCTCGTTCATCGAGATCCTTTCGCCCTGCGTCACCTTCCGGCCCGAGCAGCGCGGCTGGAAGGACGTGGTGCACCCGGCGCCGGTGGCGTTCACCGACGACCCCGGCCGCGCCGCGCGCCGCATCATGACCGACGACGGCTTCAACATCGGCGTGCTCTACAAGGGCACCCGGCCGGCTTACGCCGCGCCGACCTCGCGCGGCGGATCGCTGGAGGATCTGGAAAGGGCTTTTCAGGCATGAAGCAGTACGCCGATTTCATGGCGCGGGCCTACACCATGGAGCTCGAGGCCGTCGAGCGCTACGCGCAGTTCGCCGAGCAGCTCGAGACGCACAACAACCCCGAGGTGGCGCAGTTCTTCCGCAAGCTCTCCGGCATCGAGACGCTGCACGCGAAGCGCATCCTCGAGGAGATGAAATGGCCGAGCGTGCCGGCGCTGCCGCCCGCCTACGCCTGGGACGGCGACGAGGGGCCGGAGACCGCGCCGTTCGACTCGCTTCACTACCTCATGCAGCCGTGGCACGCGCTCGAGATCGCGCTGCGCTGCGAGCGCGACGCGCAGCAGTACTATGAGAACATCGCCGCGAGCCGCGCGCCGAAGAAGGTGCGCGACGCCGCGCGCGAGATGGCGAGCGAGGAAGCCGAGCACGTGCGCCTGATCCAGGAATGGATGAAGCGCGTGCCGCGCCCCGGGGCGGGCTGGGACGAGGATCCCGATCCGCCGCGCAGCGCCGGATGAAGGTCCTGCTGCCCCGGGGGTGGAAGCCGCCGCTCGGCTACGCCAACGGCATCGAGAGCTCGGGCAGGATCGTGTTCGTCGCCGGACAGGTGGGATGGAACGAGCAGCAGGTGTTCCAGTCCGAGGAGCTTGCGCCGCAGTTCGAGCAGGCGCTGAAGAACGTCATCGCGGTGCTCGCCGAAGCGGGCGCGCGGCCCGAGCACGTCTGCCGCATGACCGCCTACTGCTGCGACAAGCCGGCGTATCTCGCCGCGCGCCGCGAGCTCGGCGCAATCTGGCGGCGCCACATGGGCCGCCACTACCCGGCGATGAGTATGATCTTCGTATCGGACCTCCTCGACTCGCCCGGCAAGATCGAGCTCGAGGCGACCGCGGTAATCCCGGAGGAATGACATGCGAGGCTTGAAAGGAAAGACCGCCATCGTCACCGGCGGCGCCGCCGGCATCGGCGCCGCGATCGTCGAGCGCTTCCGGGCTGAGGGTACGAAGGTCGTCATCCTGGATCTGAAATCCCCGGACCCGGTCGACATCACCGACTACGGCGCAGTGAAAAAGGCGGTCGAGGCGGCGGGGCCGGTGGACATCCTCGTCAACAACGCCGGCTGGGACATGTTCAAGCCGTTCCTCAAGACCGACCCGGCGTTCTGGCAGAAGATCATCGCCATCAACCTGGTCGGGCCGATGAACATGCTGCACTGTGTTCTGCCCGGCATGGTCGAGCGCGGCGGCGGCAAGGTGGTGAACATCGCCTCCGACGCGGGCCGCGTCGGCTCCTCGGGCGAGGCGCCCTACTCCGCCTGCAAGGGCGGCGTCATCGCCATGACCAAGACGCTCGCGCGCGAGCTCGCTTCAAAGAATATCCAGCTTAACGTGGTGTGCCCCGGCCTGACCGAAACCGGCATGCTCGAGCAGTTCATGCAGGGCGCCGGCAACCCCGACAAGCTGCGCGAGGCCTACCGGCGCGCGATCCCGATGGGCCGCCTCGGCAAGCCCGAGGACATCGCCGGCGCGGTGCTGTTCCTCGCGAGCGACGACGCCGAGTTCATCACCGGCCAGACCATCAGCGTCTCCGGCGGCCTGACGATGCACGGCTAGGGAAATTCTGAAACAGCGGCAATTGGTCGTTCCCGCGAATGCGGGAACCCAGTTTTCAAAAGAAAAATTAGGTCCCCGCCTTCGCGGGGACGACTTCTTCGGATCCTTCTTCTAGGCGTTCTCGAGCACCATCATTCCCGACGCGGTGTTCGAGATCGGGACGTGGTAGTTGCTGTGCACCTTGGAGACGCGGCCGCCGAGCGCGGCGCGCGCGACGAGCCAGTTCAGGAGCTCGGTGCCCTGGCTGCCGGCGAGCTCGACGAGCCGCGGGATCGAGTACCCGCCGAGCGCCTCGGGCTGGTCGACGATCTTCGCCATGCACATGCGGTCGAACTCGCTGTTGATGAAGCCGGCGCGCGGGCCCTCGAGCTGGTGCGAAAGCCCGCCCGTTCCGAGCACCAGCACCCTCGCATCGGAGGGCCAGGAGGCGATGGCGCGGCCGAGGGCGGCGCCGAACTTGAGGCAGCGCGCGGGCGACGGCAGCGGGTGCTGCACGGTGTTCACCATGACCGGAACGGTGGCGACCGGGCACGGCCCCGGTCCGGGCCACAGGAGCTGCAGCGGAACGGTGAACGCGTGGTCGACGAGCACCTCCTGGCAGCTCGTGACGTCGAACTCCTCGGCCACCAGCGATTCGATCAGGTGCCAGGAGAAAGCGGCGTCGCCGCGATACGGCGGCAGCGTCGGAAGCCCCCAGCCCTCGTCGGCGTTGCGGTATTCGTCGGCCGCGCCGACGGCGAAGGTGGGCATCTTGTCGAGGAAGAACTGCAGGCCGTGATCGTTGTAGACCACGACCGCGACGTCCGGCTGCACGCGCGCGAGCCAGTCGCGGGCCTTGCCGAAGGCGCCGAAGAACGGCTTCCAGTAAGGCTCGTCCTGGCGGCCCTTGGCGATGGCGCCGCCGATGGCCGGCACATGCGAGGTGGTGACGGCGCCGACAATGCGCGCCACGGCTATTTCCCCGCCCGGGCGAGCATCGCCCTGAACTCGTCTTTCGTCATGCCGGTCTGCTGCGCGCCGATGTCCTGCACGTCGAGCCCGAAGATGCCGGCGAACTTCGCCAGGTAGTAGATGTTGCCCCCGGCCTCGAGGAGCTCCCGCACGTTGCGATGCCGGATCGCGGCCCGCTGCGCCTCGTTCAGCCCGAACCTGCGGCAATAGGCGTCCTCGTCGCGCAGGAACTCGGCCCGGTTCGCGGCGCTGTTGAACGAGAAGCACATCTTGTTGAGCGCGTACCCCTTGCGGGCCTGCGTGCCGTCGAACAGCGTCGAGCCGGGAGCGGGATTCACGCGCGGCGGCGGATGTGCCTGCGCCGCGCGGCCTCGGCGGCGAACTCCTCGAGGTCCGGGTCGAGCGCGTGGCGCGCCGAGACGACGCCGATCGGCTGACTGCCGTCGACGACGACCGGCAGGTGGCGGAAGCCCTTCT
>DATIGR010000020.1:0-18955 GCA_035454645.1 Burkholderiales bacterium
CGCGGTCAAGGACGAGGTGCACAAGAAGTTCCCGCTGGTGCTCACGAGCGGGCGCCTGGTCGAGTACGAGGGCGGGGGCGACGAGACTCGCTCCAACCCCTGGCTCGCCGAGCTGATGCAGGACAACTTCGTCGAGATCAACCCGAAGACCGCGGCCGACCGCGGCATCCGCAGCGGCGAGTACGTCTGGGTGTCGACGCCCGGCAAGAACCCCGGCGGCGGCAACGTGCGCATCAAGGTGAAGGCGAAAGTGACCGAGGGCGTCGGGCCCGACACGGTGTTCATCCCGTTCCACTTCTCGGGGTGGTGGCAGGGCGAGGACATGCTGCCCTACTACCCGGAGGGTGCCGCACCGATCGTGCGCGGCGAGGCGGTCAACACCGCCACGACCTACGGCTACGACCGGGTCACCAATATGCAGGAAACCAAGACCACGCTGTGCCAAGTGGCGAAGGCGTAGCTAGGAAACTGAGGAGACAACCATGGCGAGAATGAAATTCCTGTGCGACGCCGAGCGCTGCATCGAGTGCAACGGCTGCGTCACCGCCTGCAAGAACGAGAACGAGGTGCCGTGGGGCGTGAACCGCCGCCGCGTGGTCACCATCAACGACGGCGTGGTGGGCGCCGAGAAGTCGATCTCGGTCGCGTGCATGCACTGCTCGGATGCGCCCTGCATGGCGGTCTGCCCGGTCGACTGCTTCTACCGCACCGACGACGGCGTGGTGCTGCACGACAAGGACCTGTGCATCGGCTGCGGCTACTGCTTCTACGCCTGCCCGTTCGGCGCGCCGCAGTTCCCGCAGGCCGGCGCCTTCGGCCTGCGCGGCAAGATGGACAAGTGCACCTTCTGCGCCGGCGGCCCGGAAACCGACCGCAGCGCCGCCGAGTTCGGGAAGTACGGCCGCAACCGCCTGTCGGAGGGCAAGCTGCCGGCGTGCGCCGAGATGTGCTCGACCAAGGCGCTGCTCGGCGGCGACGGCGACGTGATCGCCGACATCTACCGCGAGCGCGTGCTGCGCCGGGGCAAGGGCTCCGAAGTCTGGGGCTGGGGCACCGCCTACGGCCCGGGCAAGCCGGGAGCGCAGCCTCCCGCACCGACGGGACGCAAGTCATGACGAGACTTCTTCTGGTCGTCGCCGCGTTCGGGCTCACCGCCTGCGGTGAGCCCGAGCAGGTGGTGGTGTACAAGCAGGGCAAGTACCAGGGCAAGCCCGACGCCCAGCCCTGGAACAGCGAGCCGCTCGCCTACGAAAGCGCAAAGTGGACCAAGGGCGACCGGGCGGGCTGGGAGACGCAGATCAAGACCCGGCAGCTCGGGCAGCACGAGCACAAGCGCATTTACCAGTAACCAGTAGAGGGCTTATGAAATTCCTTTCCAGGCTGTGCCTGGCGGTCCTCGTTTCCCTGTCGGGAGCGGCGTTCGCGCAACAAACTCCCACGCAGGAGCAACAGCAGCGCCAGATGACCCAGCCGGGGAACAACGCCCCGGTGTGGCGCCAGGTGCGCGAGGAAGCCAAGGAGCACTACACCAGCATCAAGGGGCGCGAGACCGGCGTCCTGGTCCAGTCGGCGGGTGACACCTGGAGGCGCATCCGCAACGGCCCGGTGACCTTCTGGGGCGGCTGGCTGGTGATCGCCGTGGTTGCCGTGATCGCGGCGCTCTACTCCACCCGGGGACCCATCAAGCTGCACGAGCGTCCGACCGGCCGGCTCATCCTGCGCTTCAGCTCGATGGAGCAGATCGCGCACTGGTGCATGGCGATCAGCTTCGTCGTGCTCGGCCTGTCGGGGCTCGTCATGCTCTTCGGCAAGCACGTGCTGCTGCCGGTCATCGGCTACACGCTGTTCGCCTGGCTCAGTTCGCTCGCCAAGAACCTGCACAACTTCGTCGGGCCGTTCTTCATTCTCTCGACGCTGATCTTCGTGGTCATCTTCATCCGCGACAACCTGCCGCGCGCCTACGACTTCATGTGGTTCCGCAAGTCGTGGTCGTACATGACCGGCGGCGCGCACGTGCCTTCGGGGCGCTTCAACGCCGGCGAGAAAGTCTGGTTCTGGGGCGGGGTGGTCGTGCTGAGCGTGATCGTGGCCTGGACCGGGCTGATCCTGCTGTTCCCGAACTTCGACCAGACGCGCGCCACCATGCAGGAGGCCTGGGTGTGGCACGCGGTGGCGGCGCTGATCTACATCGCCGTCTCGCTCGGCCACATCTATATGGGCACGATCGGGGTCGAGGGCGCCTATGCCTCGATGCGCACCGGCTACGTCGACGAGATCTGGGCGAAGGAGCACCACGAGTACTGGTATGACGAGACGAAGTCCGGCAAAGCCGCCCCCGCGGGCGGCGCGGTCCCTGCCGGCGCTCCGCACATGAGGGAGAAGTCATGAAAAGAGTTTTCCTGGTACTTGCGGCGGGGCTTGCCGCCGGCGTGATCGCGGCCTCCCATGCCAAGCTGCCGGCGCCGCCGGCGAAGAGCGACGCCGAAAAGAAAGCCGACGCCGACAAGGCCACCGCGGCCAAGGCGAGGGACGCCGAGAACCTCGGCAAGGCGCAGGACCGGGTGGTCGTGAACTACAAGAAGAACAAGGGCATCTCCATGGCGCCGGAAAAGGCGCCTTCCAAGCCCGCGAAGAAATGAGTACATTGGGCGTCCTTCGGGAGACCCAATGCGCACGATTCTGATCTTCGCCGCAAGCGCCGCGCTCGCCGGCTGCGAGACCGTCCAGAGCACGTGGTCGAGCCTCACGGGCGGGTCGAAGGACGAGCCGCGCGCCACCGCGCAGCTGAAGCCTCTGGGCACGCACAAGGCGTTCGGCGAGGCCACCTTCGACCAGGTGGGCAACAAGGTGCGCCTGGTGGCCTACCTGCAGGGACTGAAGCCCGGCCAGGAGCACGGCTTCCACATCCACGAGGTCGGCGACTGCAGCTCGCCCGACGGCATGAGCGCCAAAGGGCATTTCAACCCGTTCGGCAAGCCGCACGGCAATCCGGCGAGCGCCGAGCGCCACGCCGGCGACCTGCCCGCGCTCAAGGCGGACAAGGGCGGGCGCGCCAAGGTCGACGTCGAGCTCGACACCCTCACCGTCACGCCCGGCCCGGCCAGCATCGTCGGCCGCGGACTGATCGTTCACGCCGACCCGGACGACTACAAGACCCAGCCTACGGGCAATGCCGGCGCGCGCCTCGCGTGCGGCGTAATTCAGCGGAACTGAAGACACGCAACCAGATTGACTGGAGGAGGAGGGGCCGAAAGGGCGTCGTGAGACGCCCTTTCGTTTTATAGCCCTTCGACGATGAGGAGCTTGCCGCGCGAGGCCTTCTGGCGGATCTTGACGAGCGGCGCGTACTCCGGCGAGCGGTAGAACTCGAGCGCCCGCTCCATCGAGGGGAACTCCACCACGGCGACGCGCCTGGGCGACCAGCCGCCCTCGAGCGGCTCGACCTTGCCGCCGCGCACGATGTACTTCCCGCCGTAGCGGGCGATGACGGCAGGAACCTGCTTGCGATAGTCCTCGTAGGCGGCGGGATCGGTGATGTCGATTTCGGCAATCAGGTAGGCGCTCATAGGAGCAATCGTACCGCGATCCCGAGCGCCGCCATGATGAGAACGAGCTGAACGAGTCCCCGGTGCAGGACGAAAGCGAGCACCGCGGCCACCAGAGCGAGCGCCGAGACCTTGAGGTCGACCATCAGCGGATCGAACGCGTACCAGCGCAGCGGCCCGGCGCGCGCCTCCTGGATGTCCGCAAACAGGACGTGCAGCACGAACCACACCGTGAGGTTGAGGATTACGCCCACCACCGCGGCGGTGATCGCGGCGAGCGCGCCCGAGAGGCGCCGGTTCGAGCGCAGCTGCTCGATGAAGGGAGCCCCGGCGAAGATCAGCAGCATCGGCGGCACGAACGTCACCCAGGTGGTGAGCGCGGAGCCCAGGATGGCACTGGAAATCGCCTCGAGCGGCTCGTGATTCCTGTACGCCGCGAGGAAGCCCACGAACTGCGTCACCTTGATGAGCGGTCCGGGCAGCGTCTCGGCGAGCCCGAGCCCGTCGACCATCTCGGGCGCGCTCATCCAGCCGTAGTTCTCCACCGCCTGCTGCGCCATGTAGGCGAGCAGCGCATAGGCGCCGCCGAAGCTGACGACGGCGAGCTTGGAAAAGAACACGCCGATGTCCGCGAAGACATGGTCTGTCCCGAGCAGCAGCACCGCCAGCGCCACCGGCGCCCACCACAGCACGAGCCCGACCGCCGTCGCGGTTGCCGCCTGCCGCCAGCGGCCGGGAATCTTTTCTGCTGAAACGAAGGCTTGGGGCCGCGTGGAGAAAAACCCGACCAACCCGGCGAGCGCGACGATCAGGGGGAACGGCAGGTCGAAGAAGAAGATGCCGACGAACGCCGCCCCGGCGAGGGTGATCAGCAGCCGCGACTTGAGCGAGCGGCGGCCGATGCGGATCAGGGCTTCCACCACGATCACGAGCACCGCGGCCTTGATGCCGAACAGCGCCCCGTCCACCGCCGGGATGCCGCGCCCGAGCACGTAGAGCAGGCTGAAGGCGAGCATGACGAGCGCCCCGGGCAGCACGAACAGGATCCCGGCGGCGAGCCCGCCGCGCACGCCGTGCAGCAGCCAGCCCGAGTAGGTCGCGAGCTTCTGCGCCTCCGGGCCCGGCAGCAGCATGCAGAAGTTGAGCGCGTGCAGGTAGCGCGGCTCGTCGATCCATCTTTTCTCGTCGACCAGGATGCGATGCATCATCGCGATCTGGCCCGCCGGGCCGCCGAAGCCCAGGCAGCCGATCTTCAGCCAGGTGCGGAACGCCTCCCGGAAATCTACTTGTGTTCTTGGCACCACGCGTAGAGCGCGTCGTAGATCACCATGCCGTGCTCGAGCATCTCGTGGTCGTTGGCGAAGTTCCTGGACAGCCCGAGCGAGATCGCGGCGAGCCCCGCCGCCTGCGGCGCGAGGTCGAGGCGGTGGGTATCCGCGCCGCGTACGATGAGCGCGAGCTGGGCGAGCGCCGGGTCGCCTCCCAGGCGGAACTTTTTCAGGAACGCGTCGAAGCTGCACAGCTCCCCGTCGTGCGAGAACTCGACCTCGGGGATGTCGTACGGCACCGCGGTTCGCTCTTCCGCGGTCTTCCTCACCTCCGGCGCCGGCACGTAGAGGAATTCAGCGTCCGGATCCACGAAGCGCCGGATGAGCCACGGGCAGGCGATGCGGTCGATCTTCGGCCGCTCGCGCGTGACCCAGCGAGAAGAGGCGTTGGCAGGTTTCTTGAGAAGTTCTCCTCCACTCTGCCGCCACGCTTCTATCCCGCCTTCCAGGTAGCGCGCGCCGAGGGCCTTGGCGGCGTTCTGGCTCACCTCGTGGCCGTGCACGCAGTAGACCACCACCTGGGCCGCGCGCGGCAGCGTTTTCTTCCACTCCGCGACCTGCTCGGGATCGCGGCGCAGCGCGCCTTTCATGAGGTAGGGCGATTCGCGGAAACGCTCGTTGCGCCGCACGTCGATCACGAGCGGCGGCTCGGCGCCGAGAACGGATTGCTTGAGGGATGCTGCGCTGATGCTCGCGTCCATGGCCTCTCCTCTCAAGAGTGTGCCGCAGAGCTTGGACGCGAGGCGTCTTGGATCGCCGGGAGTCTGCAGTCCCGACCTGCAACCGGGAAAGTGTAGATCATGGCCCCATGCCGGGCAAGCAGGTATGCATTCCGCCGGGCAGCGGCACCACCTGCACCGAGACCCGGTACATGCGCTCGAGCGTGTCGGCCCGGATCACCTCGCGCGGCGTACCGATCTCGAGGACGCGGCCCTCGGCGAGCAGCAGCGCGCGGCCGGCGCACAGGAACGCGTGATCGGGGTCGTGGCTGGAGAACAGGACCGCGATGCCGGAGCGCGCGAGCGCCTCGACCTTTTGCAGCACGCGCACCTGGTTGCCGAAGTCGAGGCTCGCCGTGGGCTCGTCGAGGACCAGCAGCCGCGGCTCCTGCGCAAGCGCCCGCGCCACCAGCGCAAGCTGGCGCTCGCCGCCCGAGATCTCGGTCACCGGCTTGTCCGCGAGCTGCGCGATGCCGAGCGACTCGAGCGCCCGCTCGGCCACGCGCAGGTCGTTCTGCGCGGGAGAAGCGAACGCGCCGAGGTGCGCCGTGCGGCCCATCAGCACGAACTCGCGCACGGTGAAGGCGAAATAGGCCGAATGGCCCTGCGGCACGTAGCCGATGCGCCTCGCGATCTCGGCCCGCGACAGGCTTTCGAGGGGATTGGCTTCGAGCTCGATCGAGCCGGAATGCTTTTCGATCAACCCCAGGACAGTGCGGAAAAGCGTGGTCTTGCCGCCGCCGTTCGGGCCGAGCACGCACATCACTTCGCCCGCAGCCAGCGTAAAGCTCACGTCGCGGCCGACGGTGCGGCCGGGGAAGCCGAACGCGAGGTCGCGCACTTGCAGCATCACCACGTCCTCCGCGCCAGGGCGAAGAGCCACAGGAAGAACGGCGTTCCGATTAGCGCCGTGAGCACCCCCGGCGGCACCTCGATGCTCGCGAGGGTGCGGCACAGGGTGTCGACCGCAAGCATGAATGCGGCTCCCATCAGCATCGCGAGCGGCAGCAAGCGGCCGAAGTCGGGGCCGACGACCAGCCGTGCGGCGTGCGGGATCAGCAGCCCGACCCAGCCGATGATGCCGCTGATCGCGACCACTGACGCGGTCATAAGCGTGGCGCATGCCACGACCAGCGTGCGCAGGCGCCTCGTATCCACGCCGAGCGCGCGCGCCTCGTCGTCGGGCAGCGCGAGCAGGTTCATGCGCCAGCGCAGCAGCAGCATCGGCACGAGCCCGAGGAGCGCGAGCGGCGCGGCGACGACCAGATCCTTCGGCGCGATGGCGGCAAGGCTGCCGAGCAGCCAGAACGTGATCGCGGGCAGCTGGTTGTAGGGATCCGCCAGGTACTTGAGCAGCGCGATCGCCGAGCCGAGCAGCGTGCCGATCACGACGCCGGTGAGCACCAGCGCGAGCAGCGGATCGTGGCCGCGCAGCCTGGAGCCGACGCCGTAGACCAGCCCCACCGCGGCGAGGCCGCCTGCGAAAGAGAGCAGTTGCGTGAAGAAGATGTTGAACGACAGGAAAATCGCCAGGACCGCGCCGAGCGCGGCGCCGGTCGAAACGCCGAGGATGTCGGGCGAGACGAGCGGGTTGCGGAACATGCCCTGGTAGGCGCTGCCCGCGGCAGCGAGCGCCGCGCCGACGAGCAGCGCGGAGAGCACGCGCGGCCCGCGTACCTGGAGCACGACGGTCTCGACGTTTGCAGCGACCGGCTGGCCGGAAAGGACCGAGACAAGCTCGCTCAGCGAGACCGGGTAGCGGCCGACGGCGAACGCGAGCGCGACCAGGCCGAGCAGGACCGCGCTCGAGACCAGATACGACGCGGAGCGCCCGTTCACTTCGGAGCCGCGCCGGGCTCGCCGAGCAGCGCGTCGAGCTGCGCCTCGGTCGGCACCCGGTGGTAGAAGCGCCGGTGGAACTCGCGCGCCTTGGCGCGCAGGTCGACGTCGAACGCCTGCGGCTCGAGCAGGCGCCCGGCCCACCAGATTCCGAGCAGGCGGTTCGCTCCCGGCGGAAAGTCGAACCAGCCGAACGGCAGGTGCGGCGAAAGGAACACCTGCCTGCGGCCGACCGCCTCGACCGCGCGCCAGCGCGCATCCACCCAGGCGAGGCGCCAGAAATTCGGGTCGGTGGTGAGGATCACCTCGGGGTTCCACAGGATGACCTGCTCGAACGGCACGGTGACGAGCCCGGCGCGCGCTTCGGCCGCCGCGTTGCGCACGCCGAGGAACTCGAGCACCTCGACGTTGATCGAGCCTTTTCCGCCGGTCTGCAGCCCGGCCGGCCCCCGACCGTAGTAGACGAGGGGCTTGGCCTTTCCTCGGCCGGATCGAGCTCTTGCATCGTTCAATTCGCTTTCGTACCAGACAGCGAGCGCTTCGGCCTCGCGCTCGTTGCCCATCAGCCGGCCGAGCGTGCGCAGCGTGGCGGGGGTCGATTCGATGCGCCCGTCGAGCAGCGCGTAAGGAATGCCGGTTCGGTCCTGAACGCTCCGCGCGAGGGCGGCGAGGCTCGGCGCAGTCGAGCCCACGTCGACGATCAGGTCGGCCTTCGCCCGCAGCACGACCTCGACGTTCGCCGTGTCGCCGCGGCCGGTGAGCCGCCCGAGCTCGGGCAGCTTGGCGTAACGCTCGTCGAAGAACTGCGCCTCGTCCGGGCGCATGGCGCGCGTCCAGCCGACGAGTTTCTCGGGCGCGATCGCGAACACGAGCACGCTCGCCGGCGGGCCGGCCGCGAATACGCGCTCCACGGACTTCTGCGCCGAAACCGTACCCGCAAGAAGCACAAGCGCGAGCGCTGCCAAAGCCCATCTCATGCGGCGCCTCTTCGAGGCCGCTCGACCCACGTGAGCGCGGCGTCCATCGGCTCGAGCTGGCCGCTGCGCGAGGCGTCGTAGCCGGGGAGGCGCGCCGCAGCGGCGGCGAAGCCTGCGCCTTGCAGGAGCTCGAGCAGCGCTTTCAGCGCGCTGCCGCGCATGGCGGACCTGGCGCAGGCGAAGAAATAGCGCTCGACCGCGAGCGGCACGAAGGCGAGCTTGAAGCGGGTCGCTTCGGCGCGCAAGCCGAAGCCGGCGTCCGCGCGGCCGTCCGCGACCGCCGCCGCCACCGAGGTGTCGACGTGGCGGTTGATGAAGCGCACGCCGGGCCGGGCCAGGTCGTGCAGGCTGCGGATGCGCGATCCGGGGCGGGCGATCAGACCCTGCTGGCGGGTTACGAAATGGATCAGCGTGTGCTTGCGCGGATCGAGCCACCTGCCGAGCGCCGCGGCGGCAGCCGCGGCTCGCGGCAGGGCGTCGGCGACATGGAAGCCGGCGAGGTCGCACTCGCCGCGGGAAAGGGCGGCGAGCGAGTCGTCGGCGCCGCACACCACGATCTCGAGCTCCAGCGCGCTCGCGCACAGCGTGCGCAGCGGCTCGAGCGCCAGGTCGTGGCTCGCGTGCAGTGTCAAGCGCGGTCGTGCTCCGGGCAGCGCCTCGGCGAGGAGCGGCGGGATCTCGCCGCGCAGCCGCTCGAACTCGGCACCGAGCGCCGCGCGCACCCGCTCGTCCACGGAGAGCACGCTGCGTCCGAGGCGGGAGAGCCGGGCTGGCTTGCCGCGCTGCATTTCGACCAGCGGCGCGCCGAAGAGCTGCGCCGCATCGCCGAGCAGCCCCCACGCGCTGCGATAGGACAGCCCCGCGCCGCGCGCCGCGTCCCGCAGCGACGCCGAGCGCGCCAGCGCATCGAGCAGGCGCACGAGCGCGCGGCCGCGCTCGCGCGGGAAGTCCTTGCCCGCCAGCCAGGCATGGTCGAACGCGATCTCGAACATGATATGCAACCCCAAGCCTATTTAAAGGCCTGGGAGCCGGGATGTAAAGTCGTCTGCCGGGACAAGGTATGCAATGCTAGACATATTCACCGAGGTGCGTCTCTGGGAGATCGTCGTGCTGAGCCTCGGGGTGAGCCTCGCCGCGGTGCTGTTCGCCACCGCGCTCGGCCTGCCGCTCGGCGCCGCCGTGGCGGTCGGCCGTTTCCCGGGCCGGCGCACGGTCGTGGTGCTGCTCAACGCGCTGATGGGCCTGCCGCCGGTGGTGGTGGGGCTCGCGGTGTACCTGCTTCTCTCCCGCGCCGGACCGCTCGGCGAGCTCGGGCTGCTCTTCACGCCGCCTGCCATGGTGATCGCGCAGACGGTGCTGATCACGCCGATCATCGCGGCGCTCGCGCGCCAGGCGATCGAGGACGCGTGGCGCGAGTACGAGGAGCAGCTGCGCTCTCTCGGCGCGGGCGGCAGCGGCGCGGCGCTCACGCTCATCTGGGACACGCGCTTTTCGCTGGTGACCGCGGTACTGGCGGGGCTCGGGCGCGCGAGCGCCGAAGTAGGCGCGGTGATGATCGTCGGCGGCAACATCGACGGCGTGACGCGCGTGATGACCACCGCCATCGCGCTCGAGACCTCGAAAGGGGATCTGCCGCTCGCGCTCGGCCTCGGGGTCGTGCTGATCGCGATCGTGCTCGCGCTCAACGCGGCGGCGATGCTGGTGAAGGAGGCGGCGCAGAGGCGCTACGGATGATGCTGCCGCTCACGCTCCGGGAGGTCTCCTTCCTCCACATCATCAAGCCGCTGTCGCTCGAGATCGAGGCCGGGCCGAGCACGGTGATCCTCGGCGCCAACGGCGCCGGCAAGAGCGTGCTCATGCGCCTGATGCACGGCCTGCTGGCGCCCACGTCGGGTCGCGTTGCGTGGAATTCTCCGGGCCGCCAGGCAATGGTGTTCCAGCGCCCCATCATGCTTCGCCGCTCGGTGCTCGCGAACGTGGTCTACGCGCTCGAAGTCGCGGGGCGCAAGGCGGACGGCGCCATGGAAGCCCTGCGCGAAGTCGGGCTCGCGCATCTTGCGCACAAGCCCGCCCGCGTGCTTTCGGGCGGCGAACAGCAGCGCCTCGCGCTGGCGCGCGCCTGGGCGCTGCATCCGGAAGTGCTGTTCCTCGATGAGCCCACCGCCAGCCTCGACCCGAGCGCCACCCGCGAGATCGAGACCGTGATCCGCGCCTTCGACGCTGCCGGGACCAAGATCGTGATGGCGACGCACAACCTCGGCCAGGCGCGCCGCCTGGGCGACGAGGTGATCTACCTGCACCAGGGGCGCGTCATCGAGCGCGCGAGCGCCGACCGGTTCTTTTCGCAACCCGCCACGGCGGAGGCCGCGGCCTTCATCAAGGGAGAGCTGCCATGGGACTGATCGCGCGCATCGCCGTCGTTTTTCTGCTCGCCCTTCCGGCGCAGGCACAGCAAAGGTACATCACCGTCGCTTCCACTACCTCCACGGAACAGAGCGGGCTGTTCCGGCATCTGCTGCCGATCTTCGAGCAGAATGCTGCCATCCAGGTTCGGGTCGTCGCGCTCGGCACCGGGCAGGCGCTCGACATGGGTCGGCGGGGGGATGCCGACGTCGTGTTCGTCCACGCCAGGCCGCTGGAAGAGAAGTTCATCGCCGAGGGCTACGGTGTGCGGCGCTACGAGGTCATGTACAACGACTTCGTCCTGATCGGTCCGAAGTCCGATCCGGCGGGCGTTGCGGGCGGCAAGGATGCCGTCAGGGCTTTTCAACAGATCCAAGGAACAAGAAGCGCTTTCGTGTCCCGCGGCGACCGCAGCGGCACGCACTTCGCCGAGCTCGAGCTGTGGAAGGCGGCAAGAATCGACATCGCGAAGCAGAAGGGTCCCTGGTATCGCGAAACCGGCTCGGGAATGGGGCCGGCGCTCAATACCGCCGCGGGCCTGAACGCCTATATCCTCGCCGATCGCGGCACGTGGCTCGCGTTCAAGAACCGCGGCGAGCTTGCGGTCCTGGTCGAAGGCGACCGGCGCCTGTTCAACCAGTACGGCATCATCCTGGTCAATCCGGCGAGGCACCGCGCGGTCAAGCGCGAGATGGGACAGGCCTTCATCGACTGGATCATCTCCAGCGAAGGGCAGGACGCCATCGGCGCCTACAGGATCGGCGGCGAGCAGCTGTTCTTTCCCAACGCCGGCCAATAATGGCCCGCTACCGCGGCCTGACCCTGCGCGTGATGGGAAAGCGCGCGCCCGCGATGGGGCCGGGAAAGGCGGAGCTCATCGAGCGCATCGCCGAGGCTGGCTCGATCTCCGCCGCGGCGCGCGCGATGGGCATGTCGTACCGGCGGGCTTGGCAGCTGGTCGAGGCGCTGAACCGGGACTACCGCAGCCGCGTGGTGGATACCGCGACCGGAGGCAGGCGCGGCGGCGGGGCGCGCGTGACGCCTTTCGGCAGGCGGATCCTCGCGCTGTTCCGCGGCATGGAGAAGAAGGCCTCCGCGGCGATCGCCGGCGATCTGCGGCGCTTCAGGCGCTATATTCCATGATATATAGCGATGCGTGGAGGACATCGTCGTTGCCGCCCTCGCGGCCGGCATGCTGGTGGCCGCTTTCGGCTACGCCTCGGTGGGCCACGGCGGCGCCTCGGCCTACCTTGCCGCCATGGCGCTCGCAGGCGTGGCGCCGCAGGAAATGCGGCCGATTGCGCTGCTGCTCAATATCCTGGTGTCGTCGCTCGCCACCTGGAAGTTCTGGCGCGCGGGCCACTTCCGCTGGCGCCTGCTCTGGCCCTTCGCCGCCGTCTCGATCCCGCTCGCCTATGTGGGCGGCGCCATCACGCTTCCGGGCCAGGCCTACAAGGTCCTGGTCGGGCTGGTGCTGCTGTACGCCGCCTGGCAGCTCTGGCACAGCGTGCGCGCGGGCGACGAGATGCGCGAGCTGCGCGAGCCGCCGCTCGGCTGGGCGATGCTGATCGGCGCGGCGATGGGCCTGCTCGCCGGGCTCACGGGCGTGGGCGGCGGCATCTTCCTGAGCCCGCTGCTGCTCATGCTGGGCTGGGCGGGCACCAAGCAGACCTCGGCGGTCGCCGCGCCGTTCATCCTGGTGAATTCGATCGCGGGGCTCGCGGCCATCGCCATGGCGAAAAGCGCTTCGCTGCCGTCCTACGTGTGGTTTCTCGCTCCGGCGGTGATCGCCGGCGGCTGGCTCGGCGCCGAGTACGGCAGCCGGCGCTTCGCAAACCCCGTGGTGCGGCGCGTGCTTGCCGTGGTGCTCGCGCTCGCCGGTGCGAAAATGGTTTGGGTATGAAGATCTTCGGCTTCGCCGGCTGGTCCGGAAGCGGCAAGACGACGCTGATCGAGCAGCTCATCCCGCGCTTCGTGCAGCGCGGCCTGCGCGTGTCGCTCATCAAGCACGCGCACCACACGTTCGACGTCGACCAGCCCGGCAAGGACTCCTACCGCCACCGCCACGCCGGCGCCGCCGAGATCCTGGTCACCTCGTCGCGGCGCTGGGTGCTGATGCACGAGCTGCGCGGCGCGCACGAGCCGGCGTTCGAGGAGCAGGTGAAGCGCCTGTCGCCGTGCGACCTGCTGCTCGTCGAGGGCTTCAAGTTCGCGCCGATCCCCAAGCTCGAGGTTTGGCGCGCCGAGACCGGCGAGGCGCTGCTGCACCCGAACGACCCGCACATCGTCGCGGTGGCGAGCGACGCAAGCGTGGAAACCAAGCTGCCGCTGCTCGATCTCAACGACGTGGACGGCATCGCAAGCTTCATCGTGAGGAAGCTCGAGCTGTGAACCAGGGACTTCTCTCGGTCGACGAGGCGCTCGCGCGCCTGCTGGCCAGCGCAGCCCCCGTCGCCGACATCGAGGACGTGCCGACGCTCGAAGCCACGAACCGGATCCTCGCGCGCGCGCAGCGCTCGACCATGGATGTCCCGCCGATGGACAACAGCGCCATGGATGGATTTGCGGTCAGGGTGGGCGACGGGCCGCGATTGCGGGTGACCCAGAAGATCATGGCCGGTTCCGTCGGGTCGAAGCTGGAGGCGGGAACGGCGGCCCGCATCTTCACCGGCGCGCCGATTCCGCCGGGAGCGGATGCCGTGGTCATGCAGGAACACTGCGAAGTCCAGGGAAATGAAGTCTTGTTGAAGAAGAGACCCGAGGCGGGCGAGTGGATCCGCCTCACCGGGAGCGACGTGAAAAAGGGCGGCGAGATCCTCGCGGCCGGCAAGCGCCTGCTGCCGCAGGACACCGGGCTCGCGGCCTCGGTGGGCATCCAGACGCTTCCGGTGTACCGGAAGGTGCGGCTCGGACTGTTCTTCACCGGCGACGAGCTGGTCATGCCCGGCGAGCCGCTCGCGCCGGGTCGCATCTACAACTCCAACCGCTTCACCCTGCGCGGGCTGGGCGAGGTGTTCGGCTGCGAGGTGCACGACTACGGCATCGTGCCCGACAGCCTGGAGGCGACGCGCGCAGCGCTGCGCCGCGCCGCGGCCGAGACCGACCTTATCGTCACCTCGGGCGGCGTTTCGGTGGGCGAAGCCGACTACGTGAAGCCCGCGGTGGAGGCCGAAGGCAAGCTCCTGATGTGGCGCATCGCGATGAAGCCGGGGCGGCCGCTCGCATTTGGCTCGGTGAAGAACGCGTTCTTCATCGGGCTGCCGGGCAATCCCGTCTCCAGCTTCGTCACGTACCTGATCTTCGTCAGGCCGTTCCTGCTGCGCACGCAGGGCTTGTCGCAGGTCGAGCCGAAAGCCATCGCCGCGCGCGCGGATTTCGACTGGCCCGAGCCCGACGCCAGGCGCGAGTTCCTGCGCGTAAAATGGAACGCGCAGGGCGGGCTGGATCTCTACCCGACGCAGGACTCGGCGGTGCTGACGTCCACTTCCTGGGCCGACGGCCTGGTCGACAATCCCGCCGGCCATGCGATTCGCAAGGGCGAGATGGTGCGCCTGCTGCCTTACTCGGAGCTATACAGGTGAAACTCGGGTGAAAGTGAAAGTGCGGTTCTTCGCCAACCTGCGCGAGCGGCTCGGCACGGGCGCCGAGCTCGTCGAGATCCCCGATTCGGCGAGCACGGTCGCGGGGCTGCGGCTGCATCTCATGGGACGCGGCGGCGCGTGGCAGGAGGCGCTCGGCGACAACAAGCTGGTGCGCGTCGCGGTCAACCAGGACATGGCGGCGGCCAACGCGCCGCTCAGCCCCGGCGACGAAGTCGCCTTCTTCCCGCCGGTCACGGGCGGCTGAAATGAAGATCTCGGTCCAGTCCGAAGACTTCGACCTGAGCGCCGAAGTCTCCGCGATTTCCATGAGCGCCAAGACCGGCGCGGTAGCGAGCTTCGTCGGGCGGGTGCGCGAAGTGCCGATGACGCTCGAGCACTATCCCGGCATGACCGAGAACGCCATCCGCAAGATCGTCGAGGAGGCGCGGCTGCAGTGGCAGATCCTCGACTACGCGGTGATCCACCGCTACGGCGAGCTGCGGCCGGGCGAGCAGATCGTGCTGGTGGCGATCGCGGCTTCCCACCGGGGCGATGCGTTCGCCGCCTGCCAGTTCATCATGGACTACCTGAAGACCCAGGCGCCGTTCTGGAAGAAGGAGCACCATCCCGAGGGCACGCGCTGGGTGGAGGCGCGCGACTCCGACGACCAGGCCGTGCGGCGCTGGCAGCGCGCATCCAGTTAATCGGGCGTTAATGTCCGGTGCATAGAGTAGGCGCGCAGATGCGCCTACTTGCCGGCCGTTTCGCCCCGGCGTTCCTGATCGCAGCGCTGCTCGTCGTGGTGTCCAGCCTCACGCGCGCGCTGCTCGCCCTTCATTCGGGGCTCGGCCCGGCCGCCGGGATCGGGGAATGGGCGCGGCTTTTCGGCCTCGGGCTGCTGTTCGACGTCGTGGCGGCCAACTATGTCGCCTTGCCGGTCGCGCTCTGGCTCGCGCTCGTGCCGGATCGCGTGGCGCGCTCGTGGCCGCACCGCGCGCTCATGCTGCTCGTGTTCGCCGCGTTCGCCTATGGGTTCACCGTCCTCGCCATCGCGGAATGGCTGTTCTGGGACGAGTTCGGCTCGCGCTTCAACTTCATCGCGGTCGACTACCTGCTGTACACGCACGAGGTGCTCGGCAACATCTGGCAGAGCTATCCCGTCGGCCGCATGCTGCTCGCGCTCGGGCTCGGCGCCGTGCTGCTCACCCTGCCGGTCGCGAAGCTGCTGTGCCGCGCATCCGCCAGGCCCGCGAGCTGGCGTGCGGCGGTTCTCGTCGCGCTCGCCTGGATCGCCGCCGCCGCCGGCACGCTGCGCTTCGTCGACAGCGACATGAGGAATTTCTCGAGCCGCGACGCCGCCAACGACCTCGCCGGGAACGGCCTGTACGAGTTCTTCGCCGCCAACCATCGCAACGAGCTCAACTACGAGCGCCATTACCGCACCCTTGCGCCCGGGGAGGCGCTCGAGCTCGTCCGTACGGCGCTCGGCGCCGAGAGCGAAGGCACCGAGCGCCACGTGCGCCCGCCGCGCCCGGAGCTCCGGCTGAACGTGGTGCTCGTGAGCGTGGAGAGCCTGGGCGCGGAATTCCTCGGAGCCTACGGCAACCGCAAAGGGCTCACGCCCAACCTGGACCGCCTGGCCGGCGAAAGCCTCTGGTTCTCGCGCGTCTACGCCACCGGCAACCGCACGGTGCGCGGGCTGGAGGCGCTTTCGCTCGCCCTGCCGCCGACGCCCGGCCAGTCGATCGTGCGCCGCCCGCACAACGAGACGCTGTTCTCGCTCGGCAGCGTGTTCGAGGACAAGGACTACGCAGTGCTGTTCGCGTACGGCGGCTACGGCTATTTCGACAACATGAACGCGTTCTTCGACGCGAACGACTATCGCTCGGTGGACCGGCGCACGATACCGTCGGCGCGCATCCAGCACGAGACGGTCTGGGGGGTGGCCGACGAGCACCTGTTCGACCAGGTGATCGAGGAGATCGACCGCGAGCAGCAGGCGCGGCCCCAGCGGCCGTTCTTCGTTCACGTCATGACCACGAGCAACCACCGCCCGTACACCTATCCCGCCGGGCGCATCGACATCCCGTCGGGAAGCGGGCGCGACGGGGCGGTCAAGTACACCGACTTCGCGATCGGCAGGTTCCTCGAGCAGGCGCGCGCCAAGCCCTGGTTCGGCGACACGGTGTTCGTCATCACGGCCGACCACGGCGCGAACGCGCGCGGCTCGAGCCGCATCCCGATCGAGAACTACCTCATCCCGGTCTTCGTCTATGCGCCGCGGTACGTCGCGCCGCGGCGCGTGGACCGCCTGATGTCGCAGATCGACGTGCCGCCGACGCTGCTCGGCCTGCTCGACTTCGATTACTACAGCAAGTTCTTCGGGCGCGACGTGCTCAATTCGCCGCCGGGCTCGGACCGCGCGTTCGTCGCCAACTACCAGACGCTCGGCTATCTGACGCCCGAGCACCTGGTGCTGCTCCAGCCGCGCCGCAAGGCCGAGGTATTCCGGGTCGACGGCGGCCAGCGCATCCTCGGGCCGGCAGACGACCCGCGAGCGCTGCGCGAAGCCATCGCGTTTTACTCGGTCGCCGCCTACGTATTCCACAGCGGCCTCTACCGGGACGAGGAGCAGACGCCGCTCGAGCAGCGCGCCGCCCTGCTGCGGGTACGCAGCGGCAGCTAGCCTTCGCCGCCGCGGCGCTCGTCCTGCTGCTCGCTCTCCAAGCGGCCGGCCTGGACCACGCGGCGAGCGCCCTGTTCTACGACCCGGCGGGGCGCCGTTTCCCGCTGCGCGACGACTGGGTCCTCGCCCGGATCGGGCACGACGGGCTCAAGTGGGCCATGCTGCTCGTTTGGCTGGCGTGCCTCGCGCGCGGCGGCGCCTGGCGCCGCGGCGCGCTCTACATGGCGCTCATCGCGGCGCTGGTCGGCGTCCTGCGGCACTACAGCCCGTTCTCCTGCCCGTGGGATCTCGTCGAATACGGCGGCCGCAGGCCGGACACGGGCCGCTGCCTTCCGGCCGGGCATCCGCTGGTCGGATTCGCGCTGCTTGGACTTTTCGCGGCATTGAAAGCGCAAACACCCCGCGCGGCGCGCTACGCCCTCACCGCGGCGCTCGTGATCGGCTTTGCTGCGGGCGCGGTGCAGGTCGCGCGCGGAGCGCACTTCGTGTCGCACGTGCTCTGGACCGCGTGGATCGCCTGGGCGGTTACGCTGGGGCTGGCGGCGGCGTCGACAGCGCGCCCCTGAGCTCGCCGAGCTCGGCTTCGACCAGGGTCTCCTTCTCGAGCAGGTTCCGCGCCCAGCGCTCGAGGAGCGCTTTCTCGCGTGAAAGGACCGCCAGCGCCTTGTCGTAGGCCGCCTTCACGATGTCGCGCACCGCGACGTCGATCTCGCGCGCGGTTTCCTCGCTGTATTCACGGGGCTTCTGAAAGCCCGGGGCCGCCAGGAACCTGCTCTGCTCCTCTTCGTACGCGACGTGGCCGAGGCTCTTCACCATGCCGTAGCGCATCACCATGCTGCGCGCGATGTCGGTCACCTTGGCGAGGTCGTCGGCGGCGCCGGTGGAGAGATGCCCGAACACCACCTCCTCGGCGGCGCGGCCGCCGAGCAGCACCGCCATCTTGTTCTCGAGCTCCTCGCGCGTCATCAGGAAGCGGTCCTCGGTCGGGCGCTGGATGGTGTAGCCGAGCGCCCCCACGCCGCGCGGGATGATCGACACCTTGTGCACCGGGTCGGTCCCCGGCAGCGCCATCGCGACCATCGCGTGGCCGAGCTCGTGGTGCGCGACCACGCGGCGCTCGGTCGGGTTGAGCACCCGGTTCTTCTTCTCCAGGCCGGCAATGAGGCGCTCCACCGCCTGGGTGAAGTCCTCGAGCGTCACGGCCTCGGCGCCGCGCCGCGTCGCGAGCAGCGCCGCCTCGTTCACCAGGTTGGCGAGATCGGCGCCGGTGAAGCCGGGAGTGAGCGCCGCGACCTGCTCGAGGCTGACATCCTTCTCGAGTCTCACTTTCCTGGCGTGAACGCCGAGGATCTGCACGCGGCCCTTCTTGTCGGGCCGGTCGACCAGCACCTGGCGGTCGAAGCGCCCGGCGCGCAGCAGCGCCGGGTCGAGGATCTCGGGGCGGTTGGTCGCGGCAAGGAGCACCAGGCCCGTGGACGGGTCGAAGCCGTCGAGCTCGACCAGGAGCTGGTTCAGCGTCTGCTCCTTCTCGTCGTGGCCGCCGACGCCGAAGGCGCCGCGCGCCCGGCCGAGCGCGTCGAGCTCGTCGATGAAGATGATCGCCGGCGCCTTCTGCCGCGCCTGCTCGAACAGATCCCTCACCCGCGCCGCGCCCACGCCGACGAACATCTCGACGAACTCCGAGCCCGAGATCGAGAAGAACGCGACTCCCGCCTCGCCCGCCACCGCGCGCGCGAGCAGCGTCTTGCCGGTGCCCGGCGGCCCGACGAGCAGGATGCCCTTCGGGATGCGCGCGCCGAGGCGGCCATATTTCTGCGGGTCCTTGAGGAACTCGACGACTTCCTGCAGCTCGGCCTTCGCCTCGTCCACGCCGGCGA
>DATIGR010000021.1:0-16729 GCA_035454645.1 Burkholderiales bacterium
CGACGCGCTCACCGACAAGCCGCAGGGCACGGGCCTCGGGCTGCACATCTGCCGCCAGATCGTGGAGCGCCTGGGCGGCAGGCTCTGGGTCGAGAGCCGGGAGGGCGCGGGGGCGTGCTTCTCGTTCACGCTGCCGGTGCCCCCGGCGCGGCAGGCGCTGGCCGCGGCGCGCGCGGCATGAGCCGCAAGGAGGGCGAGTGAGCAAGAAGGTGCTGATCGTCGACGACGAACCGAACATCGTGGCCGCGCTCGAGTTCCTGCTGGAAAAGAACGGCTACGAGGTGAAAGTCGCCGTGAACGGCGTCGATGCGCTCGAGCAGCTCGACGCGTTCCGGCCCGACCTCGTGCTGCTCGACGTGATGGTGCCGCGCTTGAGCGGCTACGAGGTCTGCCAGCGCATGCGTACCGAGCCGAGGTGGCAGGCCATCAAGATCGTGATGCTCTCGGCAAAGGGCCGCGAGGTCGAGGTGAGCAAGGGGATGTCCCTGGGCGCGGACCTGTACGTGACCAAGCCCTTCTCGAGCGCCGAACTCGTGGCCACCATCCACAACCTGCTGCGACCGCAGGGCGCGTGAAGGCCGGCGGCAAGCTCGCGCTCTGGGTGGCGATCCTGTTCGCCGGGGGTGCCGCAGTGCCGTTCGCGACCGGCCTGGCGGTGCTCGCGGTCCTGCCCGCGGCCGAGCACGACGTGGTCATGCGCGTGCTGGCGGAGCGCATGCCGCTCGTCGTGTTCGGCGCCATGGCGCTGCTCGCGCTGGCGGCCGTGGTCGCGCGCTGGTTCTTCGCCGCCTACGTGGCGCCGGTGGCGACGCTCGCGGAGCGGACGCGCGCGGCGCGCTCCGCGCAGGCCGCGGCGCGGGTCGCGAGCGAAGGCGGAGCCGAGCTCGCGCAGCTTGCCCGGGAGATCGAGCGCATGGCCGCCGACATGCGGCGCCTGCGCGCGGACGCCGACGCGCGTGTGCGCGAGTCGCGCGCCGATCTCGAGGAGGAGCGCAACCGGCTCGCGGCGCTGATGTCCGAGCTCGTCGAGGGCGTGCTGGTCTGCAACGACGAGGGGCGTGTGCTGCTGTACAACGAACAGGCGCGCGCGCTGCTGTCGGGCGAGCCGGGCTCTTCGACGGTGCCTCCGGTGGGGCTCGGGCGCTCGATCTTCTCGCTGATCGACCGCGAGCAGGTGGTGCACGCGATCGAGAAGCTCGAGCGCTCGCGCCAGCGCGGGGAGGCCGCGCCGCGCACGCGCTTCGTGGCGCCCACGGGCTCGGGCCGGCTGGTGAAGTTCGAGGCGGTGCCCTACCGCGGCGCACGCGCCGAGCTGGGCGGCATCGTGTTCACGCTGGGCGATGTGACCGGGCTGCTC
This sequence comes from Burkholderiales bacterium, assembly GCA_035454645.1. Lineage (GTDB taxonomy): Bacteria > Pseudomonadota > Gammaproteobacteria > Burkholderiales > SG8-39 > SCGC-AG-212-J23. The sequence continues at coordinate 1,358 of DATIGR010000021.1, forward strand.
GAGCGGGAAGCGCAGCGCCTGGCGGTGCTGCAGTCGATCGCGACGCAGGCGCGTGCGCCGGTCGCCAACATCCGGGCCGCGGCGGAGAACCTCGCCCGCTATCCCGAGATGGAGAGCGAGCGGCAGCGGCAGTTCGTGGAGATCATCGCGAGCGAATCGCTCGGCCTGTCGCGCTCGATCCAGGGCGCGCTGCAGGCTTATGGCGAGGCCCTCAAGGCGAGCCTCGTCCTGGAGGACATGCGCGTGCTCGACCTGCTGAGAGTGGCCGAGGGACGCATCCGGGCGCAGGCGGCGGTGGAGGTGGAGCTCGAGCCGGCCGACGAATCGCTGTGGCTCGCGGTGGACAGCTTCACCTTCGTGCAGGCACTGTGCTTTCTCGCCGCGCGCTTGAAGGAGGACTACCGCGTGCGCCAGGTCCGCCTGCGCGCGCGGCGGGCCGACCGGTTCGTCGAGCTCGACCTCGGCTGGCGCGACGGCGTCGTGGCGCACGACGCCCTCGTGCACTGGGAGCACGAGCCCTTGAGCGTCGGCGCCCAGGAATCGCCGCTGACGCTGCGCGACGTGCTTGAGCGCCACGGCGGCGAGCTGTGGAGGCAGCGGCAGGGCCCGGCGGGCGAGCGCGAGGCGTGCTTCCGTTTCCTCCTGCCTGCCGGTGAGCCGGTGGCCGCGCCGGCGTTCCCGCCGGCCGCCATCGAGAGCCGGCCGGAGTTCTACGATTTCGACCTCTTCGCGCACGGCGGCACGGCGCAGGATCTCAGGGCGCGGACGCTCGGCGAGCTCTCCTACACGGTATTCGACATGGAAACGACGGGGCTCGCGCCCTCGGCGGGGGACGAGATCATCAGCGTCGGCGCGGTGCGCATCGTGAACGGACGGCTGCTGAAGTCCGAGATCTTCGAGAAGCTGGTCGACCCGCGGCGCCCCCTCAATCCGGACTCCGCGAAGGTGCACGGCATCGACGCGCGCATGCTGGAGGGCCAGCCCGCAATCGAGGAGGTGCTGCCGGGCTTCCACAAGTTCTGCGAGGACACGGTCCTCGTGGCGCACAACGCGGCGTTCGACATGCGCTTCCTCGAGCTCAAGCAGAAGTCGGCGGGCGTGCGCTTCGAGCAGCCGGTGCTCGATACGCTGCTGCTGTCGGCCGTCGCGCAGCCGGGACTGCAGGACCACCGCCTCGAAGCGATCGCCGAGCGCCTCGGCGTCCCGGTGATCGGGCGGCACACGGCGGTCGGCGATGCGCTGCTGACCGGCGAGGTTTTCCTGCGGCTGCTCGCGCTGCTGCGCGAGCGCGATATCGCGACCCTGGGGCAGGCGCTCGATGCGTCGCGCGAGACCTTCTATGCCCGGTTGCGCTACTGAGGGCGGGGGCCGCGGGCATGGCTGAGTCGGGCAAGACCCTGCGCGAGCGCATGGCGGCGGAGCGCCAGGCGTTCGCGCTGCCGCTGCAGGCGCTGGCGAAGCGCGCGGCGGTCACCTGCCGGGAGGACGAGAGCGTCGCCGCCGCGGTGCGCGTCATGCAGGAGAACGACGTGGGCTCCGTGATCGTCGTCGACGGCCTTTCGCGGCCGCGCGGCATCTTCACGAGCCGCGATCTCACGCAGGTCGCGGCCGCCGGCGGGCTCGAGCGGCCCGTGGCCGGGTTCATGAGCCGCGACCTCGTGCGCCTTCCGCCGCAGGCCTTCGCCTATGAGGCGGCGCTGCAGATGACCGAGCGGCGCATCCGGCATATCCTGGTCATGGAGGGCGAGCGGCTGCTCGGCGTGGTCTCGGAGCGGGATCTGTTCGCGCTGCAGAGGCTCGGGCTGGGCGAGCTCACCATGGAGATCCGCCTCGCGGACCGCATCGACACGCTCGTCAGCCTCGCGGGGCAGGTGCGCAGCCTTGCCGCGCTGCTCGTCGAGCAGGGCACGGCGCCCGAGCCGCTCACGGCGTTCATCACCGTGCTGAACGACCGCCTCACGCGCCGGGTCATCGAGGTGGTGCGGCGCGACCATGACCTGGACCGCATCCGCTGGGCCTGGCTCGCCTTCGGCAGCGAGGGCCGCTTCGAGCAGACCTTCAGCACCGACCAGGACAACGGCCTGATCTTCGAGGCGCACGGGGGCAGCTCGCCCGAGCCGGCGCGCGCGAAGCTCGTCCCCTTCGCGCGCGCGGTCAACGAGTCGCTCGACGCGTGCGGGTTTCCGCTGTGCGAAGGCGATATCATGGCCAGCAATCCGGCGTTGTGCCTGACCCAGGAGGAATGGCGCGCGAAGATGAGCGGATGGCTGAACGTCACCAGCCCCCAAGCGCTGCTCGATGCCGCGATCTGCCTCGACCTGCGCCCGATCCACGGCGACGAGACGCTGGCCGACGCCCTGCGCGACTGGATCGCCGAGCGCGTGCAGGGGCACGCGGCCTTTCTACGGCTCCTCGCGCAGGCGGCGACGCAGTCGCGGCCGGCGCTCGGGCGCTTCGGCGCGCTCGCCGTCACGGACGCTCCCGGCGCGCCGCACACGGTGAACCTGAAGGCGAACGGGGCGCGCATCTTCGTGGACGCGGCGCGGGTGCTGGCGCTCGCCCACGGCCTGCGGCAGACGAGCACGGCGGACCGGCTGCGCGCCTATCGCGAGGCGCGCGACCAGCCCAAGGCGGACATCGACGCCCTGGTGGACGCGTTCTACTTCATCCAGGGCCTGCGCCTGCGCCTTCAGGCGCGCGCGCCCGAGGCGCGGCTGGGCGGGCGCGGCGCGGCGCAGGACCTGGCCAACCGCATCGATCCGGGCGAGCTCAACGCCTTCGAGCAGGCCGGCCTCAAGCAGGCGCTGCGGCTGGCGCGCCGGCTGCAGGGCCGGGTCGAGCTCGATTTCCACGTATGAACAGCGCACCGCCCGAGGAGCGCGCGCCGCGGCAGGGGCCGCCGACGGCCTACGTCGTCGACGACGACGAGGCCATCCGCACGCTGTGGCGCTGGCTCATGGAGTCCAACGGCATCGCCGTGCAGACGTTCGCCTCGGCCGCCGAGTTCATCGCCGCCTACCAGGAGCAGGGCGGGCTCGCGTGCCTCGTGCTCGACGTGCGCCTGCCGGGCATGAGCGGCCTGGAGCTGCAGGACTACCTCAGGCGCGAAGGCATCGAGATTCCGATCGTGTTCGTCAGCGGGCACGGCGACGTGCGCACCGCGGTGAGCGCGATCAAGGGCGGGGCGGTGGACTTCATCCAGAAGCCCTTCGGCTACCGCGAGGTGGTCGCCATCATCAAGCGCGCGTTCGAGCGCGACGCCGAGAACCGCGCGAAGCGCGCGCACCGCTCCGCGGTGACCGACCGCCTCGCCTCGCTGACCGAGCGCGAGCGGGAGGTCATGCAGCGCGTCATCGACGGCAAGCTCAACAAGGTCATCGCCGACGAGCTCGGCATCAGCGTGAAGACCGTCGAATTCCACCGCGCCAAGGTGATGGAGAAGATGGGCGCGGATTCGGTCGCCGGGCTCGTGCAGCTGATGATGCAGCACCCGGGGTAGCGGCCGGAGCGCCTTGCTGCGACGCAATAAGGCGCTCTTTAGGGTTTCCCCCAGTGGTTGCGGGAATCGGCCGTGGCTAGCATCGCTGATCCCAACTATGGCGCGGCGGAGGCCAGCACCGCCGCCGGATCGAGATTGTGGTCAAGATCGCGCTGCACCTCATGCCAGCGGAAGCGCACGGAGTTGCGCACGATCTCGGCATCCAGGTGCTTGAGATCATCGACGATCGGCGCCCAGTACACGACCGCGTCCGGACTTTCCGCGAATGCCGCGCCGTCCTCGGGCACGCCCGCAAGCATGAGCCGCGAACGCACACGCTCCGCATGGGCGTGGAATTCGGGCCCTGCGTCCGGCGGGGTTCCCGTCTCCCGCAGAATCTCCTCGACGAGGCGCAAGACCAAGCGGCGAGCGTCCTGCGCCGATGCGCCGCGGCCGCGCTGCAGCCTCCCCGTGACGTGGGCGGCGAGGTCGGACAGGCAGGCGAGCCAGACGTGCCACTTGGCGATGTTCAGCGAGACGAGGAAGGCGTCGTTGTCGAACAGCTCGGGAAAGCGCGTGCCGGCGCGGGTGCGCAGGTAGCCGTAGAGCGTCATCTGCGCGACGTGGCTCGCGCGCGTCTGCAGGAAGACGCGCAGCGCGCCGGCGTCGCGGATCGGCTCGATGCGGCGCCAGCGCCGGTACCAGCGCTGCGCCGTGTCGGCCAGGCGGGCGAGAGCGGGATGCATCCCCGCATTATCGCGACAAGCACATGCGCGCAACGATTTTTGACATGGGCTAGAATCAACCGGCCTTAGAAAAATGGGGGCCCGGACACGCCGGGCGAGGGACAACAAAAGAGGAGGGCAAGCGATGGGCACCGAAGCATCCAACCGGCTGGAGCACTGGCGCAGGACCCGCAACCTGATGGTCGTGCACATGGTCATCTGGTTCATCTTCTCCTACCTCGTGCACTGGTTCGCGACCGACCTGAACGCGGCGAAGTTCATGGGATTCCCGCTGGGTTTCTACTTCGCGGCGCAGGGCTCGCTCGTCGTCTTCGTCGTGCAGCTGTTCATCTTCTCGTGGCAGCAGCACAAGATCGACGTCGAGTGCGGCATGGCCGAGCAGGAATAGGGGGGAGGAGCCATGGCGATGTTTGGGGATTTCACGAGCAAAGGCGGGTTCATCCAGAACCTGCCGAAGATCTACGGCATCTATACCGGCGGCTTCGTCGTTTTCATCGGCCTGATGGCGATCGCCGAGCAGATGGGCGTGAAGGAAGACACCATCGGCCTGATGTTCGTGGGCTTCACGCTGTTCATCTACGCGTTGATCGGATGGCTGTCGCGCACCATGCAGCTCGACGCCTACTACGTCGCGGGGCGGCAGGTGCCGACGGTGTTCAACGGCATGGCGACCGCGGCCGACTGGATGTCGGGCGCCTCGTTCGTGGCGATGGCGGGCGGCATCTACATGTCGGGTCACCCGTACCTCGCCTTCGTGGTCGGCTGGACGGGCGGCTACGTGCTGGTCGCGGTGCTGATGGCGCCGTACCTGCGCAAGTTCGGCTGCTACACGGTGCCCGACTTCATCGGCACGCGCTACGGCGGCAACGTCGCGCGCCTGTGTGCGGTGCTGGTGCTGGTGGTCGCCTCGTTCACCTACGTGACGGCGCAGATCAATGCGACGGGCACGATCGCCTCGCGCGCGCTGCTGATCCCGTTCGGGGTCGGCATCTGGATCGGCCTCGCGGGCATCCTGCTCTGCTCGATGCTGGGCGGCATGCGCGCGGTGACCTGGACCCAGGTGGCGCAGTACATCGTGCTGATCATCGCCTACCTCGTGCCCGTGATCTGGATGTCGAACAAGCAGGGCTTCGGCGCGATCCCGCAGCTGGTCTACGGCGACGCGGTGCAGCGCATCGCGGAGCTCGAGCTGCTGCACCAGGTCGGCGTGCTCAAGCCGGCCGCGGCGCAGGCGGGCATGAGCGCGCTGGTGGTCAAGCACAACGCGCCGGCCGACACCTTCGTCGCGAACTGGCAGTTCGTCACGCTGGTGGCGTGCATGATGATCGGCACGGCCTCGCTGCCGCACATCCTGATGCGCTACTTCACCACGCCCTCGGTGAGGGCGGCGCGCGCATCGGTGGCGTGGTCACTGTTCTTCATCTTCCTGCTGTACTTCACGGCCCCGGCGCTGGCCACGTTCACCAAGCTGCAGGTGCTCGACCCGAACCTCGCCACGAGCGTGATCGGCAAGTCGCTCTCGGAGGTGAACGCGATGCAATGGGTGCAGAAGTGGAGCCAGGTCGGCTTCCTCAAGGTGATCGACGCGAACGGCGACGGCATCGTGCAGATCAACGAGTTCTTCATGCGCGCCGACATCGTCGTGCTGGCAACCCCGGAAATCGCGGGTCTGCCCTACGTCATCTCGGGCCTGGTGGCCGCGGGCGGCATGGCCGCGGCCATGTCGACTGCGGACGGCCTGCTGCTCGCGATCGCCAACGCGCTCTCGCACGATCTCTATTACAAGATCATCGATCCGCGTGCGGACGTGAAGCGGCGCCTGATCGTGGCGCGCGTGCTGCTGATCGTGATCGGCGCGCTGGGTGCCTTCGTGGCGAGCTTCCGCCTCACGGGCATTCTCGGCGCGGTGGCCTGGGCGTTCGACTTCGCCATGTCGGGCCTGTTCTTCCCGCTGGTGCTGGGGATCTGGTGGAAGCGCGCCACCGCGGCGGGGGCGATCGCCGGAATGCTCGGCGGCCTCGGGGCGGGCACCTGGTACCTGTACATGGTCTACACGAACAGCATGGCGCCGTGGTGGGGCATGGATCACCTGCGCTTCGGCATCGTCGGCGCGGCCGTGAGCCTGGTGCTGACGGTCGTGGTGTCGCTGCTGACTCCCGCGCCCGACAAGGCGACGCAGGACATGGTCGACGAAGTGCGCATCCCGAAGGGCGATACGATCCTCGGCTCTACGCACTGACGCGAGGCAGATCCGGAACCGGGGCGGCGACCGCCCCGGTTTTTTTTCGCCCTTACAATCTGCGTCATGGCAGATCCCTTTCCGCTCTGGGCCATCGTCGTCGACTACGTGCTCGGCGTGATCATGTGGACGCTGATCGGACGCTCGGCGATGCGCATCTTCCTGCCCGAGAACAGCTCGTTCTTCTTCATGCGCTTCTTCGTGCGCTCCACCGACCCGCTGCTGAAGCTGTTCCGCCCGATCACGCCGGCCTTTCTCATCCAGCCGGTGATCCCGCTTTACGTCGCCTGGTTCTTCTTCATGATCCGCTTCTACCTGATGCCGTGGCTGCTCGGCTACTCGGTCATGGGCATGCTCTCGTTTCCGCTGGAAGGCGAGGTGGCGAAGAGCATTTCGCGCCTGATGGGGCGCCTGGGTTTCTGAGCGCCCGCGGACGGCAGGTTAGAATGGCGCGGTCGCGGAGAGATGGCCGAGCGGCTTAAGGCGCACGCTTGGAAAGCGTGTGTACGTTAACAGCGTACCGTGGGTTCGAATCCCACTCTCTCCGCCAGACCTTGACGCGCAGGCGGTGGCCGCCATCGGCGGCGCCCGCGGAGGGACTTGCCGTCACAGCCCAGGGGAGACGACCGCGAACGCGCGCCGATGAGGCCGCGGGCATCGTGCTGCGCGCAGCCTTAAGGGCGACTTAAGCCCGGGTTAAGCGTACGAGCCCCACAATCGCCGGCAAGGAGATCGTCATGCCGGAACTGCAGGGGCTCGGAAACGTAGTGCGCAACTCGGTGGTGGGCACGATCCGCGGCACGGGCGAGGTTCTCGACTCCGTCACCGAAACGGTGACGCACAGCCTGGTCACGGTGCTGCGCAGCGTCGGCATCGTCGGCGGCGCGCTGACCGGCGCGGTGTCGGACGTGTCGCGCGGCGTGATCCATGGCACGCGCGAGGTCGGCGGCGATCTCGGCGTGGCGGCGAAAGGCACGGTGATCGGCGCGCTGCGGGGCACGCAGGAGGTCGCCGGCTCGGCGCTCGAGGCGATCGGCTCCTCGGTGGAGAACCTGGTGCAGACCACGGGCGAGATCGGCGGCGACGTCGACACCGCGGCGAAGCGGTCGGTCGAAGGGGCGCTGCTCGGCGCGAAGAGCGTCGGCGTCAACGCTTTCGAGGCGGTCGCGGCCGCGGCGGGCGCCGCGGTCAAGGGCGCGGCGCAGACCGGCGCCGAGCTCGGCGCGGTCGGGAAGAGCGCGGTCGAAGGCGCGATCTGGGGCGCGAAGGATCTCGGCGTCGACGCGGCGGAAGTGGCCGCCGCGGCAGCCGGCGGCGCGCTCAAGGCCGCCGGCGACATCGGGGCCGCCACGGCGCACGAGGTGCGCCGCGCGGTGACCGGCGTGATCGGCGGGGTCTCGGTGTCGCCGAGCGAGCCTGCCTCCCCTCCCGGGCGCGCATGACGCTGCCTGCGCGTCTCGCGCTCGTGCTCGCGCTTGCCGCGGCGGCGCCCGCATTGCCGGCAGAGCTCGCGACCGAGCGCTACGCTCCGGCGCAGCTCAGCATGGCGAACGATTTCCTGGAGCGCGCGCGGGCTGCCGCGGCGCGCGGCGACGCCGCGCTCGCCGGCAAGCTCGCCTGGCAGGCGAGCCTCGATGCGCGCCTCGCCTGGGGCATGACCGAGTCGGCGCAGCTGCGCGCCGAGGCGGCCGAAGTCGCCGGCGCGGCCGGCGCGCTGATCGAGCGGCTCGCCGGGCACTAGGCCGCGAGCGCCGCGCGTGCCCGCGGCGTCGCGGGCAGGCGAATCTGCACCGACAGGCCGGGCGGCTCGCGTCCCGGCCGCGCCTCGCCGAGCACCAGGCTGCCGCGGTGGCGCTCGACGATCGCCTGGGCGATCGGCAGGCCGAGCCCGCTGCCCGCGGTGTGATCGCCTTCGAGGCGCTGGAAGCGCCGCATGACGCGCTCGCGCTGCTCGGGCGGGATGCCGGGGCCGGCATCCTCCACCACAAGCTCGATCGCGCCCGGGGCTTCGCGCAGCGAGACCGTGACCGCGCTGTGCGCCGGCGCGTAGCGCAACGCGTTGTCGACCAGGTTCGCGACCAGCGAGCGCAGCTCCGACGCGCTGCCGCTGACGAGCGCCGAGGGCGGCGCATCGGCGCCCAGATCGACGTCCTGGCTGTCGGCGCGCGCGGCGAAGCTGCCGATGACCTCGCGCGCGAGCTCGGCCAGGTCCACCGGCCCCGGCGCCTCCGAGGGGATTCCCGGCTCCAGGCGTGCGAGGTCGAGCAGCTGCTGTACCAGCCGGCCGGCGCGCGCGATGCCCTTTTTCAGCTCCGCGAGCGCGGCGGTGCGGGCCGCCTCGGTCGGCGCGCGCTCGGCGAGCTGGATCTGCAGCGCGAGCGCCGCGACCGGCGAGCGCAGCTCGTGCGCGGCGTCGGCGACGAAGCGCCGCTCGGTCTCGAGCGACGCGGCGAGCCGCCCGAGCAGCGCGTTCAACTGCTCGACGAGCGGGGCGAGCTCGCTCGGCACGCCGGCGGTCGGCAGCGGGTCGAGCCGCGCCGCATCGCGCTCGCGCACGCGCGCCGAGGTCTCGTCGAGCGGCGCGAGCGCGCGCTTCAGGATCCAGGCGACGAGCAGCGCGAGAACCGGGAGCATGAGCAGCTCGGGCAGCAGCATGCGCAGCGACAGCTCGCGCGCGAGCGCGTCGCGCGCCGCCTCGGGCTGGGCGACCTGGATCACGCCCTCGGGCGTCACGTGCGTGTACACGCGCCACGGCCCATCGGGGGTGTCGACCACGCTGAAGCCGGGATCGAGCGTCTTGGGCGCGTCCGGCGGCAGCGACGGCAGGCCGCTCTCGAAGAAGACCCGCCCGCCGTCGTCGTAGGCGCGCACCGCGAATGCGACGTCTTCCTGCGCGATGCGCACGTTGCCGGCTTCGGCCCAGTCCTCGCGCAGGTGCACGGCCTGCGCGATCTGCGTGAGCGCGGCGTCGAACAACGTGCCGATCTGCTGGAGCGCCGCGTGGTACGTGGCGAGCGCGACCGCGGCGATGCCGATGGCGAGCGCCCCGGTGAGCCAGACCACGAGCTGGCGGCGGATCGACTTCAATCGAGGCGGGCGACGCGGTAGCCGACGCCGCGCACGTTGCGGATGAGCGCCGGGTCGAGCTTGCGCCGCAGGTGGTGCAGGTGCACCTCGACCGAGTTCGAGCCGACTTCCTCGCCCCAGCCGTACACGCTGTCCTCGAGCTTGCTGCGCGAGACCACCGCCCCGGGCTCGCGCATCAGCGCCTCGAGCACCGCGAACTCGCGCGCGGAGAGCTCGACGCGGTCGCCCCGCCAGGTCACTGCGCGCTTCACCGGGTCGAGGGTGAGCGCGCCGTAGGTGATCTCGGGCGAGACGCGGCCCGCGCGCCGGCGCACCACGGCGCGCGCGCGCGCGAGGAACTCGTCGAGATCGAACGGCTTCACCAGATAATCGTCGGCGCCGTGGTCGAGGCCCGCGACGCGGTCGGCGACCGCGTCGCGCGCGGTGATGATCAGCACCGGCACCTCGATGTGCGCGCGCCGCAGGCTCTTCAGCACGTCGAAGCCGTCCTTGCGCGGCAGGCCGAGGTCGAGCACGGCGAGGTCGTACGGGCCGTGCAGCAGCGCGAGCTCCGCGGCGGCGCCGTCCTGCACCAGATCCACCGCGTGGCCTTCGCCTTGCAGTCCCTCGGACACCGCGCGGCCGATCATCGGGTCGTCTTCGACTACCAGGACTCGCATGGGAAGAGTATAGGCTGGTCCGGATTTAAGGCGCGCTTAAGCCTCGCGAGTTCACCCTTTTCCCGCTAATCAGCTGAATGCCATGAGGCCGCGAACGCTTCTTGCAGCCCTGCTTCTCGGTGCGGTTGCGGCGGCGCCCGCCGCCCGGCCCCGAGAGCAGTTCGTGCCGGCCAATTTCTACTGGATCGGGCCCTATGCCGCGGGGGGCTCGGGCATTTCGGCGGGCATGCTCGACTACCTCGCGATGCTCAACCTGCGCGACGGCGGCATCAACGGCGTGAAGTTCACCTGGCAGAAGTGCGAGACCGAGTACAACAACGCGCGCGGGGTCGAGTGCTACGAGCGCGCGAAGCGCCAGGGGCCCACCGGGGCGACGCTGATCCACCCGCTGTCCACCGGCATCACCTACTCGCTGATCGAGCGCGCGACCGCGGACAAGATTCCGGTCGTGTCGATCGGCTACGGGCGCGCCGATGCGGCCGACGGCCGCGTGTTCCCGTACGTGTTTCCGCTGATCACGACCTACTGGGACCAGGCTGCGGCCATCATGCGCTACATCGGCGAGCGCTCCGACGGCATGGCGCGCCTGCGGGGCAAGAAGATCGCGCTCCTTTATCACGACTCGGCGTACGGCAAGGAGCCCTTGCCGGTGCTCACCGAGCTCGCGAGCAGATACGGGTACGCACTGAGCGCGATTCCGGTCCCGCACCCGGGCAACGAGCAGCAGTCGCAATGGCTGCAGGTGCGGCAGATCCGGCCCGATTGGGTGATCCTCTGGGGCTGGGGCGTGATGAACCCGACCGCGCTCAAGGCGGCGGCGCGCGTCGGCTACCCGCGCAACCGCATGGTCGGCGTGTGGTGGTCGGGCGCGGAGGAGGACGTGCTCCCGGCGGGCAACGCAGCCGAGGGCTACGTCGCCGCCGGCTTCAACGTCGCGGGCGCGGATTACCCGGTGATCGGCGAGATCCGCAAGCACGTGTACGCCGACGGCGGCGGCGAGATGAACGACACCTCGCGCATCGGCTCGGTGTATTACAACCGCGGCGTCGTGTTCGGCATCATCACCGCGGAGGCAGTGCGCGTTGCGCAGGAGCGCTTCGGAAAGGGCCGGCCGGTCACCGGCGAGCAGGTGCAGTGGGCGCTCGAGCATCTGAATGTCGACGCCCGGCGCCTGCGGCAGCTCGGCGCCGAGGGCTTCATGCCGCCGCTCAAGACGAGCTGCGCGGACCACGCAGGCTCCGGGGTGGTGCGCTTCATGCGCTGGGACGGCGTACGCTGGCAGATCATCACCGACTGGATGGCGCCGATGCCCGAGGACCGCGAGCTCGTGCGCCGCAAGTACGCCGAGTCGGCGATGCAGTACGCGAAGGAGAAAGGCATCACGCCGCGCAAGTGCTAGCCGCGGTCAGGCCTTGCATTCCAGCTTGAGCGAGGCGAAGCGCCCGGGGTAGCCGACCGAAGCCGCATCGGGCAGCCGGGTTCCAGGGTCGACGACCGTGGCCGTGCCGCGGAACAGCGTTTCGGTGTAGCCGACGAGCTTCGCGTTCGGGCCGACCATGAGGCTGCGCACCTTCCCGAACAGCGGCTGCGGTGGAATCTGCTCGAGCTGGGGCAGCTCGACGATCGAGCCGGGGATGGCCTCCACGTACGCGGGACCTTCCATCTGGCGCATCGGCGGGCCGAAATCGGCCTGCTCGAAGAACTGCGCCCAGCAGCCCTTGGCGGCGTAGGGCGGGATGAACACGTCGCGCTTCGGCGGGCCCGAGCAGGCGGCAAGCAAAGAGGCGACAAGCAGGACGGCGGCAAGCGATGCGACGGCGAACGGAGCGCGCATGGCGCGATTCTCGCACGCGCGTGCCTTGGGAAGGGGCGGGCGGCCGGTGCGGCGCTCCATCCGACAGGAAACTCGCGTTTCCCCAACCAGGAGACCACACGATGTCTGCGCTGCACGGCCCCCGCCAGCGCAGCATGCGGCGGAAATCCTTAAGAGGCGCTTAAAGCTGGCTTAAGCCTCCCCCACCTAGGCTCGCCGCCATGGCGTTCTCGCTCCTGGGGGCGATGGTGCGCGTGATCGACCGCTTCGCCGAGCTTTGCGGGGTGGTGATCGCCTGGCTCATGGTGCCGCTGGTCGCGGCGGTGGTCTACGAAGTGGTCGCGCGGTACGCCTTCGCCGCGCCGACGATCTGGTCGTTCGACGTCACCTACATGCTTTACGGGGCGATGTTCATGCTCGGCGCCGCCTACGCGTTGCGCGTCGGGGCGCACATCCGCACCGACTTCTTCTGGGAGCGCTGGTCGCTGCGCACGCGCGGGATCATCGATTCGGTCGCCTACCTCGCGTTCTTCTTCCCGGGAATCGCGCTGTTTTTCTGGGTGGGCTGGGACGAGGCCTGGTATGCCTACGAGATCGGCGAGATGTCCGAGCAGACGCCCTGGCGGCCGGCGCTGTGGCCGCTCAAGGCGTGCGTGCCGCTCGCCGCGGCGCTGCTGCTGCTGCAGGGCGTGTCCGAGCTGACGAAGAGCCTGTACGCGGCGCTCACCGGGCGCGCCTTCGGGAGCGGCGCGTGACCTACGAGACGGCGATCGGCCTGACGATGCTCGCGGTGATGATCGCGGCGATCTTCCTCGGCTTCCCGATCTCCTTCACGCTGCTGTTCCTCGCCTTCGCCTTCGGCTGGTGGGGGCTGGGCGAAATCGTGTTCAACCTGGCGTACTTCCAGAGCATCGGGCTCATGAAGGAGTCGCTGCTCGCCGCGGTGCCGCTGTTCATCTTCATGGGCTTCGTCGCCGAGCAGGCCGGGCTCATGGAGCGGCTGTTCGCCGCGCTGCGGCTGCTGCTCGCCCCGGTGCGCGGGTCGCTGTTCATCGTCGTGATCGTCACCGCGGCGGCTTTCGCCATGGCGACCGGCATCGTCGGCGCCGCGGTCACCGTGCTCGGCATCATGGCGGCGCCGATCATGATCCGCTCGGGCTACGACGGCCAGCTCGCCGCCGGCGCGATCACCGCGGGCGGCACGCTCGGCATCCTCATTCCGCCGTCGGTGATGCTGATCGTGATGGGGCCGGTGCTCGGCGTATCCGTGGCCGACCTCTATGCCGCGGCCATCGTGCCCGGCTTCATGCTCGCCGGACTCTACGTCGTCTACGTCACGGTACGCAGCTTCTTCAACCCGAAGCTCGGGCCCGCGCTGCCGAAGGAGCTGCGCGCGCCGTCGGTGTGGTCGGCGCTCGGCGCTTTCGCCGTCGGCGTGCTGCCGCTCGCCGGCCTGGTCGCCGCCACGCTCGGCTCGATCCTCGCCGGCCTCGCGACGCCGACCGAGGCGGCCGGCATGGGCGCCGCCGGCGCGCTCGTGCTCGCCGCGGCGTACCGCAAGCTGACCTGGGAGCGCTTTCAGCGCGCCCTGATGCAATCGCTCGCCACGAGCAGCATGGTGCTCGTGCTCGCGCTCACGTCGAATATCTTCGGCGCGGTGTTCGCCCGCCTGGGCGCGGCCGACTGGATCACCGAAACTCTGCTCGCGCTGCCGGTGCCGCCCGGGGTGATGCTCGCCCTGGTCACCGTTCTCGTGTTTCTCCTCGGCTGGCCGTTCGAATGGCCGGCGGTGATCCTGGTCTTCCTGCCGATCTTCTACCCGGTGGTGAGCGAGCTCGGCGTCGACCTCGTCTGGTTCGGCGCGCTGGTCGCCGTCACGCTGCAGACCGCGTACCTTTCGCCGCCGGTGGCGATGTCGGCCTACTACCTCAAGCAAGTGGCGAAGGGCTGGTCGCTCCTGACGATCTACAAGGGCATGTTCCAGTTCATGGGGATCCAGGTCGTCGCGATCGCGCTGATCTTCGCCTTCCCGGCGATCGCCACCTGGCTTCCCGACTACCTGTTCCGCAGCGGCGCGCTGGTGGTGAGCGAGCCGCCGCCTGCCTCCTCGTCGCAGACCTACGGCGAGACCTACGAGCAGATGTTCCAGCGCTCCCTCCAGGGCCTGGAAAAGCAGTAGCGCGCACCAAGAAAAACGCCCGCGGGATTTGGGCCCGCGGGCGTTGAAGCCATCGCGACTATGCGATGGAGGAGGATACGCGCACAGCGTAGCGCGGGCTTCCAACGATCCGCTGACTTCAAGCTGACAACGGGCTTACTGTGACCGGCGTTTCAATTAGAATTGATTCCGGCGGGCCTCCCCGCATCGCAGTCTGGTGAACCTGGTCAGGTCCGGAAGGAAGCAGCCACAGCCGGTCGCTGCGAGTGCCGGGGGTCGGCTCGCCACTGAATTCGACTCGAGCGATGAGCTACCAAGTCCTTGCCCGCAAGTGGCGGCCGCGGGATTTCGCCAGCCTTGTGGGGCAGGAGCACGTCGTGCGCGCCCTGCGCCACGCGCTCGAGCACAAGCGCCTGCACCACGCCTATCTCTTCACCGGCACGCGCGGCGTGGGCAAGACCACGCTCGCGCGCATCCTCGCCAAGTGCCTGAACTGCGAGACCGGCGTGACCCCGGACCCCTGCGGCCGCTGCGGCGCCTGCCTCGAGATCGACGGCGGGCGTTTTCCCGACCTGATCGAGATCGACGCCGCCACCAACACCGGCATCGACGAGATGCGCGCGCTGCAGGACAACGCCGCCTACGTGCCGGTGCGCGGCCGCTTCAAGGTGTTCGTCATCGACGAAGTGCACATGCTGTCCAAGGCGGCCTTCAACTCGATGCTGAAGACGCTGGAGGAGCCGCCGGCGCACCTCAAGTTCATCCTCGCCACCACCGACCCGCAGAAGATCCCGGTGACGGTGCTGTCGCGCTGCCTGCAGTTCAACCTCAAGCAGATGCCGCGGCCGGCGATTGCGGCGCACCTGGGCCGGGTGCTCGAGGCGGAGGGCACGCCGTTCGAGCCCGAGGCGCTGGGCCCGATCGCGCGGGCCGCGGCCGGCAGCATGCGCGACGCACTGTCGCTGCTCGACCAGGCGATCGCGCACGGCGGCGGGCGACTCGAGGCGGGGGCGGTGCGCGAGATGCTCGGGGCCGTCGACCAGACCTACCTGCTGCGGCTGCTCGATGCGCTCGCCGCGGGCGACGGCCCGGCGCTCGCCGCGGTCGCCGCGGAGATGCAGTCGCGCAGCCTCTCGTTCGATGCCGCGCTCCAGGACCTCTCGGGGCTGCTGCTGCAACTGACGCTGGCGCA
>DATIGR010000022.1:0-5543 GCA_035454645.1 Burkholderiales bacterium
CCCTGCCGCAGTCGCCGCAGCTCTTCAAGCAGATGCTCATGGTCGCGGGCTTCGACCGCTACTACCAGATCGTCAAGTGCTTCCGCGACGAGGACCTGCGCGCCGACCGGCAGCCGGAGTTCACCCAGATCGACATCGAAACCTCGTTCCTGCCGGAGCAGGACATCCGCGCCCTGATGGAAGCGCTGATCCGCTTCGTGTTCCGCGAGACGATCGGCGTCGAGCTGGCCACGCCTTTCCCGGCGCTCACCTACGACGAGGCGATGCGCGACTACGGCACCGACAAGCCCGACCTGCGTATCCCGCTCAAGCTCGCCGAGATCACCGACGCGGTGAAGGACGTCGAGTTCAAGGTGTTCTCGGCGCCTGCCAATGCGCCCGGCGGTCGCGTCAGCGCGCTGCGCGTCCCGGGCGGCGGCGCTTTCACCCGCGGCGAGCTCGACGCGTACGGCGAGTACGCCAAGAGCCTGGGGGCGAAGGGGCTGGCGTGGATCAAGGTCAACGAGCGCGCGAAAGGCGCCGAGGGCCTGCAATCTCCGATCGTCAAGAACCTGCATGCGCGTGCGATTTCGGCGATTCTTGAGAGAACATCCTCCGAGGATGGCGATGTGATCTTTTTCGGCGCGGGCGGGGCGGACGCCGTGGCCGCGTACATGGGAGCGCTGCGCGACAAGGTCGGCCACGACCGGGGACTCGCCGAGGCCGGGTGGCGGCCGCTGTGGGTGGTCGATTTCCCGATGTTCGAGCTCGACCCGGAAACCCGGCAGTGGAAGGCGCGGCATCATCCGTTCACCAGCCCGAAGGACGGCCACGAGGCCTACATCGAGACCGCGCCGGCGAAGGCCTACGCCAAGGCCTACGACATGGTGTTGAACGGCTGGGAGATCGGCGGCGGCTCGGTTCGCATCCACCGCCAGGACGTGCAGCAGAAGGTGTTCCGCGCGCTGCGCATGTCGCCCGAGGAGCAGCGCGCGAAGTTCGGCTTCCTGCTCGAAGCGCTGCAGTACGGGGCGCCGCCGCACGGCGGCATCGCATTCGGCTTCGACCGCCTGGTCACGCTGATGGCGGGCGCCCCGGCGATCCGCGACGTCATCGCGTTTCCCAAGACCCAGCGCGGCCAGGACCTGCTCACCGGCGCGCCGACCCCGGTGACCGAGAAGCAGCTGCGCGAGGTGCACCTGCGCCTGAGGAAGCCCACGCAGCCGTGAGCTGGCTCGCGGTCGCGGTACTCGCTTTCGCGCTCTCCGGTGAAGTCCCTCTCGAGAAGCTGCCGCCCGAAGCGCGCCAAACCGTCGCGCTCGTCAAGGCGGGCGGGCCGTTCCCCTACCAGAGGGACGGGAGCGCGTTCCACAACCGCGAAGGGCTGCTGCCGAAGCGCGGCCGCGGTTATTACCGCGAATACACGGTGAAGACCCCAGGCGCCAAGGACCGTGGCGCGCGGCGCATCGTCGCCGGTCGCGGCGGCGAGTTCTACTATACCGACGATCACTACCGCAGCTTCAGGCGCATCATCGAATAATGGGCGAGCGGCTCCGGTTTCTGCAGGATGCGTCGCGCTCGGGCGTCTACCGCGCCCCGCGCGCCGATGAGATCGTGCAGGCGGCAAGCGACAGCGGCATCCAGGCAGCAAGAATTCGCTATGCGGAGAAGCCGGTTCTCTTGAAAGCGATTGCAGCAGTGCTCGAGTTCCCGGACTGGTTCGGCGAAAACTGGGATGCGCTCGAGGATTGCCTGTCGGACCTTTCCTGGCGCGAGGCAGCGGGCCATGTCCTGCTCTTCGAGGGTGCGATAGTGGGCGACGACTTCGGCGTGCTGGTCGACGTGCTGCGCTCGGCCGCCGAGCACTGGGCGGGGCGCGGCACGCCGTTCTTCGCGGTGTTCATCGATCCGGCGGGCGTGCTGCCTCTGCCCGATCTCGCCACGCAAGAATGAAGCTTCCGTTTTCGGTGCTGGTCGTGGTCCACACCGCCGAGATGGAGGTGCTGCTGCTCGAGCGCGCCGCGCGTCCCGGGTACTGGCAATCCGTCACCGGCTCGCTCGACCGGCCCGACGAGGCGCCTGCCGCGGCCGCGGCGCGCGAGGTGCGCGAGGAATCCGGCATCGACGCGGCGAGCGGGCGCCTCACCGGCTGGGACGTCGCTTATACATTCGAGATCTTCCCGCAGTGGCGTCACCGCTTCGTACCCGGCGTGACGCACAACACCGAGCGGCTCTTCAGCCTGAGGCTCGCAGAGCGCGCGCCGGTGGCCATCGCGCCCAGAGAGCACACTGCGTTCGCCTGGCTGCCGTGGCGCGACGCTGCGCGCAAGTGCTTTTCCTGGTCGAATCGCGATGCGATCCTCATGGTGGGCGCCGCGCTGCTCGCGGCCGGCTGTGCCACCGGCGAAGCGCCGCTCGCCCCCCATCTGGATGCCGGGGGAACCGCCGAGGTGCGCGAGTGCGCGCAGTGGTACCGGGCGCTCGACGCCGAGATCGACGCCGCGGGCGTGCGCGACGCGCAGTACACCCGCGTGCCCGGGTTTCCCCACCTGCGGGTCGACCGCACCCTCGCCTCGCTCAAGGACCGTGCGGCGCAAAGCGATCCCGCGCTGCGCGCGTTCGACGAGCGGCTCGCCGAGCTCGACGCCGAGTCGCGCCTGCACGAGATCCGCAATCTGCCTGCGCTGAACGATGACGCGCGCGCCGCGGTGCTGCGCCGCGTGCGCGACTGCGGCAGGCAGCTGCGTGATGCCGATCTCGCAAGCTCCGGCGCGCGCGAGTCCCTGCTCGCGGCGGCCAATGTGCCGGACGACTACTCGAGCGCAAGCCGGTTCTTCGGACTCTACTACCTGACGAGGATTCCGTTCGCCGCCGGCGTACGCGGCTGGCAGGACGAGACCGTCGCGACATTTCAGCGCGGCCCCGACCCGGCGGCGAGCCGCGTGCGCTACGCGCCGCCGCAGGGGCAGCCGCTGCCGCGCAGCGTGGTCGCCGGGCTGCTCGCACGCGCGGCCTTCGATCCGCTCGGGCATCCCGCGATTTCCGAGCGCGAGCTGGAACGCCTGGCTCTCACCTACGCGCCGACCCTGGAAGTCGCGATCGCCGGCGACTACGACCGTCCGGGGGCGCTGCGCTGGCGGCGCGCGGGCACTCCGGAAGTCGATGCAACCGAGCCCGCGGTCTACGTGCAGGCGGCCTATACGCGCTACCGCGACCGGCTGCTGCTGCAGCTCGTATACACGGTGTGGTTTCCCGAGCGGCCGCGCCCCGGGCCGTTCGACCTGTACGGCGGCGCCCTGGACGGCGTGGTCTGGCGCGTGACGCTGGCGCCGGATGGCGAGCCAATTCTCTACGACTCGATGCACCCGTGCGGCTGCTATCACATGTTCTTCCCGACTCCGCGCGCCCGCCCGCGCCCCGCACCCGACGATCTCGAGGAGTGGGCGTTCGCCCCGCAATCGGTGCCGAGGGTCGCCGAAGGCGAGCGCGCGGTGGTGTCGATCGCTTCGGCGACCCACTACATCGAGCGCGTCGTCTTCGAGCAGGGTGCCGAAAGCCTCGTGCGCTACCGTTTCCGGCGCTACGACGAGCTGCGCTCGCTGCCGCGTCCGGGCGGCCGGCACGCCAGCGCGTTCGGTCCGCAGGGCCTGATCGCCGGCACCGAGCGCTTCGAGCGCTATTTCTTCTGGCCGATGGGAATCGCCTCGGCCGGGGCGATGCGCCAGTGGGGCCGGCACGCCACCGCGTTTGTCGGCCGCCGCCACTTCGACGACGCCGACCTCTTCGAACGGCGATTCGCGCTCGACCTATGAAGAAAAGCGGCCTGCGCGTGGTGACGCTCAACATCCACAAAGGGCTGTCGCAGTTCAACCGCCGCCTGGTGATCCACGAGCTGCGCGACGGGCTGCGCGCGCTCGATCCCGATCTCGTGTTCCTGCAAGAGGTGCAGGGACTGAACCAGCGCTTCGCGCTGCGCTTCGCCGGCTGCCCGATCGACCCGCAGCACGCGTTCCTCGCCGGCGAGGAGTGGGAGCATGTCTACGGCTGCAACGCGGTTTACGACCACGGCCACCACGGCAACGCGATCCTGTCGCGCTTCGGCTTCGTGTCGTTCGAAAACGAGGACGTCTCCGACCACCGCTACGAGCGCCGCGGGCTCCTGCACAGCGTGGTCTCGGTGCCCGGGTGGCGCCGCAACCTGCACTGCGTGTGCGTGCACCTGTCGCTCCACGAGCGCGGCCGCAACCGCCAGCTCGAGGCGATCTCGGGGCGGCTGGAGGAGCTCGCCTCGCGCGACCTGCCGATCATCGTCGCCGGCGACTTCAACGACTGGCGCCACCGCGCGAGCAGCATCCTCGAGCGGCGCCTGGGCATGACCGAGGTCTCGGTCGCGCACTTCGGCCGCCCCATCGCCACCTACCCGAGCAAGCTGCCGCTGCTCAAGCTCGACCGCATCTACGTGCGCGGGTTCAGGGTCGCTCGCGCGCAGGTGCACCGGGGCAAGCCCTGGTCCATGCTCTCGGACCACCTCGCGGTGAGCGCCGACCTCGAGCGCGCCTAGGCCGCGGTCAGCGTCTCGCCGCTGCGCAGCCGGCCGCTGCGCGCGACGCGGCAGTAGACGCCGAAATTCCCCGCGAAGCGCTCGTTCAGGGTGCGCAGCGGCTCCGGGCCTCGGTTCGCGCCGCTCGCCTGGTCGATGGTCGTGACCTCACAGCGCCCGCAGGGCTTGTCGCGTTCCAGTACGACGGTTTCCCCCTTGAGCGAGCTCCAGTCAGCCGCGCCTTCGAGCACCACGTTGGGCCGGAAGCGCTCCATGCCGACCCCGGGGAGGTTCAGCGCCGCAAGCATTCCGGTGGTCGCAACCAGCACCGGCTTCGCGTCCGCAAAGCTTCGTCGCGCCCCGGCATCCAGCCGGACGAGCGCCACCGGCGTGCCGAGATAGGCGCTCGCGCGATCCATGGGCGCCGAGCGCGCCGGGATGGGCGCTCCCCACACGTCGACAGAAACGCGGTTGCGGAATTCATCCGGGTGAATCGTGAGCTCCCCGAGGCCGCCGAAGTCGAGGCGCAACACCCCGTCATCGAGCGCGGGGCAAATCGTGGCGAGCAGGGGCTGGTCGCGTTGCGTGACGGCGCGGCCATTCGGGCCGACGAACGCGAAGCGCCGGTCGTGCTCGAGTCCGAGCGGGCCGAGCGCAGCTTCATCGACGGAGACGGCGCGGCAGCCCTTCACCGGATAGACGTACAGGGCGCTGACGCGCATTACGCGACCCGCCGCACGCGGCCTTGCTCGAGCGCGGCGACGACGGGGAACGCGTCGCGCCGGCAGGCGAATTCGACTTCGCGCGCCAGGCCGCGCGCCGCCATCATGCGGCCGACGCGGCAATCGAGCAGCGCCTCGGGCGCCTTGGCATGGCGATAGAGCGCAAGCGCGGCCTTCGCCGCGTCGGACAGGTCCGTCACGTGCGGAGCCAGGCGCTCGACGAAGCAGCCGGCACCGTAGAAATCCTCGAAGTTGAAGTTGTTGCCCGAGCCCGAGCACGCGATGAGCACCGTTTGGCCGGG
>DATIGR010000023.1:0-8281 GCA_035454645.1 Burkholderiales bacterium
CGAGGCTCCGTACAGTGGATCGTGGAGCTCGGGCGCGGCCACCAGGATGAGCGGTCGATGGACGTCGGTTGCGCCGGCCGGCAGCATCCAGCCGAGGCAGGAGAGAAGGACTGCTAGAGCGGTGGTTCGCATGACCGCAGCATCCCGCGGCCCTGTGCGCCGCGTACTACAGCGCGCGCCTTGCGCGTTACAGCTGAAACCTGGCAAATGGCGATCGCCGGGACTATTCGAGGCCGGCCTTGCGCATCCCCTCGAGAAATTTCGCCATCGGTTCCGACGTGGTGGCGTTCCTCGCGTCGAACCATGCGCGCTGGATCACCGGGCGCACGATCCTGGCCGACGGCGGGAGGATCTAGCCAGCCGGAAATCGACGACAATGGCGCTCTTCCTCGCCGATGCGCCTGCGCCCCGATCCGACTGTCACCGCCGAGGACCTGGCGCGCGGGCGCCGCGCGCTGGTGACGGAGGCGGCCTGGGCGACGACCGCAGGCGCGCTCTACGGCGGGGTGATCCTGGTGGGCTTCGCGCTCGAGCTCGGCGCGACGCCCTTCATCATCGGGCTGCTCGCCGCGATCCCATTCCTTGCGCAGGTATCGCAGCTCCCCGCGATCGCGCTGGTCGAGCGCGTGCGCGCGCGGCGCAAGATCACCGTGCTTACGGTTACGCTCGCGCGCTTCCTCATCCTGCTGCTTGCGCTGATCCCGCTCATCGAGGGCCAGCCGCTGCAGCTCGCGGCGCTCATCGCGGCGCAGCTCGCGATTGCGCTCGCCGGCGCGGTGGCGGGCTGCGCCTTCAATTCCTGGGTGCACGCGCTCGTCCCGCCCGGGGAGCTGGGAGCGCTCTTCGCGCGCCGGCTTTTCTGGTCGACAGTGCTCGCCTCGCTCGGGGCGCTCAGCGCCGGCTACCTCGTGCAGCACTGGCCGCTGCAGGACAAGCTCACCGCCTATTCGATCGCCTTTGTCGCCGCCGCCGTCGCCGGCTTCGTGAGCTCTCGCTACCTCGCAGGCGTGCCGGAGCCCGAGATGACGCAGACCGGCCCGCCCCTGCCGCTCGCGCAATTGCTCGGCGCGCCTCTGCGCGACGGCAATTTCCGCAGCGTCATCGTCTTCATGGCTTCCTGGAACCTCGCCTCGAACCTCGCCGCGCCCTTCATCACTGTCTATCTCCTGCGCCAGCTCGGTTTCCCGCTCGGCACGGTGACGACGCTGTGGGTGACCGGCCAGGTGGCGACCGCGCTCACCCTCTACCTCTGGGGCCGGCTCTCCGACCGGCTCTCGAACAAGGCGGTGCTGCGCGCGGCGCTGCCGGCGTACTTCGCGTGCCTCGGAGCGCTGCCTTTCACCGCGCTTCCCGCAGTGCACTGGCTGACGCTGCCGCTGCTGTATCTGCTTCATCTCGTCATGGGCGCGGCGGCGGGCGGCATCACCCTTGCCGCCGGCAACCTGGGGCTCAAGCTCGCGCCGCAGGGACGCGCCACCGCCTACCTCGCCGCGGTGGGCCTCGCCGGCTCGCTCGCCGCCGGGCTTGCCGCGCTCGCCGGCGGCGCGCTCGCCGGCTGGTTCTCGGCGCGCGAGCTGGCGCTCGCGCTCCACTGGACCGCGCCCGGCACCGTCCAGCAGGTGAGGCTCCTGCAGTTCCACCACTGGGAGTTTCTGTTCGCCATCTCCTTTCTACTCGGCTTCTACGTGCTGCACCGCCTCTCGCGCATCCAGGAGGGCGAAGAGCACAGCGAGCGCGTCGTGGTGCAGCAGTTCGTGCTGGAGGCCTTCCGCTCCATCGACCAGCTCTCGCCGATCGACGGCCTGCGCACCGTGATCCTGTTCCCCTTCGGCCGCCTGCGCGACCGGCGCCTCAAGCCGCGCCCTTAGCCTTCGGCCGAGCCTGCGAGGCCCACGATGTTCAGCCCCAGGTTTTTTCCCAGTCGCGGCCGAGGAAGTCGGTGACCGAGCCGTCGGCCTGGAAGAACTTGTTCGGCGCCTGGAAGATCGCGAGGAATAGTCCGCCCCGAGGCCCAGCCCAGGCATGGTGCCGGCTGCCGGCGGGGCGCCAGACGAACTGACCTGCTTTGCAGATCCCCTCGCCGCAATGCAGCTCGCCCTCCAGCACATAGGTTTGCTCGATCTTCACGTGCTCGTGGTCGGGCAGCTTCGCGCCCGGCGCCATGCGCATCAGCGCGGTAAGGAGACCGGTTTCCTTTTCGACCAGCAGCGTCTTCTGCTCCACGCCGGGGTAACGCGTCTTCTCCCACGGCAGCTTTTCCACGTCGACAAACCTGGAAGCGAGATTCATGACTTGAGGTGCTCCCCGACCCTGACGATCTTCATGGTGTTGGTGCCGCCGCTCTTGCCGATCGGCTCGCCGATGGTGAGCACGATCAGGTCGCCCTCCTTCACCACCTTGTTCGCGACCAGCACCTTCTCGGCCTCGTGCAGGAGCTCCTCGCGGTCGTGGCCGACGTACTTGACCATCAGCGGAAACACGTCGCGGAACAAAGCGCAGCGGTAGCGCGTCGCGGTCTGCGAGGTGAGCGCGTAGATCGGCACGCCGCAGTTGAGGCGGCTCATCCACAGCGCGGTCGAGCCCGACTCGGTGAGCGAGGCGATGCATTTCACCTTGAGGTGGTACGCGGTGAACAGCGCCGCCATCGCGATCGACTGGTCGACGCGCGTGAACACGCGGTTGAGGAAGTCCTGCTCCAGATTCAGCGGCTGCGTCTGCTCGGCCTCGAGGCAGATGCGGTCCATCGCCTCGATGACTTCCACCGGGTAGCGGCCGCTCGCGGTTTCCGCCGACAGCATCACCGCGTCGGTGCCGTCGAGCACCGCGTTTGCCACGTCCGACACCTCGGCGCGCGTCGGCACCGGGCTCGAGATCATCGACTCCATCATCTGCGTCGCCGTGATGGTGAGCTTGTTCTGCTCGCGCGCCAGCCGAATCATCTTCTTCTGCAGCGCCGGCACCGAGGCGTCGCCGACCTCGACCGCGAGGTCGCCGCGCGCCACCATGATGCCGTCGGAGCCGCGCATGATGTCGACGAGCGCCGCCTGGCCCACCGCCTCGGCGCGCTCGATCTTCGCGATCAGGAACGCCTTGCCGCCGGCGGCGCGCATCAGCTCGCGCGCCATGTACATGTCGGCGCCGCTCTTCGGGAACGAGACCGCAAGGTAGTCCGCCTGCAGCTTGACCGCGGTCTTGATGTCCTCCATGTCCTTCGCGGTAAGCGCGGGCGCGGTGAGCCCGCCGCCCTGCCGGTTGATGCCCTTGTTGTTGGACAGCACGCCGCCCTGGCGCACCAGGGTGTGCACCTCGCCGCCGCGCACGTCGGTGACTTCGAGCACGATCTTGCCGTCGTCGAGCAGCAGCAGCGCGCCCGGCTCGACGTCGCGCGGCAGCTCCTTGTAGTCGAGGCCGACGCGCTCGCCGTCGCCGAGCTCGCACGCGGCGTCGAGCACGAAGCGCTCGCCCTTCTCGAGCGTCGTCCTGCCGTCGCGGAACTTGCCGATGCGGATCTTGGGCCCCTGCAGGTCGCACATGATCGCCACCGTGCGCCCGACCCTGGAGGAGATTTCCTTCACCAGGGCGGCGCGCTTGAGATGGTCGTCCGCGGTGCCGTGCGAGAAATTCAGCCGTACCACGTCCACGCCGGCGCGGATCATGCGCTCGAGCGTCGCCGGATCGCTCGAAGCCGGGCCCAGGGTCGCGACGATTTTTGTACTGCGCATCATGGAGGGGAGGTCCGGCGCAGTTTAACTGATCCAGCCCCGCTGGATGACGGCCTGGTCTTCTGCGTTGCGGGTCTCGAAGGCAATCGACGTGCCTTCGGCGGATGCGTGCACCGAGAGCGTGCTCGGCATCAGCACCATGCCGGCAAACCGGCAGCGCACTCGCGTCGCATGATTTTCTTGAAAGAAGGAAATCACGCGGGAAACTGAAAGCGCCAATGTTGCGGTGCCATGCAGGATGATTCCCGGCAGGCCGGCGGCGCGCGCGTATTCCGGATCGGTGTGGATCGGGTTCCAGATGCGCGCGCACTCGGTGTAGACGTGCGCCTCGGTCGCCGCGACCCGGACCTCACCAATCGGCTTCAACGCTCCCGAATGCGGCGGTGGGTCCTCGATATCCTCGATCGCCCGGCTGCCGCCTTCGAGCGCCACGCCGCGGTAGAGCATGCCGTAGTCGCTCGTGCTTACGAGCTTGCCGCCAGCACCGCGCGCCTCGATGCGCAGCACGACGAAAGTGCCGGGGCGGCGCTGCGCGGCGGCGATGACCTTGCCCGAAACGGCCAGCTCTCCTTCCATCACACTCCCATGAGTCGTCAGGTCGTGCTGTGCGTGCACGAGCTGCGCGTTCAGCGCCTGCAGGCCGCTCGCCTCGCGCAGCGCGCGGTTCGCGGGCCACTCGTAGCACACCGGGAAAAGCGGGTGCGGCGTGGCGCTCGCTTCGCCGAGCGCGGCGTTGTAGGCCATGATCCAGCGCTTGTCGACGCGCACCGTCTCGGCGCGCGCTTCCCGGCCGACGATGTCGGCGCTGATCTTCAATCGCCGATGTGCACTACGACTTCCCGGCGCGAGCCGCGGCGGCGGTGTTCCCAGAGGTAGATGCCTTGCCAGGTGCCCAGCACGAGTCTCCTGTTCTGAATGGGAATGGAAACGCAAACCGCCGTGAGCGCGGCCTTGATGTGCGAAGGCATGTCGTCGGGGCCCTCGGTGTCGTGCTCGTAGAGCGGATCGCCTTCGGGCACCAGGCGCCCGAGCCAGCGCTCGAGGTCGCGCTTCGCCGAGGGATCGGCGTTCTCCTGGATGACGAGGCTCGCGGAGGTGTGCCGCACGAAGAGCGTACACAGTCCTTCCTCCACCTTGGAGGCAGCGACGATCGCCGCGATCCCGGAAGTGATTTCATGCAAGCCGGCGCCCGGCGTATCGATGCCGAGCTGCTCAACCATCCGCGCGCGCTTCGAGAGCGGCGAGCGCGGGGAGCCGCTTGCCCTCGAGGAACTCGAGGAACGCGCCGCCGGCGGTCGAGAGGTAGTCGATGCGCTTGTCCACCTTGAACTTGCGCACCGCGGCCACGGTGTCGCCGCCGCCCGCGATCGAGAACGCCCCGGAGCCCGCGATCGCCCTGGCGAGCGCCTGCGTGCCCTTGGCGAAGGGCTCCTTCTCGAACACGCCCACCGGCCCGTTCCACACGATGGTGCCGGCGTTCCTGAGCTCCGCGGCGAAAGCCTTCGCCGTGTCGGGGCCGATGTCCAGGATCATCTCGTCCTTCGCGACCGCCTCGACCGGCTTCGCCTTGCCGCTGTCGACCACGACATCGGTCGGCAGCGGCACTTTGGTCTTCTTCATGATGCGCTTCGCCTCGCCGGCAAGGTCGGGCTCGGCGAGCGATTTCCCGATCGGCTTGCCGGCGGCGAGCAGGAAGGTGTTGGCGATGCCGCCGCCGACGATCAGGCTGTCGACCTTGTCCGCGAGCTCGGCGAGCACCGTGAGCTTGGTGGAGACCTTGGAGCCGCCCACGATCGCCACCAGCGGCCGCGCCGGGCGCGCGAGCGCTTTTCCGAGCGCGTCGAGCTCGGCCGCCATGAGCGGCCCGGCGCATGCGACCTTCGCGAAGCGCGCCACGCCGTGGGTGGTCGCCTCGGCGCGATGCGCGGTGCCGAAGGCGTCGTTCACGTAGACGTCGCACAGCGCGGCGATCCTGCGCGCGAGCTCGGGGTCGTCCGCTTTCTCGCCCTTGTTGACGCGGCAGTTCTCCAGCACCACCACCTGCCCCGGCTTGACCTCGACGCCGTTGACCCAATCCCTCACCAGAGGGATCTTGATCTTCAATAATTCCGAAAGGCGTGAAGCGACCGGGGCAAGCGAGTCCTCGGGCCTGAGCTCGCCCTCGGTCGGGCGGCCGAGGTGGGAGGTGACCATGACCGCAGCGCCGTGATCAAGCGCGTACTTGATGCCCGGGACCGACGCGCGGATGCGCGTGTCGTCGGTGATCCGGCCGTCCTCGATCGGCACGTTCAGATCGCAACGGATGAGGACGCGCTTGCCTCGGAGGTCGACCTCCGACATGCGCTTGAACTTCATCCTACTTCGCTGCGACGGCTCCGACCTCGGCGAAGACCGCGGCGACGTCCAGCATCCGGTTGGCGAAGCCCCACTCGTTGTCGTACCACGAGGACACCTTGACGAGCGTGCCGTCGGAGACGCGGGTGAGGGTCGAGTCGAAGATCGAGCTCGCCGGGTTGTGGTTGAAGTCGGAGGACACGAGCGGCTCGGTGCTGTACTCCAGGACGCCTTTGAGATCCGAGTCGCACGCCTGCTTCACCGCGCGGTTCACTTCTTCCACGGTGGTCGGCTTCTTCGCCACGAAGGTGAGGTCGACGATCGAGACGTTGATCGTCGGCACGCGGATCGAGTAGCCGTCGAGCTTGCCGTTCAGGTGCGGCAGCACGAGTCCCACCGCGGCGGCGGCGCCGGTCTTGGTCGGGATCATGTTGTGGCCCGCGGCACGCGCGCGGCGCAGGTCCTTGTGATACACGTCGGTCAGCACCTGGTCGTTGGTGAACGAATGAATCGTGTTCATCAGGCCCGAGGATACGCCGATGCGCTCGTCGATCGCCTTGACGAGCGGCGCGAGGCAGTTCGTGGTGCAAGACGCGTTGGAGATGACCGTATCGCGCTCTTTCAAGGAGGCATGGTTCACCCCGAAAACGACGGTGCGGTCGACGTCCTTCTCGCCCGGCGCCGAGATGATCACCTTGCGCGCCCCGGCCTGGAGATGCGCCCCGGCCTTCGCCTTGCTGGTGAAAAGCCCGGTGCATTCCATGACGATGTCCACGCCGAGCGAGCGCCAAGGGAGCTTCGCCGGGTCGCGCTCCGCGACCACCTGGATGGGGTCGCCGTTGACGACAATCGTCTTTTCCCTCACCTCCACGCGCGCCGGGAACGGCCCATGGGCGGTGTCGTACTTGAGGAGATGCGCGTTGGTATGCGCGTCGCCGAGGTCGTTCACCGCGACGAATCGAATGTCATGCTTCTTGCCGCTCTCGTAATGGGCGCGCAGCACCATGCGCCCGATCCGCCCGAATCCATTGATGGCCACCTTGATCGTCATCTGATTACGCTCCTCGCAACTTTCGCCACGTTCTCGGCAGTGAAGCCGAAGTGCTTGAACACGTCGGCCGCCGGGGCCGACTCGCCGTAGCGGTCGATCCCGAGCACCGCGCCCTCGAGCCCGACGTACTTGCGCCAATAGTCGCTGACGCCCGCTTCGACCGCTACCTTTGGGAGTGCCGCCGGCAGCACCGAGTTCCTGTATTCGGAGGGCTGGCGGTCGAACTGCGTCGTCGAGGGCATGGACACCACGCGCACCGGGATGCCCGCCTCGGCGAGCAGCTTCTGGGCGCCGAGCGCGAGCGCGACCTCGGAGCCGGTCGCGATCAGGACGGCCCTCGCTTCGGCCGCATCCGACAGGACGTAGCCGCCCCTGGCGATGCCCTCCGGGGATTGCCTTCTCACGAAAGGGACGCTCTGCCGGGTGAGCAGCAGCGCGCTCGGCCCATTGCTGCGCCGCAGGGCCGCGCCCCAGGCGACCGCGGTCTCGACCGTATCGCACGGCCGCCAGACCTCCATGTTCGGCATGAGGCGCAGGCTCGCTGCGTGCTCTATGGGCTGGTGCGTCGGGCCGTCCTCGCCCAGGCCGATCGAGTCGTGCGAGAACACGTAGATCGCCCGCACGCCCATCAGCGCCGCGAGGCGCAGGGCGTTGCGCGCATAGTCGGAGAACACCAGGAAGGTGCCGCCGTAGGGAATGATCCCGCCGTGCAGCGCGAGGCCGTTCATCACCGCGCACATCCCGAATTCGCGCACGCCGTAGAACACGTAGTTGCCGCCGCCTTCACGCCCCACCACGCGGGAGCCCTTCACCATGGTGAGGTTGGAGCCGGTCAGGTCGGCCGAGCCGCCGACGATCTCGGGCAGCGCCGGCTTGAGCGCCTCGAGGACGAGCTGCGAGGCCCGGCGCGTGGCGAGGGTCTCGCCCTTCGCGCTCGCCTCCGCGACGAGCGCCGCGAGCCTCTGCTCGAAGTCGGCCGGCAGCTCGCCCGCCATGCGGCGCTCGAATTCAGCCGCTTCTTGGGGGTAAGACGCCTTGTACGCCTTGAATGCCTTTTGCCATTTCCGTTCCGCCCGCCCGCCCGCCTGGCGCGCGTCCCAGCCGCGGTAGACGTGCTCCGGGATCTCGAACGGCGGCGCGCCCCAGCCGAGCGCGCTGCGGGTGGCGGCGACTT
>DATIGR010000024.1:0-8617 GCA_035454645.1 Burkholderiales bacterium
GCCGAGCGGCGGGTAGCGGCAGGAACTGGCCACGTGGGAAGCTTGTCTTGAGTCGTCCACATGTGGAAAAACTATTCCCTGCGCGCCGTTGTCGAGCATGCGCGAGGCGTGCCAGTGCTCGAAGCCGGCGACGCGCACCACCGGCGTCACGCCCGCGGCGAGCGCCGCGGTGGCGATCTGCGCCACGGTGTCGCCGTCGAGCGAGCCGTGCTCGCCGTCGATGAACAGCCAGTCGAAGCCGGCGGTCTTCGCCATGGTGGCGATGCCGACGGTGCGCGCCTGGTTGACTCCCATGCCGATGGCGAGCTTGCCGGCGCGGAGCTGGCGCAAGGCGTGGTTGGGGACGGCGTTGCTCATAGCGGTTTCAGGTCCTCGAGGACGAAGGGAAGCAGCTCGCTCACGTTCGGGTGGATGCGCACGCGGCGCTGGAATTCGGGGTAGGGGAGCCTCGAGTACACCGCGTCGATCAGCGAGTGCACCGACTCGTCGGCGCTCGTGCCGAGGAGCGCCGCGCCGAGGATGCGCTTCGATCCCTCCTCGACGTGGATCTTGAGGAAGCCGCGCGTCTCGCCTTTCTCCACCGCGCGGGAGACCCGGGTCATGGGCCTTTTCCCGACCAGCGCCTTGATGCCCTTCTCCTTGATCTCTTTCTCCGAAAGGCCGATCCGGCCGAGCGGCGGGTCGGTGTAGAGCGCGTACGCCGGAATACGGTCGGTCCACTTGCGTCCGGCATTCGAAAGAAGGTTGTCGGCCACGATCTCGTAGTCGTTGTACGCGGTATGCGTGAACGCACCCTTGCCGTTGCAGTCGCCGAGCGCCCAGACGCTCGGGTTGGTGGTGCGCAGCTCCTCGTCGACCTCGATGAAGCCGCGCGCGTCGGTCGCGATGCCGGCGGCCTCCAGCCCGAGGTCGTCGGTGTTCGGCACGCGCCCGACCGCGAGCAGGAGGTGCGAGCCGCGCGCGAGCGGCGCGCCTTCGCTGCAGCCCAGGCCGATCTCGACCCCGGCGGCGGCTTTCTTCACCGCCAGGCACTCGGCGCTCAGCCGCACCTCGATCCCTTCGGCCTCGAGGAACTCCTTGACCGCGGCCGACACGTCCTCGTCCTCGCGCGCGATCAGGCGCGGCGCCATCTCGACCATGGTCACGCGCGCGCCGAAGCGGCGGAACGCCTGGCCGAACTCCAGGCCGATGTAGCTCCCGCCGACCACGATCAGGTGCTCGGGCACGAAGTCGACGTCCATCACCGAGACGTTGGTGAGGTAGGGCACGCTCTCCAGCCCCGGCATCTTCGGCACGAGCGGCCGGCCGCCGACGTCGACGAAGATCTGGTCGGCGGTGAGGGTTTCCTGCCCGACCCGAACTTCCCTGGGGCCCGTGAAGCGGGCATGTCCCTGGTAGACCCTGCCGCCCTTCAGGCCGCGCATCCACTTCTCGACGTTGCCGCTGGAGGTGGCGACGATCGCGTCCTTGCGCGCCTTGACGCGCGGCATGTCGACGCGCGGTTTTCCGGGGATTTCGACGCCGTAGTCGGCGGCGCGCGAGGCGAGGTGCGCGGCGTAGGCGCTCGCCACCAGGGTCTTGGTGGGCGTGCAGCCGTCGTTCACGCACGTGCCGCCGAACTTGTGGCGCTCGATGACCGCCACCTTGCGCCCGGCGGCGGCGAGGCGCGCGGCGAGCGCCGGGCCGGCCTGGCCGGTGCCGATCACGATTGCGTCGTAAGCGCTCGAAGCCACGGCCCCCACTATAAATAACCGCTTTGCCCGCCGCACTGGAAATATATACAGTAGCGGCCGTGGAGCTCAATCCGAGACAGCGGGAAGCGGCGCATGCCGGCCCCGCGCCGCTGCTGATCGTCGCCGGCGCGGGCACCGGCAAGACCCACACCCTCGCGCACCGGGTCGCGCACCTCGTCCTGCAGGGCGCCGCTCCCGAGCGAATCCTGCTCCTCACGTTCACCCGCCGCGCCGCGCTCGAGATGACGCGCAGGGCGAACCGCATCGTCGCGCAGGTGAAGAAGGAAATCCGGCTGCCCTGGTCGGGCACCTTCCACTCGGTCGCGAACCGGCTGATCCGGAAGCACTGCAGGCAGCTCGGCCTCGCCGAGAGCTTCAGCGTGCTCGACCGCGGCGACGCCGCCGACCTGATGGACGTGGTGCGGCACGAGCAGGGGCTCTCCAGCGCCGAGAGGCGCTTCCCGCGCAAGGACACCTGCCTCGCGATCTATTCGCACCGGGTCAATACCCAGCGCCCGCTCGCCGACACCCTCGAGCTCATGTTCCCGTGGTGTGCGCCGTGGGAAGCCGAACTCAAGAGATTGTTTGGTTCGTATGTCGAAAGAAAGATCGGCAACCAGGCGCTCGACTACGACGACCTGCTGCTCTACTGGCACGCGATGATGCAGGACGAGGGGCTCGCCGCTGCGATCGGCGGGCGCTTCGACCACGTGCTGGTCGACGAGTACCAGGACACCAACGTCCTGCAGGCCGCGATCCTGCAGCGGCTCAAGCCCTCGGGCGAGGGCGTGACCGTGGTGGGCGACGACGCGCAGGCGATCTACTCGTTCCGCGCCGCGACGGTTGAGAACATTCGCAGTTTTCGGAAGCATGCATCGGTTGTTTCTCTCGAGGAGAACTACCGCTCGACGCAGCAGATCCTCGATGCGGCGAATGCCCTCATCGGCAAGAACCTGCACTCGCAGAAGAAGCCCGGCGCGAAGCCGTGCTACGTGACGGTAGCGGACGACGAAGGGCAGGCGCAGTACGTGGTGATGCGCGTGCTGGAAGCGCGCGAGCGCGGCGTGCTGCTCAGGAACCAGGCGGTGCTCTTCCGCGCCTCGCACCACTCCGACCTGCTCGAGCTCGAGCTGGTGAGGCGCAACATCCCGTACGTGAAGTACGGCGGGCTCAAGTTCCTCGAGGCGGCGCACGTCAAGGACCTGCTCGCGGTGCTGCGCTGGGCCGACAACCCGAGAAACCGCGTCGCCGCGTTCCGCGCGCTGCAGCTGCTCCCCGGCGTCGGGCCGGCGGGCGCGGCGCGCGTCTTCACTCGCTTCGAGGCCGACGCGTTCTCCTGGACGTCGCTGAAAACGAGCTCCCCGGAAATGGACGAGCTGATGCTGGCTCTCGCCGACGCTCCGTGGCCGGGGCAGGTGCAGCGCGTGCGCGAGTGGCACCTGCCGCACCTCGAGCGCATCTACGACGCCGCGCAGGTCAGGGCAGGCGATCTGCTTCAATTGGAGAAAATCTCAAGCCAGTTCAGTGCGCGATCGGAATTCCTGACTGAAATGGCGCTCGACCCCCCCAGCGCGACGAGCGATCTCGCGGGCGAGCCCTATCTCGACGAGGACTATCTCGTGCTCTCGACCGTGCACTCGGCGAAAGGGCAGGAGTGGGAAGCGGTGCACATCCTGAACGTCGCCGACGGCAACTTTCCCTCCGAGTTCTCCACCGGGCGGCCGGAGCTCGTCGAGGAGGAGCGCCGGCTGCTCTACGTGGCGATGACGCGCGCGAAGAGCGAGCTGCACCTCGTCGCGCCGCTCAAGTACTACGTCGCGAGCCAGTCGCGCATGGGCGACCGGCACGTGTACGGCGCGAAGAGCCGGTTCATGACGCAAGCCGTGCTCGCGTGCATGGAATCGGTCGCGTGGGGAGACGCGAGCCGCTCCGAGGAAGTCGTTTCTTCGGAATTCAGGCTCGACGTGGCCGCGCGCCTGCGCGGCATGTGGTCCTGAGAGCCGGCGCTTTCGGCTACTTCACCTCGACCAATACCGGCTGCACTGCGTCGTTCGCCGCCTTCTTCGCCCGCGCCGCGGCGAGGAGCGCTTCGGTCTCGCCCGCGGGCGCGCTGCCGAGGACCACGAAGTAGCCCTTGTCCGACCGGACGGCGCGCGCGCCGGGGATGCTGGCCCCGAGCCGCTTCGCGTCCTGGACGGCCTGCTCGGCGCTCCCCGACTTCTTCAGCACCACCACGTAGCGCGGCTGCTCGACGCGCACGCCGAAACGCACCCCCTCGGACGCGGAGCGGTTGCCTTGCGCATACGCGTTGCTGACGAACGGGATCGGCAGCGAAGAGATGCCGCCCGCGGGCTCGACCGCCTGGAGCGGAACCGCCTCCAGGCGGTTGAAGACGCCTTCCTTGACGATGCCCTGCTCCTGGCGCACCGACTGGCGCAGCCGCTCGGCGTCGCGCGCGAGGTCGGTCACCGTTTCCGCGGTGGCTGCGGTGCCGAGCGCGCCCGAGAGCACCGCCGGGATGCCGAGCGCGGCCATGAAAGTCTCCTTCGGCCTGGTCGGCACCTGGTACTCGAGCACCAGCATCACCAGGCCGAGGAACGCGCCGACGCCCGCCGCGAGCAGGAAGTACGACGGCGGGAAGAACACGATGTGCGCGTCGTCGCTCTTCGAAAGCAGTGCGAGCAGCCGCGGCAGCAGCACCGCGGCGATGCCGGCGAGCATGCCGATCGCGAACTTCGCTCCAGGATTCGCCGTCGTCCCCTGGACTTCCTCGGGCGCGGCGGGCGCGGCGTTGCGGCCTTCGTTCTCGAACATCACACCTCCCCTCAGGTGTCGCGCCGAGAATGCGCGCTCGCGCGGCGCAAGTCAGGTACGCAAGCGACGTTCGCGCTGTGATTTATTTACCGGGATTTTCGGACGAGTAGATAATTCACGCGTGTCCTATCGCGAGCAGGCGCTCAAGGTCCTCCCGCACATCTGCGCGCGCTGCGCGCGCGAGTTCGAAGGCAGGCGCCTGCGCGAGCTCACGGTGCACCACAAGGACGGCAACCCCGACAACAACCCGCCCGACGGCTCGAACTGGGAGCTGCTGTGCATCTACTGCCACGAGAACGAGCATGCGCGCTACGAGGACTACAAGGCGGGAAATTCGGGGTCAGACCCCAGGCAAGAAGAATCGGGGTCTGACCCCAAAGCGACCCACCGGCCTTTTGCAGGGCTGGGCGAGCTGCTGAAGAAAAAGAAATGACGCCGGCCGGGGCGCTGTTCTCGCGCTGCCGGCGCTGGCGCTACCTGCTGTGGCGCCGCTGGGACGAATCCCTGCCGGTGGCGAACTTCCTGATGCTCAACCCGAGCACCGCCGACGAGCACAAGCTCGACCCTTCGTGCACCCGCGCGCGCAACTACGCCGAGCGCTGGGGCTTCGGCGCGTTGGTGATCACGAATATCTTTGCCTGGCGCTCCACGGACCCTAAAGCTTTAATGCTTGTCGAAAATCCAGTAGGCCGGGCGAACGACGCGGCGATCGTGAAAGCGGCGCGCGAAGCGAGGCTCGTGGTCTGCGCCTGGGGCAACCATGGCGCGCACCTGGATCGATCCAAGGCGGTTCTCGAGCTGCTGCGCAGAACCGGGATCCGCACGCACGTGCTGCGCCTGAACGGCGCCGGCTATCCCGCCCATCCGCTGTACCTCCCGGCCTCCCTCAAACCGAAGCCCTGGCCCTAATACCCAACCGAATTCGGGGCCAGGGCCGCAATTCGATAACGAGTCGTGGCCCTGACCCCGAATTCGTTGTCGCGTGGAGGCTACAAGGTGCCGGTAATTTTTCGCTCGACCAGAGCATCCACAAATTTGCGCTACTCGCCGCCGGCTCCAGTCGCTACACTTGTGCGGTCGAAGCAACCCGTGCGGGGGGAACGACAGTGGCTGGTTTCAGGGGACTGGTCGTAGTTTTTTCGGCGCTCGCCAGCGCAGCCTTCGCGGACGACGCCCCTCTCGGTGCGCGGCTCGTCCAGGATGAAGTCCGCATTCCCGCCGGCAGCTACTCCCTCGCGGCGACCATTCTCAGGCCGCAAGCCGCCGGCCGCTACGGCGCGGTGGTGCTGAACCACGGTACGCCCGGGTCGGCGAGCGGACGGGCGCGCGAATCGGCCGACCTTCTCATGAACTCCGCCTCGGTCTTCGCGGCGCGGGGCTACGTGGTGGTGATGCCGCTGCGCCGCGGCTTCGGCGCCACCGGCGGCGAGTTTGCCGAGGACCCGGGAAGCTGCGCCAACCCCGACTATCGCAAAGGCGAGGAGGCGGCGGCCGACGACGTGATGGCCGCCTACGAGTACGCCCGCGCGCTGCCTTACGTCGACGGCAGCCGCATGATCCTCGCCGGCCAGTCGGCGGGCGGCATCGTGTCGATGTACACCGCGGGCACGCGCGACCCCGAGGGCCTGCTCGCGGTCCTGAGCTTCGCCGCCGGCCGCGGCGGCAACCCCGACTTCCGGCCCGGCGTGCCGTGCGCGATCGAGCCGGTCGCTAAGCTGCTCGAGTCGATCGGCGGGAACGTCAAGGCGCCGGTGCTGCTGCACTACGCCGAGAACGACCTCTACTTCAACGCGCAGACCTCGCGCCTGTGGTACGAGCGCTTTGCCGCTTCGGGGGCGCGCGCGGAGTACGTCCTGCAGCCGCCGTTCGGCCGCGACGGCCACTACATCTTCAGCGAGGTGCTCGGCGTGCGCTACTGGCTGCCCGCGGTCGAGCGGTTCCTCCACAAGCACGGCGTCCCGTTCGAGCACCTGGACGGCGCCAGCGCCGAGATCGTGTCCCTTAGGAAATAAGCCGGGTTACTTCTCCAGAGCCTCGGCCTGCAGCAGCTCGGGGTCGAGGTAGCGCTGCCGGTAGGTCTCGAAGTCGACGCGCTCGGAAGCCTCGATCTTCTTCTGCCTGGCGATCGACTCCTCCGCCAGGCGCGCGAAGCGCTCTTCCACGTCGGCCTTGAGCGGCATGCCGAGGAGGGTGCCGCGGTGCAAGAGCGACTCGGCGAGGGTCAAGCGCACGTGCGAGTTGCCGTGGTTGCGCGCCATGGCGTTCAGGACCCGGGCGGACGGAACCTCGTCCGGGTGGTTCAGGCATTTCATCGCCGAATCGAATGCATCCCGGTAAGCCGCCCCGCCGCGCGCATGGTCGAGGGCTTCGGCAACCGGCTCGCACGCCGACACCACGTCCTTGCCCCAGTCGACGAGCGGCACCTGGGCGCCGCGGCGCTCGAGCTTGAGCCCGGGCTTGCGCCCCTCCTGGGCGCCGCGCAGCTTGTTGCGCGCGATGGCCGCGAGCTCCTGCGGGTTGTCGGGCGGGCTCTCCGCCACCAGGCAGTAGAGGAGCAGGATGTCGAGCAAGCGCATCGTCTGCGCGTTGATGCCGACCGGGTTGAACGGGTCGAGGTCGATCAGGCGCACTTCGACGTATTCGACCCCGCGCTCGCGCAGCGCGCGCAGCGGCCGCTCGCCCGGCTTGATGCGGCGCTTGGGCCGGATCGGGCTGTAGAACTCGTTCTCGATCTGCAGCAGGCTCGTCGAGAGCTGGCGATACGAGTCCTTGTCGCGGATTCCGATCTTCTCGTACGCCGGGTACGGCACGGTGAGCGCTTCCTGCAGCGACGCGGCGTAGCTCGCGAGGCTGTTGTAGCTCACGCACAGCTTCGACTGCGCATCGCTCTGGTAGCCGAGCCGTCCCATGCGCAGCGACGTCGCGTACGGCAGGTAGAGCGTGCCGGGCGCGAGCTCCTTCAGCTCGTGCGCGCGACCTGCGACGAATGAGCTGCAGGTCGCGGGCGAGGCGCCGAAGAGGTACAGCGGCAGCCAGGAAATGCGCCGGAAGTTGCGGATCAGCGCGAAGTAGCCGTCGCTGCCGATCCCGGGCAGCGAGAAGTTGTAGTGGATGCCCGAGATCGTCTGCATGCGCCGGCCGTAGCGGTACGAAAGCCCCGTGCGGTAGACGGTCTTCGCGCGCCCGACGTTGGAGCTGCCGTAGCGCCCGATCGGGATCGCGTCTTCGGCGGGCAGGTTGCACGGCATGCTGGACGCCCAGAGGAGCTCGCCGCCGATCGCGCGCGCGACGACCTGGTGGATCTCGGTGAGCTCCCGCAGGCAGGCGTCGGCGTCGGCATGAACGCCGGTGATCAGCTCGAGCTGGCTCTCGCTGAAGTCGGTGGTGATGTGCGGGTGGGTGAGCGCCGAGCCCAGGCTCGCCGGGTGCGGCGTGAGCGCGAGCGAGCCGTCGGCCTGCACGCGCAGGCTCTCTTTCTCGATCCCGCGGCGCAGCGCAGTGAGCGCGCCCGCGGGCAGGGCGCGCAGCCGTTCGCGGATTTCCAGCCGAGCCTCCTCTCGTGCTCCCCGGCCGATGCTACTACTTTTTCTCCTCCGGCGCGTCGATCGGCCGCACCCGCGTGGCGTCGCGCTGCGTGCTCTTCATGCTCGACATGCCGCTGTCGACCGTGCGCCCGAGCCAGGGCCCGATCCAGCCCTGGATCCATCCCCGGTGGAACCCGTAGACCACGGCGCCGACGATGACGATCGCCACGATGAGCTTTCCCATGAGCCGATGATACGCTGGGCCCGGTGGAAGAAAAGGAACTACTGCTGCGCGAAGACCGCCGCCTGCTCGGGCGGCTGCTGGGCGAGGTCATCCGCGAGCAGGTGGGCGAGGAGGCGCTCGAGCGCATCGAGCGCATCCGCCAGACCGCGGTGCGCTTCCGCAAGGAGGACGAGGCGAACGAAGGCAGCAGCCGCGGCGCGCTCGAGCGCGAGCTGAACTCGCTCGACGCCGAGCAGACGCTGCATCTCGTGCGCGCGTTCAGCTACTTCTCGCACCTCCTCAACATCGCCGAGGACGAGCAG
>DATIGR010000025.1:0-3969 GCA_035454645.1 Burkholderiales bacterium
GTTGCGCGCTTTTCCTGCAGCGCACGCCAGACGTGCTCCACCAGGCGCCCGGGCAGGTTCGCATCGCAATCAGCGAGCTCTCCGTCGGCTGACAGGGTTATCGGTCCATTCCAGATCTTTGAGGAAAAACTGCGAATCTCCCGCTCGCATTTGAGCGCCTGCGCACGGGTCTTCTCGTCCTTGCCCTGGAGCGCTTCGTCCACGAGCGCGGAAAGGCTGTGGACGGCTCCGTCCTTGGACAACACCAGGGGAAAGTCGTACCGGAGCGCCGCCAGGTCGCGGTAGCGCGCCAGCAGCGCCGGAACGAGCTCGAACGGCTCCATCGGCGGGAGGCTGCGCCCGGTGAGATGGAAGGCGAGCTGGGCCTGCAGGTCAGCGTGCATGCTCGGGCCACACGGTGAACTTGTCGAGCTCGGCTTCGAGGCCGGCGCGCACCATGTCCGCGCTGCGCAGCTTCGGGCTGCGGCGCAGGTCCTCGTAGCAGGGCACGCTCTCGTTGCGGTAGAGGATGCCGACCGGGATCGGGTCCATCTGCGAGGCGATCTCGCGCGCGCGGTGCAGGTTGGAGGCGTCGTGGCCGCTCTTGTCGAGGCGCAGGACGCGCTTCGGGTCCTTGATGTAGGGCTCCCACTGGTCGGGCAGCCACTCGGGGCAGCGCTGGATGATGCGCACGAACGAGAAGCCCTTGTGGTGGAACGCCGCGCGCACGATCTCGTGCAGCACGTCGGGCATCCAGTCCACCGCCTGCGCGACGAACGACACGTTCTGCACGCCGAGCGTGACGGTGAGCGGGTTCAGGGCCTCGAGCGCGCTGCCGCGCGGCGTGGTGTTGCTCTTGGTGCCGCGCGGCGAGGTGGGCGAGGCCTGCTTCTTGGTGAGGCCGTAGATCTGGTTGTCGTGCAGGAACACGCTCATGCGCATGTTGTAGCGCACGGCGTGGATCCAGTGCGCCGCGCCGATCGAGCAGCAGTCGCCGTCGCCGGTGTTCACGAAGACGTGCAGGTCCGGGCGGGCCATGCGTACGCCTTCGGCCACCGGCAACGCGCGACCGTGAATTCCGTGGAATCCGTAGGTGCGCATGTAGTGCGGGAAGCGGCTCGAGCAGCCGATCCCCGAGACGAACACCGTCTTCTCGGGCCGCAGGCCCTCGTCGCGGCACAGGCGCTGCACCGAGGCGAGGATGGCGTTGTCGCCGCAGCCCGAGCACCAGCGCGGCACGCCGCCCTGGTAGTCCTCGAGCTCGTACTTCTCGTCGTACAGCCGCAGCACGCAGGCGATGTCAGTCATTGCATTTCTTCAGGAGCACGTTGCGGATCGTGGCGGGCTTGATCGGCTGTCCGCGCACCTCGCTCCAGCAGTCCACGTCCACGAGATAGCGCGCGCGCAGCAAGGTTGCGAGCGCCGAGTAGCGGCGGTTGGTCTCGTCGATCAGCTGGTCATCCGGCCGGTCGGACCAGTTGCCCTCGATCGTCATCACCTTCCTGAAGCCGCCCATCGCTTCCTTGATCCCCGGCGGCAGCGGCTGCAGGAAGCGAAGATGCATCGAAGATACCTTGTGCCCTTCGCGCTGCAGCGATCCCACCGCTTCCTCGATCGCGCCCTTGGTGCTGCCCCAGCCGATCACCAGCAGCTCGCCCTGCGCCGGGCCGAGAAGCGTCGGCGCCTCGAGCGTGCGCTGCAGGGCGGCGAGCTTGAGGCTCCTGAAGTGGATCGATTCCTCGTTGATCTCCGGGTCGTAGGCGACATGGCTGTCGCGGTCGTGCGCGAGGCCGGTCACCGTGTGCATGCCGTTCGGCTGCCCCGGGATGAAGCGCCGCGCAAGCCCGGTGGCGGCGTCCCAGTCGTAGGGCTTGAGGCCCTCGGGCACCACGCTCTGGTCCGCGGGCGGTGCCATCCACGCCGGGTCGAACTGCGGGCGCGGGAAGGGCTGCTGCGAGGTGGCGAGGTTGGCATCCGTCAGCACCACCACCACCATGTTGAAGGTCTCGGCGATGCGCCGCGCGGTGATCACCGAATAGAAGCAGTCCTCGATCGTGCTCGCCGCCATCACCACCTTGGGCGCGTCGCCGTGGCTGCCGTAGATGGCGCTCATCAGGTCGCCCTGCTCGGCCTTGGTCGGCTGGCCGGTGCTCGGGCCGCCGCGCTGCACGTTGATCACCACCAGCGGGACCTCGCTCATCACCGCGAGGCCGATCGCCTCCTGCTTGAGCGAATAGCCCGGGCCGGAGGTGATCGTCACGGTGCACTTGCCGGCGTAGGAGGCGCCGATCGCGAACGCGCACGCCGCGATCTCGTCCTCGGCCTGGTGCACCACGCCGCCCACTTTCTCGAACACGTCCGAGAGGTAGTGCGACGCCGAGGTCGCCGGCGTGATCGGGTACATCGCGCAGATTTCCATCCCCGAGGCGAGCACGCCGAGCGCGAGCGCGGTGTTGCCGTTCACCACCACCTGCGGCTCCTTCGGCCGCAGCGCCGGGATGCGGTACTTGAAGCCGAGGTTCGCCTCGGCCCAGCGGTAGCCCGCCTCGAGCAGCTTGACGTTGGAGTCGACGACGGCCTGCGCTTTCTTGCCGAAGGTGAGCGCGATCTGCTCGCGCGCGAGCGCGAGCTCGAGGCTGTAGATGCTGCACAGCATCCCCAGCGCGAACATGTTCTTGCCCTTTTCCGCGTTGGGCACGACCGCGTTGCATTCCCGCCCCATGGGAATTTCTATGACGTGGTAGCGGGCGGCAGAGAGCCGCTGCAGGGTCTCGAGGTAACTTTTTCTAATCGCTTCATCCCGGTGGTCGCGCCACATGCTCTCGAGCAGGATGGTGGCGCCCGGGGCGAGCTCGCCGTCGCGCACGCGGCCGAGCAGCACCTGCTCGTTGAACGCGACCACGAGGTTAGTGAGGTCGCCGCCGTTGGTGA
This sequence comes from Burkholderiales bacterium, assembly GCA_035454645.1. Taxonomy (GTDB): domain Bacteria; phylum Pseudomonadota; class Gammaproteobacteria; order Burkholderiales; family SG8-39; genus SCGC-AG-212-J23. The sequence continues at coordinate 2,911 of DATIGR010000025.1, forward strand.
CGCGCCCGGCGCCGAGGCGGATCCGGTTGCCGCTCGCGCCGGCGACCGAGCGCGCAGGCGGGCGGATCTCGGCCGGGATGATTTCCACCGTCCAGATGCCGATTCCCATGCGCGCGGCGATCGAGCCGAGCGACTGGCCGCAGCGCTGCGCGCCCTCGCCCGAGTCGCTGATCACCTCGACGATGTGCTCCTTGATCTCGGTGACGGTCTTGGCGGCGAGGATGGGTTCGCTCATCAGGCGGCTCGCAATCGCGCGTAGTTGTGCTGCGAGGCATCGATACCGAAGAGTTTTCTCCCTTCCGGGGTTTGTGAAATACCCAGGTAGGCCTTCATGCTGGCCGCAGCCTTGCGGCCGGCGCCCATGGCCTCAATCACCGTGGCGGCGCCGGTGACGATGTCGCCGCCGGCAAAGACGCCGGCGAGGGAAGTTTCGAGACTTTCCGTGGTTTGAATGTAGCCACGCTTGTTCAGATCGATCCTCGAGGTCTGGCCGATGATCGGGTTGGCGTTGGTGCCGATCGCGTACACCACCATGTCGGCGGCGAACTCGAACTCGCTGCCGGGAACCGGCTCGGGCCGCGGCCGGCCGGAAGCGTCGGGCTCGCCGAGCTTCATGCGGATGCAGCGCATGCCGCGCACGCTGCCCTTGCCATCGTCGAGGATCTCGAGCGGGTTGGTGAGCCAGTGGAACTCGATGCCTTCCTCTTCGGCGTGGTGCAGCTCTTCGGCGCGCGCCGGGCTCTCGGCGCGGCTGCGCCGGTAGATGCAGTGCACTTTCTCGGCGCCGAGGCGCAGGCTCACGCGCAGCGCGTCCATCGCGGTGTTGCCCGAGCCGATGACCGCGACTCTTCTGCCAGCGGGCAGCGGGGTGTCGAACCTCGGGAAGTCGCGCGCGCGCATCAGGTTGCAGCGCGTGAGGAGCTCGTTTGCCGACAGCACGCCGTTCAGCGACTCGCCCGGGATGCCCATCATCGAGGGATAGCCGGCCCCGGTGCCGATGAAGACCGCGTGGAAGCCGAGCTCGTCGATCATCTGCTCGAGGGTGAAGAGCCGGCCGAC
>DATIGR010000026.1:0-5790 GCA_035454645.1 Burkholderiales bacterium
CTCGGTGATGAACGCGGTGGTGGACGCGCTGCGCGAGGTCGGCATCCACCACTTCGACATGCCCGCGAGCGCGCCGCGGGTGTGGGAGGCGATCAGGAAGGCGCGGGGCTGAAATTCGGGGTCAGGGCCGGAATTCGGTTGCGGAATTCGGCGGCCGGCCATTTCTTCGCCATCGGCGGCCGGCAGGCCAGCATCGCGCGGGCGTCTACGCCCGGACCGACGAGCAGCGCGGCGTGTGGAAGGCACCCCCGGAAGAACTGGCTGGAGGTCGATGCGTTCATGAAGACGCTGTTCAAGCAGGGCGCGTCGCAGGGCGACGGCCCGCGAGAGGCCTACTTCGTCAATGTTCGCGTCGTGGAGACCAGCGCGCGGGAGGATATCCGGGACGGCAGCGTCAACGTCGTCATCGAAGGATCGGCCGCACCAGGTACGAGCCGGTCACGGTGAAGCGCGGGGTCATGCAGGAAGACAAAGTCGGGGTCAGACCCCGATTTTTCCGTGGCTCCTGCCGAGCCGGCCGAGGAGGGTCATCAGGTGCTCGACGGAAAAGCCGCCGAGGCGATAGCGCTGGAGGTCGGAGACGTGCAGCTGCCGCAGGCCGAGCATGCGGGCCGCGCGGGCCTGCGCGAGCGAGCGCTCGATGAGGATGCGATTGATCCTCCGGGCGATCTCGACCTTGAGGGCATTCTCCCGGGCATCCGCCTGGGCGACCTCGACGAGGGCCTCGCCGCTGCCACCCTGAATGTCGGTTCCCTTCCCTGTCATGGAACCTCCCTTAGCGGGTGCGAACTATACGCCGTTGACCCTCGGGCGGGAAATTTCGCCCTTCAGAGGGCGGAGGGCGGGAGCGGCTCGGGCACCTTGTTGCGGATCGCCGGGATCGACTGGAGATAGGCGAAGATCGCCTCGAGGTCGGCGTCGGTGAAGTTCCGGTACATGGGGATCGGCATCGGCGGCAGAATCGGCCGGCCGCGGCCCATGTGGCGGCCGGTGCGGATGGTCTCGGTGAAGTTGCGCTGGGTCCACTTGCCGAGGCCGGTCTCCCTGTCGGGCGTGAGGTTGGCGGTGTAGCTCACGCCCCACGGCCCGGACCAGGCGGTGTTGGTCGCGGCGGCGGCGACGACCCACGGCCCGGCGGGCTTCGGCGCGGGCGGCAGCGCCATGTCCTGCGGATGGCCCGAAAGCATGCGGCCGTAGTCGGGCTCGGGGCCGTTCGCGCCCATCTTCCACGGCGTGTGGCAGTCGTTGCAGCCCGCGACGGTGACGAGGTACTTGCCGCGCGCGAGCCTGTCGTCGGCTTGCGCGGCGAAGGCGGCGAGGAGAAGCAGCAGGGGCACGATCTTCATTGCGGGGGCTCCTTTTGTCGTAGAAGGGATAGCCATTGCTCCACGAGCGCGACGCCCTCGGCGTCGACCACGCTCACGCCGAGCGGCGGCATGCGCACGTGGGGGCTGGTCGAGCGGATGCGGCGCAGCAGATCGTCGCTGCGGGCGAGCGCGGTGCGCGCGGCGCGCGCGGCGCTCTCGAGCGGCGCGCCGGCGCGCTGCGCGAGCGCGAGCCCGACCTCGGCGAGCGGGCCGGAATCGTTGTGGCAGTGGCCGCAGTTCGCGTGCAGGTAGCCGAGCGCGGGCCCGGCGAGCTTCGCTTCGAGCTGCACCGCGCTGTAACCGAGGATCGGCACCGCCGCGCCTTCGTGGCACGCGAGGCAGTCGGCGCGCGCGGGAATCGAGAGCGCCGCTACGCCGCCCTCGGGCGCGAGCGCCGCCCGCGTGCCCTCCTCGTTCCACTGGTAGGCCGCGAAGCGCCACGAGCCGTCGGCGAGGCGCTCGATGAGGCGCGTCTCGATGCGCCGGCCGCCGCGGCTGAATTCCTTCCACGCCTTGGTGCCGCGCGGGAAGTCCCAGGCGTCCGGGTTCGACCTGTCGATCGAGGTCCCGGGCGGCAGGCGCAGCCACCGGCGCTTCGCCGAGCCGTCCGACCAGAGGGCGTAGCGCGGCGTGAAGGCGATCGTCCCCGGCTCCCCGAGGCCAGTCGCCGCAAGGTCCGGCGGTAGCGGCGGCGCCGCCAGAGCGTTGGCGGCAAGCCCGAGGAGAAGGAGAAGACGCATGCGCGGCACTCTATTGGTCGCCTCTTGCCAAATAAAGCCCCCTGTGGAGAATTGATTGTTAAGAGGGAGCTAATAATCCATGGACCAGCTCTTCTGCATGCGGGTGTTCGCGAGGGTGGTAGAGCAGAGCTCCTTTGCGCGCGCCGCCGAGGACCTCGACATCGCGCGCCCGAGCGCGACCGCCGCGGTCGCGCAGCTCGAGAACAGGCTCGGCGTGCGGCTCCTCCACCGCACCACGCGGCGGCTCTCGCTCACGGACGAAGGCCGCGCCTTCTACGAGGGCTGCGTGCGCATGCTCGGCGATCTCGCCGAGACCGAGGACGCGCTCTCCGGCGCGCGGCGTTCGCCGCGCGGGCGGCTGCGCGCGAGCATCCCGAACGCGTTCATCCACCAGCAGTTCCTTCCCGCGCTGCCCGGCTTCCTCGAACGCCATCCGCAGCTCGAGCTCGAGCTCGTAATCACCGACCGCGCGGTGAATCTCGTCGAGGAGGGCATCGACTGCGCGGTGCGCGCGGTGCCGCTCGCCGACGATTCGGCGCTCGTCGCGCGGCCGATCTCGGAGGTGTACTGGGTCACCTGCGCTTCGCCCTCGTACCTCGCCGCGCACGGCGCGCCGCAAAGCGTGGAGGAGCTCGCGCGCCACCGGTGCATCCGCTTCATCTCGCCCTCGAGCGGGCGCACCGTCGACTGGTGCTTCCGGCGCGGGAGCGAGCAGATCGCGTTCACGCCGCGCGGCGGGCTCGGCGTCACCTCGCTCGAGGGCGCGGCGGCGGCCGCCGTGCAGGGCGTGGGCATCGCGCAGGTCTCCGACGTGCTGGCGATCGACGCGCTGCGAGCGGGCGCCCTCAGGCCGCTGCTCCTCGGGCTCGCGGCGCCCGGGCCGGCGGTTAACGTGGTCTATCCCGGCAGCCGCTACCTCACCGCCAAGGTGCGCGCGTTCAGCGACTTCGTGGCGAGCATTTATCCGCGCGCCGGCGTCTGGGCCGAGATCCTGGAAACCAGCCGGCAACAAAGCGAGGCGAAGCCGAAATAGGCTGGATACCGTCGCCGCCTAGCATGGCTTCCACCTTAACCACAGGAGGAAACCATGAAGACGAGCACCCGGAATCAGCAGCGCAGGGCGGTGGCGGCGGCGTTCCGCAGGATGGCGAACGGCGTCGAGAACAGGATGGCGTACGCGAGCACGGTGGATTACTACCGCGCTAGCGGGCAGGAGTGGGCGAAGAGCCTGGGATAGGACGAAAAAGGGGTCAGGACCCTTTTCGTGAAAAAGGGGTCAGGACCCTTTTTCAGGTTGGGCTGAGGATGTGAATCACCCGGCTCGCGAGCAGGTCCTTGGTCTTCGCGCCATAAGCCGCCATATGCGGAGCCGCGGCATGCGCCCGGAGGGCGTCCATGCTCTCCCATTTCTCGACCACGACGAAGGAGTCGGGGCCGTACTTCGTCTGGACCGGGAGCGCCGGGTCGGCGTCGACCGCGGCGCCGTATTCGATGCACCCCTTTTCGGCGCGGACCGCGGGAACGTTGGCTCGGAAGTGCCCTAGGACTTCTTCGCGCTTGCCGGGCTTCGCGGTGATGACCGCGATGACGTGGATCACTTAGCACCTCCTAAAGTCGGTAAAGTCGGGGTCTGACCCCAATCATCCCTGCCAGACGGCGTAGCCCTGCTCGCGCAGGGAAATGGCGAGCTCGACTTCCATCTCGCGCGCCGCATCGTACGGCATCGGGTTCGCCCAGGCGTAGAGCTTGGGCAGCAGGCGCATTCCGAAGCGCTGGACGTAGCGGCTCGAGCGGATGCCGGCCTTGTGCTTGGCGAAGCGCTCTTCGGGCGTGAGTCCGGTGCAGCCGACGTAGACGCACGGCTTGGTGATGTCGTGCTCGGGGTTCGAGCGCCGGAAGCGGGCGAGGTTGTAGATCGCCGGGTCGAGCTCGATGACGTAGACGTTGTGGCGGTACCTTTTTTTAGCCACTGAAAATTCGGGGTCAGGGCCGGAATTCGTTTCAGCTTACGCTGAAACAGAATTCCAGCCCTGATCCCATAATGAAAGGCCCCGCACTGAGGCGGGGCCTGGGGGTGCCCGAACTCTCGGGCGGCGCCTAGCTGGGCGCCTCGTTCAGCTCGCGACCGCGAGGCCGCGGCAAGTCCGCTCGGGCCAGGTATCCCGACAGGTGGCCGGGAATCCCATTGCTGCTGCCGCTGCTACTGGCTGGCGGCCCTTTACGGGCTCGCGTTCAATCTAGGCGCGGCGCGCGCAGCAGTCAATCCCCGTTACAACTACTCTTGATCCATGTCAGGGCAACCCCGCTCCATTTCACGAGACGAAATCAACGCGCTGCCGGTCCGGCGCTGGCAGGGCGAGGTGCACGTCGTGGCCACGGCCGAGGAGGCGGCCAGGGCGCTCGCCGGGATCCGCGAGGAGACGGTGATCGGCTTCGATACCGAGACGCGGCCCGCCTTCAGGCCGGGCGAGAGCTACCCGCCGAGCCTCGCGCAGCTCGCCACCGCGCGCGCGGTGTACCTGTTCCAGGTGCGCCACCGCGAGGTCGCGGCGGCGGTGGCCGAGGTGCTCGCGGCCGAGCCGATCGTCAAGGCGGGCGTCGGCCTCGCCGACGACCTGAAAGCGTTAAAGAAGGTGATCGAGTTCGCGGAGAAGTCCACGGTCGATCTCGGCGCCGCGGCGGCGCGCCACGGCATGAAGCAGACCGGCGTGCGCAGCCTCGCGGCAATTTTCCTCGGCTTTCGCGTACCGAAAGGCACCAAGACCTCGAACTGGGCGCGGCCGCGCCTCACGCCGCAGCAGGTCGCGTACGCCGCGACCGATGCCTGGGCCTGTCGGGAGCTTTACGTGCGTTTTCGCACTCTGGGATGGGTGTAGTTGGACTTATCGTTATGGCTCGGGAGACCCATGGAAGCGGGGAGGGATACAGCCGTCATCTTCGCCGAGCTGATCGGCGCGGCGGAGCTTTACGCGCACGCGAAGGACGCGGACGCCGCGCACGAGGCGATCTCGGCCTGCGTCGAGCATCTCGGGAAGGCGGCCACGGCGGCGCGGGCGCGCGTGGTGAAGCGCATCGGCGGCAGGCTTCTGCTCCTCGCCGACAGCGCCGACTCCGCGGCGCGCGCCGCGATCGCGCTGCAGGTCGCGGCGGGCCAGTTCCCGGCGGCGGTGAACGGCACCCGGCTGGGCCTCGGCATCGGGTTCCATTTCGGCCCGGTGATCCAGAACGAGGCCGACGTCTTCGGCGACACGGTCAACCTGGCGGCGCGCCTGGTCGAGCAGGCGGCGCGTGGCCAGATCCTGCTCGACGCCGACACCGCGGAGGGCGTCGACTCGATCTACCGCTCGTCGATCCGGCGCCTGTACTCGGTGCAGCTCAAGGGCATGCCGGAGGAGATCTCGCTCTGCGAGATCGTGTGGCGCGCCGACGAGCCCGCCACGTTCTACCCGTTCGACGCCGCTTCCGAGCCCTCGCGCGCCAAGCTCAAGCTCCTGTACCGCGGCCACAAGCTCGTTTTCCGGCGCATCGTCGAGGCGGTGACGATCGGGCGCGACCCGGCCTGCAAGCTCGTGATCGAGGACGAGCACGCCTCGCGCCATCACTGCACCATCCAGCGGCGCCACAACCACTTCGTGCTCGCCGACAAGAGCACCAACGGCACATTCGTGCAGATAGAGGGCGAG
>DATIGR010000027.1:0-9415 GCA_035454645.1 Burkholderiales bacterium
GCTCGGCGAGCGCGGCTGCGGGGTCCTTGCCGGCGCCGATCGAGTGCAGGAAGACGCCGAATTCCGAGTACACCGCGACGCGGTTGTTGCCCTGGTCGGCGACGTAGAGCCGCCGGTGCGCCGAGAACGCGAGCCCCTCGGGATTGTAGAGCTCGCCGTCGCCGCGGCCGCTCGTGGCAAACACGCGCTCGGCCTTGCCCTGCGTATCGACGATCGCGAGCAGGTCGTTGCGCGTGTTCGCCGCCGCCAGCCGCCCGGCGCCCATCCACGCCACGCCGCCCATCTTGCGGGCTTCGAACGGCTTGTCCTTGCCGGCGAGCTCGACCGAGGTCGCGCCGTCGGGGGCGATGCGCCACAGCGCGCCGCGGTCGCGCTCGAGCACGAACGCGGTGCCGTCGGGCGCGAGCGCGAACCCGCTCAGCTCCGAAAGGTTGAGGCTGCGCTCGGCGGGCTGCCAGGCGCGCACGAACTGGACTTCCGGCGGCTGCGCCGCCGCCGGCGTGCCCGCCGCGCAGAGCGCGCAGGCGAGCGCAAGCGCCGATGCCGCGGATATCTCCCTAGAATATCCCGAAAGCATGGCGACCGACTTCTCCCCTAGGCGCCCCTGAGCGCCTGACTTCACGTGAAAATTCTAGCACCCAGGCGCATCGCCAGAGTCGTAGGAATCACCGCGGCACTGGGTGTTATTGCACTTTTTTTGGCGGACGAGCGCGGCTACGGCCTGCCGCTGCTCGGCCAGATCGAGCGCAAGACCTACGACATGCGCCTGCGCGCGGCGCCGAGCGCGCCCTCACGCTTCGTGACGATTGCCGCGATCGACGAGGCGAGCCTTGCGCGCCTCGGCCGCTGGCCGTGGAGCCGAACCCTGCTCGCGGCGCTGGCCGAGAAGCTCGACCGGCAGGGCGCGAAAGTGATCGCCTTCGATCTGTTCTTTCCCGAGCGCGAGTCGGCGCGTGCCGACGCACAGTTCGCCCGGGCCATCCGCGCGACGAGCAAGGTCGTCCTCGGCACGGTGTTCGTGGATCGCCCGGAGGAGGTGCGCCACCTCGGGCCCACCACGCTCGCGGCCGCCCGGCTGGCGATCGCGCCGCAGGCCATGGCCGACGTGCGCTTCAGCGGGAAGGGGGAGCCGACCTTGCTGATGGACGAGCCGCTCGGCGTCCTCGTCAACATCCTGGAGCTGCAAAGCGGCGCGCTGTACGCCGGGCACATCGATGTGCCTCCCGACGGTGACGGCGTGGTGCGCCGCGCTCCGCTCGTGCGCCGCTTCGAGGGGCGCTATTTCCCGGCGTTCGACCTCCAGGTGGTGCGCGCCTATCTGGGGCAGGAAGCGCCTTCGCTCGAAGTCGTTCCCTACGGGATCGCGGCGGTCCGGCTCGGCGAGCGCCATATCCCGCTCGACGAGGACGGCCGGCTGCTCATCCGCCATCGCCCGCCGCGCAGCTTCGACACCGTGTCCATCGTCGACATTCTGGAGGAGCGCGTCGATCCGGCGCTGCTGCGCGACCGCGTCGTGCTCGTCGGCAATACGGCCACGGGCATCGGCGATGTGCGGGTCACGCCGTTCGGGGCCACGCTGCCCGGCGTCGAGGTACGGGCCAGCATCATCGAGAGCCTGCTGCAGGGCGACGCGCTGCAGCGGCCCGAGTGGATGATGTTCGTCGACACCGCGGCGATGGCGCTGATGGCGCTCGTGCTGATCGCGCTGCTGCCGCGCCTCGGCGTCGCCGGCGGGGGCGTGCTGGCTGCCGCGTTGCTGGGCGGCTACCTGGTCCTGGCGATCTACCTGTTCGAGAGCGCGGGGCTGTGGCTGAACCTTGTCTACCCGACGCTGCTCGCCGGGGTGCTGTTCGCGAGCGATACCCTGGTCGAGTATTTCTTCACCTTCTCCGAGAAGCGCTACCTCAAGCGCGCGTTCCAGCATTACGTGCCGCCCGCCGTGGTCGAGGACCTGGTCGCCGACGCCGGGAGGCTGCGGCTCGGAGGAGAGAAGCGCGAGCTGACAGTGCTGTTTTCCGACATCCGCGGCTTCACCACGCTGTCGGAGGACATGGAGCCGGAGGATCTGGTCAAGCTGATGAACGAATACTTCACCGCCATGACGCAGGAGGTGTTCCGCCAGCGCGGGTCGCTCGACAAGTACATCGGCGACGCGGTCATGGCGGTGTTCGGCGCGCCGCTTTCCGAGCCCGAGCATCCGAAGCTCGCGTGCCGGGCTGCGCTCGGCATGGTGAGCGCGCTGCGCGCGCTGCAGGAGCGGTGGCGCAAGGAGGGAAAGCCCTCCGTCGACATCGGCATCGGCATCAATACCGGCCCGATGGTGGTCGGCAACATGGGCTCGGCCAGCCGCTTCAACTACACGGTGGTGGGCGACGCCGTGAACCTCGCCTCGCGCATCGAGACGCTCACCAAGACCTACGGCACCAGCATCCTGGTGAGCGACAGCACCTACAAGCGCGTGCGCGACGAGTTCCGCGCCACGCGCGAGGTCGACCGCGTGCAGGTGCGCGGCCGCGCGCGGCCGGTACGGCTGTACGAGCTGATTCCCGAGGGGCGCTACGCGACGACCGACTGGCTGGACGAATATCGCGCCGCGTACGACGCCATGCGGGCGGGTGACGTGGCGCGCGCGAGCGCGACATTCCAGGCGCTGCACGCCCGGGTGGGCGACCCCGTGAGCGCCTACCACGCCCGGCTAAGACAGGCGGTGTAGCGAGCGTTCTTCGGCGCTCTTGAGCACGCGGATGCACGGCACGTAGCCCTCGTGCACCACGCCGTGCATCTCCATGCGCTTGTGCGAGTGAAGCAGGGCGCCGAGATAATCGACGATCGCGCGCGTGATGAGCTGGCCCGGCACGAGCACCGGGATGCCGGGCGGGTAGGGCACGATCTGGTCGGCGGCGACGCGCCCGGCGAGGCGCCGGTTGACGCGCTCGCGCTCGTCGAACACCTGCACCAGCTCGCCGCCGCAGTAGTAGGCGTCTCTGGGCAGGAAGCGCAGCTTCGTGAAAGCGGGGATCTCCGGGGTTTGCACCAGCCGCCGCGGCGCGTGTCCCTCGCGCGCGATGCGCATCAGAGCGTCGTAGAGCCGCGAGACCTTGGAGCGGGTGGTTCCGATCGTCAACAGCAACGTCAACGTATTGAAGGTCGACTTCTCGACCTGGATGTTGAAGCGCTCGAACAGCGCCTTCTGCAGGTCTTCCACCGTGTAGCCGCAGCCCGAGATGTCGATCGTGACCTTGGTGGGGTCGAGCCTGATGCCGTCGTGGCGCACCGCGTCGGGCAGCAGGTCCTCGAGCTCGAGCACGCGGAACACGCCGGTGGAGTTGATGAGGTTCCTGACCTCGTGCGCGAGGTCGAGAGTGCGCGCGAGCAGCTTGTAGCCCTCCATCACCGCCTGCTTGCGCGCGACGTCGAGGCTCGCGATCAGCCCGTACTGCGGGCTGGTGGAGGTGTGCATGTTGAAGTTCTCGCGGAACAGGTGCTCGCGGAAGTCCGGGTCGTTCACGTGGATCATCGAGGCCTGCGAGAACGCCGACAGCACTTTGTGGGTCGACTGCGTGACGTAGTCCGCGCCCGCCTCGAGCCCGGTCGGCCGGAAGCGCGGGTGGAAGCGCGCGAAGCCGTACCAGGCCTCGTCGATGATCACCTTGATGCCGCGCTGGTGCGCCGCCTCGATGATCGGCGCGAGGTCGTAGCGCAGGCCGTCGTAGGTGCAGGAGGTGAGGATCAGCGCCTGGGCATCCGAATGCTTCTTGATCGAGCTCAGCAGCACGGCCTTCGGCACGGGGCCGTAGAGCCCGTATTTCTTGTTGAGCGCCGAGTCGAGGTACACCGGGTGCGCGCCCGAGAGCACCACGCCGTGGTGCACGCTCTTGTGGCAGCTGCGGTCGAGGAGCAGCTTCTCGCCCGGCGCGAGCAGCGTCTGGAAGATGACCTTGTTCGCGGTGGAGGTGCCGTTGGTGGCGAAGAAGGTGCGCCGCCCGCCGAAGGCCTTGGCCGCCATCGCCTGCGCCTCGCCGATCACGCCTTTCGGGTCCATCAGCGAATCGAGCATCGGCACCGACACCGAGAGGTCGGCGTCGAACACGTGCTCGCCCATGAACTCGTAGAAGTCGTTGACCCAGGGGCTGCCGCGCAGCGACTCGCCCGACGAGTGCCCGGGGGTGTGCCACTGGTCCTTCGCCATCCACACGTAGTTCTTGAGCTGGTCGTAGAACGGGGTGCGCGCGCGCTCCTGGATCTGCGCGTTGAGGATGCGGTACATGCCGCGGTAGTCGCGCTCCTCGCGGTAAAAATAGCCGTCGACCGACTCGGCGAAGAGCGCGTCGACGATGTCGTCCTCCTTCTCCTGCGCGATCACGATGTACACATCGAGCTCGGGCCGGAAGCGCGTGATGCGCTGCACCAGCTCGAGCGCCGACATCTGCAGCTTCTTCTTTGAATTGGAACCCAGCGTGTACAGCGTGTCGTCCACGAGGACGGCCTGCAGGTTGCCGTCGGCCTCGATCAGCTGGAGCGCTTCCTTGGCGGTGGTGACGCCGGTGAAGCCGATGCCGAGCGGGTTGTCGAGCGTGCGCGCCGCGGCGTTCAGGCCCTTGACGAACTCGCGCAGCACCAGATGCTCGTCGTTGATGACGAGGATGCGGCTCGCGGGCTTGGGCATCAGGCGCCGTTACTTATAATCGCGCATGCCCGAGGCCTTCGCCGGAAATGCAGCGTGTCGGGGATGCGGCCTAGCCGTGGACTACTTCATCGCCTTCAGCGCGTGCGCCAGGCGGCTCTTGTGACGGTCGCCGGCGTTGCGGTGCAGGACGCCCTTCGCCACGATGCGGTCGATCGCGCGCTGCGACTCGCGCAGCGTGCTCGCGGCCTGCTCCTTGTTGCCGGCGGCGAGCGCCTTCTTCACGTTCTTGATCGCGGTGCGCACCTCGGTGCGCAGCCTCATGTTGTGGTCGCGGCGCACGAGCGCCTGCTTCGCGCGCTTCCGGGCGGATTTGATGTTTGCCATTGAAAAAATTCTAGCATGAACCTGCTGCGCATTCTCGCCACCGTCAGCAGCCTGACCATGGTGAGCCGCGTCCTGGGCTACGTGCGCGATTTCTTCATCGCGCGCGTGTTCGGCGCCGAGGCCGTGACCGACGCATTCTTCGTCGCTTTCAAGCTTCCGAACCTGCTGCGCCGCCTGTTCGCCGAGGGCGCTTTCTCGCAGGCTTTCGTGCCGCTTCTCGCCGAGCACAAGCACAAGGACGAGCGCGAAGCCCGGCGCCTGATCGACGCGGTTTCGACGTTGTTGTTCCTGGTATTGGCGGTTACCGCCGCGCTCGGCGTCGCGGCCGCGCCGCTCCTCGTGTACCTCACCGCGCCCGGATTCGCGCTCGATCCGCAAAAGCCGTTTGCTCTGACGGTATCGTTGCTGCGCGTCACGTTTCCCTACATCCTCTTCATCTCGCTGGTATCGCTGTCCGCCGGCATCCTCAATACCTGGAACCGCTTCTCGGTCCCGGCGATCACGCCGGCGCTGCTGAATGTCTCCTTCATCGTGGGTGCCGCGTTCTTCGCGCGGCATTTCGATCCGCCGGTGATGGTGCTCGCCTGGGCGGTGTGCGCCGGCGGCGTGCTGCAGCTTGCCTTCCAGGTCCCGTTCCTCGCGAAGCTCGGGCTGCTGCCGCGCTGGCGGATCGACTTCTCGCATCCGGGCCTGCGCCGGGTGCTGCTGCTCATGCTGCCTGCGGCGTTCGGCGTCTCGGTCAGCCAGATCTCGCTGGTTTTCAACCAGATCTTCGCTTCGTTCCTGCAGAGCGGGAGCGTGTCGTGGCTGTATTACGCCGACCGGCTGATGGAGCTGCCGGCGGGCGTGCTCGGGGTCGCGGTCGGCACGATCCTGCTGCCGAGCCTCTCCAGGTACCACGCCGCCGCGAATGCCGCCGAATACAGCCGGCTGCTCGACTGGGGGCTGCGGGTCACGGTGCTGCTCGCGGTGCCGGCGGCCGCGGCGCTCGCGATCCTCGCATTGCCCCTGATCGCGATGCTGTTCCAGTACGGCCGCTTCGGCCCCGAGGATGCCTGGATGACGCGCCAGGCGCTCGTCGCCTACAGCGTGGGGCTGGTCGGCATGATCCTGGTGAAGATTCTCGCGCCGGGCTTTTATGCGAGACAGAACGTGGTGACTCCGGTCAAGATAGGCGTCGTCACGCTGGTGGCGACACAGCTCATGAACCTCGCCCTCATCGGTCCGCTCGCGCACGCCGGGCTCGCGCTCGCCATCGGCCTGGGAGCCTGCCTGAACGCATTGCTGCTGTATTTATTTCTGAGAAGGCAAAGCATCTACCTGCCGCAGCCGGGCTGGGCGGTGTTCCTGCTGAAGGTGCTCGCCTCGGTGGCTTTCATGGCGGTGGCTCTTTTCACCTCGATGGGCGAGGCGTCGTGGTGGCTGGGCGCGCCCTGGCAGCACAAGGTGCCCGCGGTGCTCGGCCTGGTGCTGCTCGGCGCCGCGGCCTACGCCGGCTGCCTGCTCGCTTTCGGGTTGCGCCCGCGCGACTTCTCGCGCCGCGCGGCCGAGTGATGGGCGCGCCGCTCGAGCCGTTCGCCCGCCTGATCGCCGGCGAGGACGCGCGCATCGATCTCGCGCGCGCGTGCCTGCTGATCGCGCAGGATGCCTACCCCGAGCTCGACGTCGAGCGCTACCTGGGCGAGATCGAGCGCATGGCGACGCGCCTGCGCGCGCGCCTGCCGCAGAGCGGAGGCGCCGAGGAGCGCGTCATGGCGCTCAACCAGTTCCTGTACGACGACCTCGGCTACTGGGGCAACACCGAGGACTATTACGATCCGCGCAACAGCTACCTGAACGAGGTCATCGAGCGCAAGACCGGGATCCCCATCACGATGTCGATCCTGTACATGGAGCTCGGCCGGCGCATCGGCCTGCCGCTCGAGGGGGTGTCGTTCCCCGGGCACTTCCTGGTGCGCCTGCCGCTGCGCGGCGGCATGCTCGTGCTCGATCCGTTCGCCGGCGGCGCGCCGCAGTCCGAGGACGAGCTGCGCAGCCGCGTCAAGCGCGTGATCCCGGACGGCGTCGCCGACGACCTGCCGGCCTCCGAGCTGCCGCTCGACCAGTTCCTCGAGCCGGCCACCCACCGCCAGATCCTGACCCGGGTGCTGCGCAACCTGAAGGCGATCTACCACGAGAGCGACAGGCCCGAGCGCATGCTCGACGTGCTGAACCGGATGCTGCTCGTCACCCCGGATGCGAGCGCCGAGCTGCGCGACCGCGGCTTCGTCTACCAGCGCCTGGAATGCTACCGGGCGGCGCTCAAGGACCTGAGCGACTACGCCGAGCGCGAGCCCGACGCCCCCGACCTCGACGAGGTGCGCTCCCGGCTGATGGAGCTCTCGGCGCTCTGCGCACGGCTTAACTGAAGGATTCGTTTGTGTAATTCAGGCTTGTAGCCGAGGGCGAAAAAAACCTCCGCCGCCAGGAAGATCGGCGCGACGAAGATCTGGAACAGGTTATCCGCGAGCGCAGGCTTGCGGCCCTCGAACACATGGCCGACGAGCTGCAGGATCCAGCCGCCGACGAAAAGCACCGCGAACCAGGCCCAGCCCTGCAGCGTTCCGAGGTCGGCGATCTTCTGCCCGATGAAGACCAGAGCCGCAGTCACGGCGAGCATCGCGAGCGCGAGCGGCACGTCCAGGAGGAAGTAGTAGACCAGCACCACCGCGGCGAACAGCATCGCTCCGGTCAGGACGATGCCATTGATTTCAAACAGGCGGATCCACGCGAGCGGGATGAAGAGCGAGAGCATGATCACGGGTACGCCGACGAAGTGCGTCGCCTTGTTGCGGCCGTCCTGGTGGTAGGCCGCGTAGAAGCTCATCTGCTCTTCGATGTTTTTCATAAAGACACTATAATTCAGCGTTTTAACCGAGTCCATGGTCGTCACGCACGGCTCTTTGCAGCGCGCCCGGGGCCGGTGTGCGGCGACGATCGGCAACTTCGACGGCGTGCACCGGGGGCATCGCACGCTCATCGATCGGGTCAGCGCCAAGGCGCGCGCCGCGAAGCTCACCTCTTGCGTCCTCACCTTCGAGCCGCATCCCCGGGAATTCTTCGCCCCCGACTCGGCGCCGGCGCGCATCACCCGGCTGCGCGACAAGCTCGAGCTGATGGCGCAGGCCGGGGTCGAGCATGTGCACGTGGCGCGCTTCGACGCGCGCTTCGCCGCCATGACCGCCGAGCGCTTCATCGACGAGGTGCTGGTGCGCGGGCTGGGAGTGCAGTGGCTGCTGGTGGGGCGCGATTTCCGCTTCGGCGCCCGGCGCGCCGGGGACTTCGCGACGCTGCAGGACCGCGGCTTTGCGCTCGAGGCGATGCCCGACGTGCTGTTCGAGGGCAGGCGCGTATCGAGCTCCGCGGTGCGCGCCGCGCTGAACGCGGCCGAGCTCGCCGAGGCCGAGCGCCTGCTCGGTCACCCGTACACCATCAGCGGCCGCGTCGCGCACGGCGCGAAGCTCGGCCGCGGCCTGGGCTTCCCGACCGCCAACATCGTGCTGCGGCGTGCGCCGCCGCTCGCCGGCATCTTCGTCGTCGAGGTCGACCGCTACGGCCACGGGGTGGCGAGCATCGGCAGGCGCCCGACCATCAACCCGGTGGAAATTCCGCTGCTCGAGGTGCACTTGTTCGACCACGATGATGCCGATCTCTACGGCGAGCATCTGCGCGTGCGCTTCCTGAAGAAGCTGCGCGACGAGGAGAAGTACGACGGCCTTCCCGCGCTGCAGGCCGCGATCGCGCGCGACGCGAGGCAGGCGCGCGAATTCTTTCTGAGCCATGGCTGACTACAAGGACACGCTGAACCTCCCGGAAACGCCGTTCCCGATGCGCGGCGACCTCGCCCGGCGCGAGCCGCAATGGGTGAAGCAGTGGCAGGAGAAGGGCGTCTACCGCCGGCTGCGCGCCGTGGCCAAGGGCCGCCCGCGCTTCGTGCTGCACGACGGGCCGCCGTACGCGAACGGCGACATCCACATCGGCACCGCGGTGAACAAGATCCTGAAGGACATGGTGGTGAAGTCGAAGACGCTGGCGGGGTTCGACGCGCCTTACGTTCCCGGCTGGGACTGCCACGGCATGCCGATCGAGGTGCAGATCGAGAAGAAGCACGGCAAGAACCTGCCGACCGAGGAGACGCTGCGGCTGTGCCGCGCGTTCGCCCTGGAGCAGATCGAGCGCCAGAAGAAGGACTTCCAGCGCCTCGGGGTGCTCGGCGACTGGGATCACCCGTACACCACCATGGCGCCGCGCGCCGAGGCCGAGGAGATCCGCGTCCTCGGCCGGCTGCTCGAGAAGGGCTACGTCTACCGCGGCCTGAAGCCGGTGAACTGGTGCTTCGACTGCGGCTCGGCGCTCGCCGAGGCC
>DATIGR010000028.1:0-4680 GCA_035454645.1 Burkholderiales bacterium
CGCGCAGCGCGCGACTGCGCGCGAGGCACCCCGAAGGCATGGACCTGGGTTACGGGCCCGGGGAGCGCAACCGCATCGACTACTTCGCCGCGCGGCGCGACGGACCCGTCCTCGCCTTCATCCACGGCGGCTACTGGCAGAACCGCTCGAAGGAGATCTTTTCCTTCATCGCCGAGGGGCCGCTCGCCTGGGGCTTCAACGTCGCGCTCGTCGGCTACACGCTCGCGCCGCAGAAGCGCCTCGACGGCATCGTCGCCGAGATCCAGGCTTCCCTGAGCTGGCTGCGAGAGAGCATTCCCATGCTCGGGGGCGATCGCGAGAAGCTGTTCGTGTCGGGATGGTCCGCGGGCGGGCACCTCACCGCGATGGCGATGAGCCATCCCGCGGTCACGGGCGGCCTCGCGATCAGCGGGATCTACGACCTCGAGCCGATGCGGCTGTGCTACATCAACGACAAGCTGCGCTTGGACGAGGACGAGGCAAGGCGCAATAGCCCGGGCCCCACGGACAAACGGCTGTTCATCGCCTATGGCGCAGACGAGCTTCCCGAGCTCTGCCGGCAGTCGGACGAGTATGGAAGAAGACTGAAGAACACTGCTCTGTTAGCCGTCCCGGGCAAGAATCACTTCACGATCCTGGAGGAGCTGGCCTCGCCGCACGGCGTACTCACCGCGCTGGTGCGCAGGCTCGCGCAATAGCTCCCGTTCGCACCGCGCCGGTGCGCTTTTTCCGCGATTCCCCCGTTTTTGCCATGGCACGGGCCTTGCGCAGGCCTCGGCACAACAACACGGGAGGCATCGCCATGAATAGCTTCATCGCAGTTGCCGCAGTCGCTCTTGCCGCACTGGTTCCCGCGGCCCAAGCGCAGGACCAGGTCATCAAGGTCGGGGCGCTCAAGCTGATCCACAGCATCACGCCCTATTTCTACGACAAGTTCACCCCGGCGGGCTACACGATCGAGGTCGTACCCTTCGAGAGCCCGACCGACGGCAAGAACGCGGTGCTCACCGGCTCGGTGGACTTCGGCACCTTCGGCATCGCCGCCGCGATGCTCGGCATCGCCGCCGGCGAGCCGCTCGTCATCTTCGCCGCGCAGTGCAACCGCGGCATGGCGGTGATGGCCGGCGCCAAGTCCGACATCAAGTCGATCCAGGACCTCAAGGGCAAGCGCGTCGCGATCTGGCCCGGCTCGACGCAGGAGGTGGTGATCCTCGAGCGGCTGAAGGCCGAGGGCATGACGATCAAGGACATTCAGCACGTGCGCCTACCCTTCAGCGACATGGCGCCCGCGCTCGCGCGCGGCGACATCGATGCCTACGTCGGCGCCGAGCCCGGGCCGGGCATCAGCCTCGCGAACGGCGTCGGAAAGGTGGTCGAGTACCCCTACAGCACCGCGATCGGCACGCTGAACATGATCTGGGGCGTGAAGGCCGAGACGATCGAGAAGAACCCGGCGCGCGTGAAGATGATGATGGAGATCCACAAGAAAGCCACCGATTACGCGATGGCGAACCGCGGCGCGATGGTCGAGATGGCGATGCAGAAGCTCGGCCAGCAGAGGAAGTCGATCGAGCTCGCGGCGCCCAACGTCGAGCTCACCTGGAGGATCGACGACGAGTTCATCCAGCGCGCCAAGGCCTACGCCCAGCTCATGTACGAGAAGAAGCAGATCCGCGAGCTGCCGAACCTGGATCGCGCCATCACGACGAAATTCATGTGATCGAAAAAGCCAAGGCGGTGGCGCTCGGCGCCGGCTTTCCGCTGGCGCTCGTCGTCCTCTGGCACGGCGCGGTGGTGTCCTCGGGCACCAAGCTCGTGCCGACGCCGTACATGGTCGGGGTGATGATGTGGGACTTCGCCTTCGGCGGGGTCTACGGCGACGCCTTCAGCGGCACGATCGTCACCCACCTCCTCGCCTCGATGCAGCGCGTCTACGGCGGCTTCCTGCTCGCGGTCGCGGTGGGTGTCCCGCTCGGCCTCGCGATCGGGAAGGTGCCGCTGTTCCGCCAGCTGCTCGACCCGACGCTGTCGCTGCTGCGCCCGATCCCGGTCACCGCGTGGCTGCCGCTGTCGATGGTGTTCTTCGGCCTCGGCCCGCGCTCGGCGATCTTCCTCGTGTTCCTGGGCGCGTTCTACCCGATCCTGCTCAACACGATCTTCGGCGTGCGCTCGGTGGACCCGCGCCTGTTCGAGGCGGCGAACATGCTCGGCTGCGACGGCGCGCGCCTGTTCCGCCAGGTGGTGCTGCCGGCGGCGCTGCCGAGCATCTTCACCGGGCTGCGCCTCGGCCACGGCTTCGCCTGGATCCTGATCGTGGTCGGCGAGATGACCGGGGTGCCGACCGGCCTCGGCTCGGTGATCATGGACGGGCGCACGCTCTCGCGCGCCGACCTCGTCATCACCGGCATGATCGTGATCGGCGTCGCCGGGTTCTTGTGCGACCGGCTGATCGTCGCGCTCAACAACTGGGTCCTGCGCTGGAGCCCGCAGCATCATGGCTAGGGTGTTCCTCTCGGTGAAGGATGTGAGCAAGACCTTCCAGGTCGGCGAGGAGCGCGTGGAGGCGCTGCGTCACGTGAGCCTCGACGTAGCGAAGGGCGAGTTCGTGTGCCTGATCGGCGCCTCGGGCTGCGGCAAGTCGACGCTCCTGCGGATCGTTGCCGGCTTCGAGCGACCGAGCTCGGGCGACGTGCGGGTGTACGACGCGCCGATCTCGGGCCCGGGCAGCGACCGCGGCATGGTGTTCCAGGACTACGCGCTTTTCCCCTGGATGACGGTGCGCGACAACATCGCCTTCGGACCCAGACAAAAGGGCTTGAAGGACACAAAGGACATCGCGGCCAAGTACCTCGAGATGGTGGGGCTGGCGAAATTCGCCGACCGCTATCCCTACCAGCTTTCCGGGGGCATGAAGCAGCGCGTGGCGATCGCGCGCGTGCTCGCCAACGAGGCGAGCGTCCTCCTGATGGACGAGCCCTTCGGCGCGCTCGACGCGCTCACGCGCGAGCAGCTGCAGGACGAGCTGCTCGAGATCTGGGCGCGCACGCAGGTCACCATCCTCTTCGTCACCCACTCGGTGGAGGAAGCGACGCTGCTCTCCGACCGCGTGGTGGTCATGACCGCCGGCCCCGGGCGCATCGAGAGCGACAACCGCATCTCCCTCGGCCGCCCGCGCGAGGTCTCCGCGTCCGACTTCAACGCCGTGCGGCGCAATCTCACCGAGCGGCTTACCAGCCACGTCTCGCGCCGCCAGCTCAAGCGGCTAGTGGCCTAGGAGCATCCAGGCGAGCACTGGGGCGAGCGCGAGCAGGAGGGTCGCCGCCAGGACGACCACCAGCGGCAATGCGTCCTGCCCTTCGGCGAATTCGCCGGCCAGATACCGCTCGAGATCGGAAGCGGGCTTGGGCACGAAGGAGAGTCTCGGCGCCGCCGGTAAGCGCTGCTTATCCGGCAGGTAAAGTTACGTAAAAGCAGCTGCCCTCGCAGCGCGCCTCGCCGCCGTGGCGGCGCGCGATCTGGCGCACCAGCGCGAGGCCGAGCCCGACGCCGCGCTTCGAATAGAAGGGCTCGAAGACCCGCTCGCGCTCGGCCTCCGGAACCCCGGGGCCGGCGTCGCACAGGCGGATTTCTCCGCGCTTCACGCGCAGCTCGACCGGCGGCGCGCCGTGGCGGCGCGCGTTCTCGAGCAGATTGCGGATCATGCGGCGCAGCAGCCGCGGGTCGCCGCGCAGGACGAAGGGCTCGCCCTGCGCCTCGACGTCGTAGCGCGCCGCCTCCTCCGCCGCCAGGGCGAGCAGGTCGACCTCTTCGGTGATTTCCAGGGAAGCGACGGCGTCCAGGCGGCTCGCGAGCAGCACCTCGTCGATCAGCGCGTCGAGCTCGGCGATGTCCTGCTCTACTTCGCGCCTGTCCTTGCCGAGCTCGAGCGCCATGCGGATGCGGGCGAGCGGCGTGCGCAGCTCGTGCGACGCGTTGGCAAGCAGCGTCTTGTGCGCGGCCACCAGCTCCTCGATGCGCGCCGCCGCGCGGTTGAAGCTCTCGGCCAGCCGCGCGACTTCGTCCCTGCCTTCGACCTTGACTCGTGCCGACAGGTCGCCGGCGCCGAGCGCCTCGACGCCGTGCTGCAGCCGCTCGACACGCTGGGTGAGGCGACGCACCACCGGGTAGGCGCCCACGCCGACCGCGATCAGAATCAGCGCGAGAGCGAAGAGGCCGAACGCCGGGCCGCGCCGGGGATGCGGCGCTCGCGCGGCGAGCCAGCGGCCGTCGGGCAGCTGCACCGCCCACTGCGGGCCGCCGCGGCCGCCCTGCCAGCCGCTGCGCTCGGGCGCCGGCAGCGGCCTTCCCACAGATCCCAGGCGCGCTCCATCGCTCGAAAAGAGCGACAGGTCCGCGCGCACGTCGCGCCCGAGCCGCTCGAGCGCCGCCTGCTGCTCCGCCCCCGGAGCGCCCGCGGGCGGCAGCACATTGCGCGCCATGAGCGCCGCCACCTCGTCTCCGCCGCGCGGCTCGACCACGGCGTGCCACAGCGCCGCGGCGGCGAGCGCGAACACGGCGAGACTCGCGAGCACTGCGAAGTAAATACGCAGGTAAAGCCTGCGCATCAGCTTCGCCGGAATTCGGGGTCAGGGCTGCAAACAGAATTCGGGGTCAGGGCCACAATTCAGTTTTCACGTACGT
>DATIGR010000029.1:0-9961 GCA_035454645.1 Burkholderiales bacterium
CTCGCACTTCGGCTTCCCGGGCGGCGGTGTCCTTGTAGCCCAGATCGATAAGCGCGCGGCAGAACGACTCCTCGAACAGCAGGTAGCTCGCCAGGTTCGATCCCGAGCGGTTGAGGGCGCCGGTCGGCCGCAGCACGAAGCGCACCGTGCTCGGCAGCTCGTGGATGAAGCGCGAGGCGATGCGCTCGAGCGGCTGCGAGGGTGCGATGAAGAGCACCTTGACCGCGCGCAGGTGGATGTTCGCCTCGGCGAGCCGCTCCGGCGGGATGAGCTTGACCGTGCGGTTGATGCGCTCCAGGCGCTCGATGTCCACCATCAGCGTGTCGAGGAAGATGCTGTTCAGCGCATGGCCCGCGACCTGCGCGAGCGAGGGGTAGGTGTTCGAGCGCGCGCGCGCGTCGTCGGTCGTCTGGCGGCCGGTGCCCACGATCAGCACCCGGTCGGCGCCGAGGTGCAGCGCCGGGCTGACCGGCGCGATCTGGCGCATCGAGCCGTCGCCGAAGTATTCGCGGTGCACCTTCACCGCCGGGAAAATGAACGGCAGCGCCGCCGACGCGAGCAGGTAGTCGAGCTTGATGCCGACCGCGGCGCCGATGCGCTGGTTGCGCTCCCAGCCCGGGAGGCCGCTCACGCCCTGGAAGAACGAGACGCTCTGGCCCGAGGTGTAGCCCGACGCCGTGACGCACACCGCGTACAGCGCGCCCGAGTCGATGTGGACCTGGATGCGGTCGAAGTCGAGGTTCTTCCCGAGCATCGCGCGCAGCGGCGCGTTATCGAGGAGCGAGATCGGGTTGTGGCGCGAGAGCAGCATCATGGCGGCGAGCCAGCGCGCCCCGGCGCGCATGATGTTCCACGCGTCGGTACGGTAGATGTGCTCGCAGCGCATGTGCTCCCACACTTCGAGCAGGCTGCCGACGCCGCGCGAGAAGTCGTCGGCGAACACCGCGAGCGTGGCGACATTGATCGCTCCGGCCGAGGTGCCGCACAGGATGGGGAAGGGGTTGCGGGTCGGGCTGCCCAGGATGTCGCGCACCGCCTTCACCACGCCCACCTGGTAGGCCGCGCGCGCCCCGCCGCCGGTGAGCACCAGGCCGGCGCGCGCGCGCACCCCCCCCGCGGGGAAGGGGGCCACGTTCGCTGCCGTGTCCACTAAAAGAGGTTCTGCTCCTGGCCGCGGGGTGCGTTCACGTCGGCCACGACGAGCGCGGTCATGTTCACGATGCGGCGCACGGTCGCCGACGGCGTCAGGATGTGCACCGGCCGCGCGGTGCCGAGCAGCATCGGACCGACCGTGACCCCGCCGCCGGCGGCGGTCTTGAGCAGGTTGAAGGCGATGTTGGCCGCGTCGAGGGTCGGCATCACCAGCAGGTTCGCCGTGCCGCGCAGCCGCGTGCGCGGGAATACGCGCAGGCGGATCTCCTCGGAGAGCGCGGCGTCGCCGTGCATCTCGCCGTCGATCTCGAGCTCGGGGGCGAGGCCGCGGATCAGCTCGAGCGCGCGCTGCATCTTGCGCGACGAGGCGATCTGCGCCGAGCCGAAATTCGACGCCGACAGCAGCGCCACCTTCGGTGCGATGCCGAAGCGCTTCACCTCCTCCGCGGCGAGCAGCGTCATCTCGGCGAGGTGCTCGGCGTCGGGGTCCTCGGCGACGTAGGTATCGCAGATGAAGACATTGGTCTCGGCGAGCATCAAGGCGTTCATCGCGGCGTAGTGCCGCACCCCGGCGCGCAGCCCGATCACCTGGTCGACGTAGCGCAGGTGCTCGGCGTGCATGCCGAAGGTGCCGCACAGCATGCCGTCGGCTTCGCCCTTGTGCATCAGCATGGCGCCGATCAGGGTGTTGTGGCGGCGCATCTCGACGCGCGCGTAGTCCGGCGTGACTCCCCTGCGCTCGCTCAGCTGCTGGTAGGTGGTCCAGTACTCGCGGTAGCGCGGATCGGACTCGGGGTTGACGAGCTCGAATTCCTTCCCGGGACGCACGCGCAGGCCGAGCCGCTCGAGGCGGCTCTCGATCACCTGCGGCCGGCCGACCAGGGTCGGCCGCGCGAGCCCCTCGTCGACCACGATCTGGGCGGCGCGCAGCACGCGCTCGTCCTCGCCCTCGGCATACACCACCCGGCGCGGCTGCTTCTTCGCCGCGCCGAAGAGGGGCTGCATGATCACGCCCGAGTGGTAGACGAAGCGGTTGAGCGACGCACGGTACGCATCGAGGCTCTCGAGCGGGCGCGTCGCGACGCCCGAGTCCATCGCCGCCTGCGCCACCGCCGGCGCAACGCGCGCGATGAGCCGGGGGTCGAACGGCTTGGGGATGATGTACTCCGGGCCGAAGCTGATGGTTTCGATGCCGTAGGCGAGCGCGACCTGCTCGGAGGTCTCGGCCTGCGCGAGCTCCGCGATCGCCTTGACCGCGGCGAGCTCCATCTCGGTGTTGATGGTGGTCGCGCCGACGTCGAGCGCGCCGCGGAAGATGAACGGGAAGCACAGAACGTTGTTCACCTGGTTCGGGAAGTCCGAGCGCCCGGTGGCGATCACGCAGTCAGGGCGCGCTTCGCGCGCGAGGTCCGGCGCGATCTCCGGCTCCGGATTGGCGAGCGCAAGGATGAGCGGGCGCTCGGCCATCTTCTTCACCATGGCGGGCTTGAGCACGCCGCCCGCCGACAGGCCGAGGAACACGTCGGCGCCGGCGATCACTTCGTCCAGCGTGCGGGCGCGGGTTTCCTTGGCGTAGCGCTCCTTGTCGGGATCCATCTCCTCCCGCCGGCCCTTGTACACCACGCCCTTGATGTCGGTGACGGTGATGTTGGCAGCCGGCAGCCCCATGTGCACCAGCAGATCGAGGCAGGCGAGCGCCGCCGCGCCGGCGCCCGAGGTCACGAGCCTTACGTCTTGCAGTTCCTTTCTTACAACCCGCAAGCCATTCGCGATCGCGGCCGCCACGGTGATGGCGGTGCCGTGCTGGTCGTCGTGGAACACCGGGATCTTCATGCGCTTGCGCAGCGCGCGCTCGACCACGAAGCACTCGGGCGCCTTGATGTCCTCGAGGTTGATCGCGCCGAACGTCGGCTCGAGCGCCGCGACGATGTCGACCAGCTTCTGCGGGTCGCGCTCCTCGATCTCGATGTCGTAGCAGTCGATGCCGGCGAACTTCTTGAACAGCACCGACTTGCCCTCCATCACCGGCTTCGCGGCGAGCGGGCCGATGGCGCCGAGGCCCAGCACCGCGGTGCCGTTGGTGACCACCGCGATCAGGTTGGCGCGCGCGGTGTAGTGCACAGCCTGCGCCGGGTCGCGCTCGATCTCCTCGCACGCCGCCGCGACGCCCGGTGAATACGCGAGCGCGAGATCGCGCTGGTTGGTGAGCTGCTTGGTCGGCGCTACCGAAAGCTTGCCCGGCGGGTGGCGCCGGTGGTATTCGAGTGCGTTGCGCCTCAGCTGCTCGTCCACGCAACGATTCTATAGCAACACGATCCGTATAATGCGCGGCATCAAATCCACTCTAACGGCGCGCCGCGCCGCCGAGATCGAGCCCTTCGAGGTGATGGACGTGCTCTCGCGCGCGCAGGCGCTCGAGCGCGCCGGCCGCCGCGTCGTGCACATGGAGATCGGCGAGCCCGACTTCACCGCGCCGGCGCCGGTGGTCGAGGCCGGCATCCGCGCGATGCGCGAAGGGCGTACCGCCTACACCGCGACGCTCGGCCTCGCTTCCCTGCGCGAGGCGATCTCCGGGCATTACGCGGCGCGCTTCGGTGCGCAGGTTGCGCCCGGAAGGATCGCCATCACCGCGGGCGCCTCGGGTGCGCTGCTCACGGTGGCGGCGCTCTACATCGATGCCGGCGACGAGATCCTGGTGCCCGATCCCGGCTATCCCGGCTACCGCCACTTCGTGCGCGCGTTCGAAGGCGCGGCAAGGACCCTGCCGGTGTCGGCGCAGACCGATTTCCAGCCCACGCTCGACATGGTGCGCGCCGCGTGGGGCGCGCGCACCAAGGGGCTTCTTCTCGGCTCCCCGTCGAACCCGACGGGTACATTGATCAGTCGCTTCGAGTTGGAACGAATTGCGCAATTCATTGCGCAGCGTGGCGGGGTGCTGCTCGTGGACGAGATCTACCAGGGCCTGGTGTACGGCATCGAGCCCTGGACCGCGTTCGGCCTGCCCGGCGAGGTGGTGCTGATCAACAGCTTCTCGAAGTACTTCTGCATGACCGGCTGGCGCCTGGGATGGGTGGTGCTGCCCGCGGCCGCATTGCGCGGCTTCGAGAAGCTCGCGCAGCATCTCTTCATCAGCGCGCCCGCGGCCGCGCAGCATGCCGCCGTTTCTG
This sequence comes from Burkholderiales bacterium, assembly GCA_035454645.1. Lineage (GTDB taxonomy): Bacteria > Pseudomonadota > Gammaproteobacteria > Burkholderiales > SG8-39 > SCGC-AG-212-J23. The sequence continues at coordinate 4,320 of DATIGR010000029.1, forward strand.
CTTTCGGTTCCGAAAGCCTTTCGATTCTGGAACAGCGGCGAAGCGAGTTTGCCCGCAGAAGGGACTTCCTGCTACCGCAACTGAGGAAGGCGGGGCTCGCGATCCCAGCCGAGCCGCGCGGCGCGTTCTACGTCTACGCCGACTGCGGCCGAGAGGCGCGGCGCTTCGCCAGGGACTTGCTCGAAGCCGAAGCGGTCGCCGCCACGCCGGGCGTCGATTTCGGCGCGAACGGCACCGAGCGCTTCGTGCGCTTCGCCTACACGCGAAGCATGGAGGAGCTCGAGGAGGCGGCTAGGCGGATTGCGCGCTTTTGCGCGTCTTGAGCCGCAGCGCCTCGAGGCGCGCCTTCTCCGCGAACACCTTGTTGGCGTACTGCGAGGTGGGCTCGTCGAAGGCGCCGTTGTACATCTGCAGCGCAGCCTCGGTATTCCCGCCCAGGCGGCGGTGATATTCGCGCAGGATCTGCGCGCCGATCAGGATGTTGACCTCCGGCTCGAGCAGCGCCTGCTCGCCGCCGTGCGGCTCGAGCTTCTCGGGGTGGTACTTGGGAATGACCTGCATCAGCCCGCGCGCGCCCATGACGCTCTCCGCGACCGGGTTGTAGCGCGACTCGATCGCCATCACCGCGAGGATGAGCAGCGGGTCGAGCGAGAACCGGGCCCCCGCCCTGTAGGCGACGGCGACGAACTCGCCGGCCGCGTCTTCGGCGACCCGGTAGCGCTTGGCGATGAACTCCGCCACGACCTGCTGCTCGCGATTGAGCGCCACCTCGGCGACGCTCACCTGGATCGGCCCCTCGACGGGGGCGGGTGCCTCGATCAGCTGATCAATGACGACCAAGGGCAGGACTTTTTCCACCGGCGCCCGGTGGCCGGAGAGCAGGAAGGCGAAGATTGCCGCCACCCCGACGAGGGCGAGCAGCTGCTTGAGCGCGTTCAGCGCGGATGAAACATGCTGCGTCATGGCTCTTGCGGTCATCTCGAACCTCCCCGCCTTGCGGTCGTGAAGTTTGCCCTGTCCGGAGTTCACCCGGAAGCGCCTTTGCTGCAATGCAGCGAAGCAGTATCTTAGGCTATTTTAATCTTAATAGTCAATCACTTGTGGTACTCAAGGACTAGCTCAAAAAGCCTAGTCCAATCGGGGGCTTCCACAACATTTTTCATGTTGGTTGCGTGAAATATGCCCGGGTAAGATGGCGTTCCCGAAGCGGACCACCCTGGGAGCAGGGTGCTTCAGGAAGCCTCGCGGACCGGCCTAAGTCTCCGTTCTTGGGTCGAATGACCAAGCCGGTCCGCTGAGCTTCGGGGCCGGCGGAGGCTTGCGCCTCCGCCCCGCCCCCGCGGCCTCTCCGGTTTACGGCCGGGAGCCGGTGGGGAACGGCCACGCGGCCGCTGGATTCAGCGCGGTTCTCGCGCCGGGAGTCGCAGCGGTCGACGGCGTTGCTGGCGCCGCCGTTTCCGCGGAGCTGGCCGGTGAGGCGGCTTCCATCGCCTTTTTCTTCTTCTTGGCGGGTTTCTTCTTGCGGGCCGCCTTTTTCTTACCCGCTAGTCTCAACGACTTCTTCTTCTTTTTTGATGCTTTCTTCTTTTTCTTTTTCTTGCCGCCTTTTTTCGCTTTTTTCTTCGCCATTCTCGATCTCCTTAAAGGTTGTTGAACAAACGAACCCGGGCCGGGCCCGGGCTATCCAACCGCCGGCGGCTCTTCGCCGCCGGCGCGCTGAATCTGATTCGCCTTCACGTCATGATAAAGAATATCGGCGTCGAGGCGAATGCCTCCCTCCCACGTCACCGTCGCCGTCTCCGGGTCCACGCTCACCTTCTCGAACTCGCGCACGTCGCGCCACAGCTGGAAGGCGCCGATCTCGAGCAGGTTGCCGAGGAACACGCGGCCTTCCAGGCCGTCCTCGAAGCGCAGCCACAGCTTATAGTCTTCTTCCGCCTTGCAGGCAGTGATCCGCATCGTATCCAGCTCCTCAAGCATGTTGCTCCCCCTCTACCCTCGAATGGTCAATCCCAGCTGAGCGCGCCCCCGGTCTGGTACTCGATCACCCGGGTTTCGAAGAAATTGCGCTCCTTCTTCAGGTCGATCATCTCGCTCATCCACGGAAACGGGTTGGCCGCCCCCGGGTACAGCGTGTCGAGGCCGATCTGCTGGCAGCGCCGGTTGGCGATGAAGCGCAGGTACTCCTTGAACATCGGCGCGTTCAGCCCGAGCACGCCGCGCGGCATGGTGTCCTCGGCGTAGCGGTACTCGAGGTCCACCGCGCGCCGGAACAGGGCTTGCAGCTCGTCGCGGAACGCCGGGCTCCACAGATGCGGGTTCTCCAGCTTGATCTGATTGACCAGATCGATGCCGAAATTGCAGTGCATGGACTCGTCGCGCAGGATGTACATGTACTGCTCGGCGGCCCCGGTCATCTTGTTCTGGCGGCCGAGCGAAAGGATCTGGACGAAGCCGACGTAGAAGAACAGGCCTTCCATCAGGCAGGAGAACACGATCAGGCTCTTCAGGAGCTTCTGATCGCTTTCCGGGGTGCCGGTCGTGAACGCCGGGTCGGTCAGGGTGTCGATGAACGGGATCAGGAACTCGTCCTTCTCCCGGATCGACGCGATCTCGTGGTAGGCGTTGAAGATCTCGGCCTCGTCGAGGTCGAGGCTCTCGACGATGTACTGGTAGGCGTGGGTATGGATCGCCTCCTCGAACGCCTGGCGCAGCAGGTACTGGCGGCACTCGGGCGCCGTGATGTGCCGGTAGGTGCCGAGGACGATGTTGTTCGCGGCGAGCGAGTCGGCGGTCACGAAGAAGCCGAGGTTGCGCTTCACGATGCGGCGCTCGTCCTCGGTCAGCCCGGCCGGGTCCTTCCACAGTCCGATGTCCCGGCTCATGTTGATCTCCTGCGGCATCCAGTGGTTCGCGCAGGCGGCGAGGTATTTCTCCCAGGCCCACTTGTACTTGAAGGGCACGAGCTGGTTGAGGTCGGCCTTGGAGTTGATGACGCGCTTGTCGTCCACCGTGACGCGGCGGAACGCCTCGTTCGCGGGCGGGGCGAGCGGCGCGCCCTTGCCTGCCGCGGGTGCGCCGCTCGCCGGCAGGGAAAAGGTTTTTTCGAACGTGAGCATGGCGGTTTTAGTTGTACTTGTGGGTGCGCAGCGCCTTCTTCACCGCGGGTGCCGCGCCGGTGAAGGGCTCGTTGCATTCCGGCTGGTAGTGATGAATCAGGTGAGTCTCCACCGCCAGCCGTGTCATTTCGGTGGAACCCGGCATGCCGTACGTGGCGACATGAAGTCCGCGCGCGCCTCCGGCGGCCGCAACCCAGTCGGCGTACTTGGGATGCGCCCGCAGCAGCCCGCGGTTCGACAAGTCGTGCGCCTGCCCGAAATAGACCACGCGGTAGGGCAGCGGGTTGTAGGCGGGGTCGTACACCATGACGGCGAAGATCCCGCCGTGCGACGGCGGGGTCCAGCGTGCGGCGGCGTACGGCCCGTCGAAGTCGTACTTGGCAAAGCGAATCTTCACTGACACGCTTCGCAGTCGGGCTTGTCGATCGCGCACATCTTCGGCGCCTCGCTCGCTTCGGCCGGAACGGCGTTCAGCTCGCCGGTCTTGACGGTCGACTTCTCGGCGTGCGTCGCGCCGAGCGCCCGCAGGTAGTAGGTGGTCTTCAGGCCCCGGATCCAGGCGAGCTTGTAGGTCTCGTCCAGCCTCTTGCCCGAGGCGCCCGCCATGTAGATGTTGAGCGACTGCGACTGGTCGATCCACTTCTGGCGCCGCGCGGCGCACTCGACCAGCCACTTCGGCTCGATCTCGAACGCGGTGGCGTAGAGCCGGCGCAGCTCGGCGGGCACGCGGTCGATGCGCGCGAGGTTGCCGTCGAAGTACTTGAGGTCGGCGATCATCACCTCGTCCCACAGCCCGGCGCGCTTCAGGTCGGCGACCAGGTAGTCGTTGACCACCGTGAACTCGCCCGAAAGGTTCGATTTCACGAACAGGTTCTGGTAGGTGGGCTCGATCGACGCCGACACGCCCACGATGTTCGCGATCGTCGCGGTGGGCGCGATCGCCAGGCAGTTGGAGTTGCGCATCCCGTGCTGCCGGATGCGCGCGCGCAATGCGTCCCAGTCGAGCCGGGCGGAGCGGTCGAGCTCGACGTAGCCGCCGCGCTCGGCCGACAGGATGTCGAGCGTGTCCTGCGGCAGGACGCCGCGGTCCCACAGCGACCCCGGGAACGAGGCGTAGCGGCCGCGCTCCTCGGCGAGCTCGGTGGAGGCCCAGTACGCCGCGTACGCCACCATCTCCATCGAGCGATCGGCGAACTCGACCGCCGCCTCCGAGGCGTAGGGCACGCGCAGGCGCTGCAGGCAGTCCTGGAATCCCATGATGCCCAGGCCCACCGGACGGTGACGCCGATTGCTGTTCCTCGCCTTGTCGACAGCGTAGTAGTTGATGTCGATGACGTTGTCCAGCATCCGCATCGCCGTGGAAATTGTTCTTTTTATTTTTGAGAAATCCAGTTCAAAGCCGGACGGCCCCCCCACGAGGTGTGCGACCAGGTTGATCGAGCCCAGGTTGCACACCGCGATCTCGTCCGCGGAGGTGTTGAGCGTGATCTCGGTGCAGAGGTTGGAGCTGTGCACGACGCCCGCGTGCTGCTGCGGGCTCCTCAGGTTGCACGGGTCCTTGAACGTGATCCAGGGATGCCCGGTCTCGAACAGCATCGACAGCATCTTGCGCCACAGCTGCAGCGCCGGGACCTTCTTGTAGAGCTTGAGCTCGCCGCGCGCCGCCTTGTCCTCGTAGCGCAGGTAGGCTTCCTCGAAGCTGCGGCCGAACTTGTCGTGCAGGTCGCGCACGTCCGAGGGGCTGAACAGCGTCCACTCCGCACCCTCCATCACGCGCTTCATGAACAGATCGGGGATCCAGTTGGCGGTGTTCATGTCGTGCGTGCGCCGCCGGTCGTCGCCGGTGTTCTTGCGCAGCTCGAGAAACTCCTCGATGTCGAGGTGCCACACCTCGAGGTAGGAGCACACCGCGCCCTTCCGCTTGCCGCCCTGGTTCACCGCCACCGCGGTGTCGTTCACCACCTTGAGGAACGGCACGACGCCCTGCGATCTCCCGTTGGTGCCCTTGATGTGCGAGCCGAGCGCGCGCACCGGGGTCCAGTCGTTGCCGAGGCCGCCGGCGTACTTCGCGAGCAGCGCGTTCTCCTTGATCGCCTCGTAGATGCCCTCGAGGTCGTCCGACACCGTGGTCAGGTAGCAGCTCGAAAGCTGCGAGCGCAGCGTGCCGGAATTGAACAGCGTCGGCGTCGAGCTCATGAAGTCGAACGAGGACAGCACGTCGTAGAACTCGATCGCCCGTGCTTCCCGGTCTTTCTCCTTGAGCGCGAGCCCCATCGCGACGCGCATGAAGAAGGCCTGCGGCAGCTCGATCCGGCGCCCGCCGCTGTGCAGGAAGTAGCGGTCGTAGAGCGTCTGCAGGCCGAGGTAGCCGAACTGCAGGTCGCGCCCGGCTTTCAGGGCCTTCCCCAGGCGATTCAGGTCGAACCGGGCGAGCTCGGGGTCGAGCAGCTCGGCGCCGATGCCGCGCTCGATGAAGCTCGGGAAGTAGCTCGCGTAATGCGTCTCCATGTCCGCCTGGCTCGC
>DATIGR010000030.1:0-11174 GCA_035454645.1 Burkholderiales bacterium
CACGCGCAGCTCCTCGGGCTTGGCCTCGATCACGCGCGAGATCATGCCCTGCTCGATGATGGCGTAGGCGCGCGGGCCGAGGCCCGTGCCGAGGAACATGTCGGTGATGTCGCGCCGGCGCACGTGCGTGCCGTTGATGTAGTAACTCGATTCGCCGTCGCGCTGCAGGACGCGGCGCACCGAGATCTCGGCGTACTGCGACCACTGCCCGGCGGCGCGGCCCTGCGAATTGTCGAACATCAGCTCGACCGCAGCCCGCGCCATCGGCTTGCGGTTGACCGAGCCGTTGAAGATCACGTCCTGCATCGAGTCGCCGCGCAGGGCGGAGGCGCGGCTCTCGCCGAGCACCCAGCGCACCGCGTCGATCACGTTCGACTTGCCGCAGCCGTTCGGCCCGACCACGCCCACGAGTTCGCCCGGGATGTGGATCGAGGTGGGATCGACGAAGGACTTGAATCCGGCCAGCTTTATTTGAGTGAGCCGCACGCAAAAAATGATAACATCGCCGCGCTTTCAGTCCGCCGGGTTTTTGTCGTGCCTTCCCGACCGAGCAAACGGCTAGAGACCTTCGCCAATCCGGCGCGCGAGCGCGACTACCGGATCCACATGGAGATCCCGGAGTTCACCTGCCTGTGCCCGAAAACCGGCCAGCCGGATTTCGCGACGCTGGTGCTCGATTACGTGCCCGACCGGCTGTGCGTGGAGCTGAAGTCGCTCAAGCTCTACATCTGGTCCTACCGCGACGAGGGGGCGTTCCACGAAGCGGTGACCAACCGGATCCTCGACGACCTCGTGCGGGCGACGAAGCCGCGCTACATGAAGCTCGAGGCGCGCTTCAACGTGCGCGGCGGAATCCATACGAGCGTCATTGCCGAGCACCGCAAGAAGGGCTGGCGCGGTGAATCCGCTTCTAGGGAAACTTAACCCCTACCCCTTCGAGCGGCTGCGCGCGCTCATCGGCGGAAAGCCGGCGGGGATCAACCTCTCCATCGGAGAGCCGAAGCACCCGACCCCGCGCCTGATCAAGGATGCGCTCGCCGGCGCGCTCGACGGGCTCGCCACCTATCCGGCGACCGCGGGCACGCCGGAGCTGCGCGCGGTGATCTCGGGCTGGCTCGGGCGGCGCTACCGCATTCCGGCGCCCGATCCCGCCACGCAGGTTTTGCCGGTCAACGGCTCGCGCGAGGCGCTGTTCGCTTTTGCCCAGGCCGTCCTCGACCCGACCCCGGGCTGCAAGGTGGTCTGTCCGAACCCCTTCTATCAGATCTATGAAGGCGCCGCCCTGCTCGCGGGGGCGACCCCGGTCTACGGCCAGCCGGAAAGCTGGAGCGGCGTGCAGCTCGTTTACGCCTGCTCTCCGGCGAACCCGAGCGGCGATGTGATGAGCCTCGGCGAGTGGCAGGCGCTGTTCGACCTTTCCGACCGGCACGGCTTCGTCGTCGCCTCCGACGAGTGCTATTCCGAGATCTACTCCGACAAGGCCCCGCTCGGCGCACTGGAAGCCGCATTTCAATTAGATCGAAAAGACTATAGGCGGCTGGTCGTGTTCTCCAGCCTGTCGAAGCGCTCCAACGCGCCGGGCATGCGCTCCGGCTTCGTCGCCGGCGACGCCGCGCTCCTGAAGAGCTTCCTCCTCTATCGCACCTACCACGGCTCGGCCATGAGCCTGGCGGTGCAGAAGGCGTCGATCGCCGCCTGGAACGACGAGGAGCACGTGCGCGAGAATCGCCGCCGGTACGCCGCGAAGTTCGACGCGGTGCTGCCCCTGGTCGAGGCGCGCCGGCCCGACGGCGGCTTCTATGTCTGGCTGCCGACGCCGATCGACGACACCGAGTTCGTGCGCCGCCTGCACCATGAATACAATGTGCTCGTGCTGCCGGGCAGCTACCTGGGCCGCGGGGTGAACGGGAGGAATCCCGGGGCGAACCACGTGCGCATCGCCCTGGTCGCCCCCCTCGAGGAGTGCGTGCAAGCCATGCAAAGCGTTGCGCAATTGATCGGCCGCCTGTGAGCAGCCGCGAAACGATCGAAGCGGCCTGGGAAGCCCGCGCCTCCCTCCAGCCCACCAAGGAACTGCGCGATGCCGTGGAAGAGGCGATCGCCGGGCTCGACAGCGGAAAACTGCGCGTCGCCGAAAAGGTGGGCGGCGAATGGATCACGCACCAGTGGCTCAAGAAAGCGGTGCTGCTTTCCTTCCGCCTGCAGGACAACCGGGTCATCGACGGCAGGTACTACGACAAGGTGCCGTCGAAGTTCGAGTCGTTTGATTTTCAGAGCTGCGGTTTTCGCGTCGTCCCTCCTGCCGCCGCTCGCCGCGGGGCCTACATCGCAAGCAACGTGGTGCTGATGCCCTCGTTCGTGAACATCGGCGCGTACGTGGACGAAGGCACCATGGTCGATACCTGGGCCACGGTCGGCTCGTGCGCGCAGATCGGGAAGAACGTCCATCTTTCGGGGGGCGTCGGCATCGGCGGCGTGCTCGAGCCGGTGCAGGCCAACCCGGTGATCATCGAGGACAACTGCTTCATCGGCGCGCGCTCGGAAGTGGTGGAAGGCGTGATCGTCGAGGAAAACAGCGTGCTCTCCATGGGCGTGTACCTCGGGCAGAGCACGCGCATCCTCGACCGCGCGAGCGGCCGCATCCTCTATGGACGCGTGCCGGCAGGGTCGGTCGTGGTTTCGGGCACTTTGCCCTCGCCGGACGGCAAATACAGCCTGTACTGTGCGGTGATTGTAAAAAGAGTTGATGCCAAGACCCGCGCCAAGACCAGCCTGAACGAGCTGCTCAGGGGGGATTAAACTAGCGGGAACAAGCTCGGGAGGGCTGCACGATGTCTGCGATGAAGCGGTTGTTCCAGATCATGGCCGACAAGAAGGCCTCGGACATCTTCGTCTCGGTCGGGGCGCCGATCAACATCAAGATCAACGGCATCGCCATGCCGGTGAACCAGACCACCATGACCACCGAGACGGTGCAGCAGCTCCTGTACGAGGTGCTGAACGAGCGCCAGATCCGCGAGTTCGAGGACGAGATGGAGCTCAACACCGCCTACAACCTCGCCGGCGTGGGCACCTTCCGCATCAGCGCGTTCCGCCAGAAGGGCTCGCCGTCGGTGGTGGTGCGCTACATCCCGGCCACGATTCCCGCCATCGACACGCTCGGCCTGCCCGAGGTGCTGAAGGAAGTCATCATGCAGAAGCGCGGCCTGATCCTCATGGTCGGCGCGACCGGCTCGGGCAAGTCGACCTCGCTCGCCTCGATGCTCGACTTCCGCAACGAGCGCAAGACCGGCCACATCCTCACGCTGGAGGACCCGGTCGAATTCATCTTCCAGAACAAGAAATCGATCGTCAACCAGCGCGAGGTCGGCACCGACACGAAGGAGTTCGAGATCGGCCTCAGGAACGCCCTGCGCCAGGCGCCCGACTGCATCCTGATCGGCGAGATCCGCGACAAGCCGACCATGGCGATGGCGCTCGCCTACGCGCAGTCGGGGCACCTGTGCCTCGCCACGCTGCACGCGAACAACAGCTACCATGCCATGAACCGGATCATCAACTTCTACCCGCTGGAAAACCGGCCGGCGCTGTTGCTCGACCTGGCCGCGGCGCTTTCGTCGGTGATCTCGCTGCGCCTGGTGCGCACGAAGACGGGCACCCGGGTTCCGGCGGTCGAAGTGCTGCTCAACACGCGCCACATCGCCGAGCTGATCGAGAAAGGCGAGATCACCGAGATCAAGGAGGCGCTGGAGAAGAGCATGTCGCCGGGCTCGCAGACCTTCGAGCAGTCGCTGTTCAAGCTGTTCATGGACGGCAAGATCACGCAGGAAGAGGCGATGGCGAACGCCGACTCGGCCACCAACATGCTGTGGCTCATCAACCAGGCGACCGCCGGCGAGATCACCGGGCAGTCGGTGCCGCAGCCGGCGACCAAGCCGGTCGAGGACAAGAAGGCGGACAAGAAGACGGAGAAGAGCGGCCTGCTCTCCTCCGGCGACGGAGCGTCGTTCGGGAACTTCAAGATCGATGTGAATGCCTGAGGCCGGGGGCGCAGAGCCTGCGGCTCTGGAGCTCGTCAAGGAGCTCATCGCCCGCAAGTCCGTGACCCCGGAAGACGGGGGCTGCCAGGAGCTCATCGCCCGGCGGCTCGCGCGCGCCGGGTTCCGGTGCGAGCCGATGCAGTTCGGCGCGGTGGCGAACCTCTGGGCGCGGCGCGGCGCCGGGCACCCGGTGGTGTGCTTCGCGGGGCATACCGACGTCGTGCCGACCGGCCCGCTCCACGAGTGGCACTCTGATCCCTTCGTGCCGACGATCCGCGACGGCAAGCTTTTCGGCCGCGGCGCCGCCGACATGAAGTCGTCGATCGCGGCCTTCGTGGTCGCGGCGGAGAGGTTCGTGCAGGAAAGACCGCGGCATTCCGGCTCGATCGCGCTTCTCCTCACCTCGGACGAGGAAGGGCCGGCGGTGGACGGCACCGTGCGGGTCGTCGCGGCGCTCAAAGCGCGCAACGAGCGCATCGACTACTGCATCGTCGGCGAGCCCACCTCGGTCGACGCGCTCGGCGACATGCTGAAGAACGGCCGGCGCGGATCGCTTTCGGGAGCGCTCACGGTGCGGGGAATTCAAGGCCACGTGGCGTACCCGCACCTCGCGCGCAACCCGGTGCACGAGCTCGCCCCGGCGCTCGCCGAGCTCGCCAAGATGCAGTGGGACAAGGGCAACGAGGACTTCCCGCCCACGACCTGGCAGGTGTCGAACCTGCGCGCCGGGACCGGCGCGGCCAACATCATCCCGGGCACGGCCGAGGTCGAGTTCAACTTCCGCTTCTCGACCGAGAGCACGGAGGCTGCGCTCAAGAGCAAGGTGGAGTCGGTCCTGAAGAAGCACGGGCTCGATTACGCGGTCCGCTGGACGCTCGGCGCGAGGCCTTTCCTCAGCAAGCGCGGCACGCTCGCGCAGACGGCGATGGCGGCGGGGAAGAAGCACACCGGCCGCTCGGCCGAGCTTTCCACCACCGGCGGAACCTCGGATGCGCGCTTCATCATCGAGATCTGCCCGGAGATCATCGAGCTCGGGCCGGTGAACGCGAGCATCCACAAGCTGAACGAGCACATCGCGCTGGAGGAGCTCGAGGTCCTGCCGCGCATCTACCTCGATATCCTGCGCGCTCTGCTGCCTTGACTCTGGCGCAGCTGATCAGAAAGACCGAAAGGCGGTTGAAGGCGGCGCGCCTGCATTTCGGCCACGGCACCGACAACCCGCGCGACGAGGCGGCGTTCCTGGTTCTCCGCGGCCTCGGCCTGCCCTTTGATGCAGACCTGAATCTCCGGGTCAACGCCGCGCGCGTGGCCCCGCTCGTGAAGCGGCGAATCGAGCAGCGCATCCCGGCCGCCTATCTGCTGAACGAGGCGTGGCTCGACGGCATGGCGTTCCATGTCGACCGCCGGGTGATCATCCCCCGCTCCCACATCGCCTTCGTGCTGAAGGACCTGCGCATCGCGCCGCGGCGCATCCTCGATCTTTGCACCGGATCGGGCTGCCTCGCGATCCTCGCGGCGCGCGCCTTCCCGCACGCTCGCGTGGATGCTTCCGATATTTCGCGCGCAGCACTTGCGGTGGCAGCCCGGAATGTTGAACGGCATGGGCTTAGGAAGCGCATTCGCCTCATCCGCTCCGATCTCTTCGGCAGCCTGCGAGGCCGGTACGACCTCATCGTCTGCAATCCGCCCTACGTCAGTACGCCCTCGATGCGCAGGCTGCCGCGCGAGTATCGCTACGAGCCCGGCCTCGCCCTCGCGGGAGGCAGGCAGGGCCTGGATTACGCGGCGCGAATCATCGACGAGTCGCCGCGCTTCCTGAAGCCGGGCGGCTTGCTCGTCTGCGAGGTGGGCGACAACCAGGCGGCGCTCGAGCGCGCGTATCCGCGCACGTCCTTCGTCTGGCCGCTGCCGCAGGTCTTCATGCTCGCGCCCGCCAGAACGGCCGGCGCTTTTCGAAGGCGGCCCAGGCGGCCTCGAGCGAGGTGACCAGCATGCGGCTGCGCGCGGCGAGCGCATGCCGGACGTGCCCGGCGGCGGCTGCGATGTCGCGCGCGCGGCCGCGGGGCGCGAGCTCGGCGAGCAGGCGCCGCGCCACGGCGATGTCGTTCAGCTCTCCCAGGATGTCCTGCAGCGCCGCCAGGCGCTTGATGTAGGGGCGCGCCGCGGCGCCGGCGAAAGACGCGCCGAAAAAGTCGCACGCGTAGCGCAGGCGCTTCATGCGGATGCGCAGGCGATGGCGCCGCTCGGCATCGGCCCAGTCGATGTTCCTCGACTCCCGCAGGGCCCTGGCGTGAAGGCGCTCGAGCGCCGCCGCGGCGAATGCGCCCAGCGAGCCCGGCGCCGTCTCTTTCCAGGGAACCGTGTTCACCCAGCGCAACGCGCGCAGCAGGAACGCCTGGAGCTTCGGCGACGCCGCGGCGGTGCGCGCGCGGCGACGCGCGGCGGCGCGCTTGACGCGCGCGCGCGCGAGCAGCGGAGCGATGAGCGCAGCGCGCTCCGGCTCCTGCGTTCCCAGGTGCACGAGGCTTTCGCTGAACACATCCCAATCGCGCGCCGCCCCGAGATCGGGCATCAGGCTGCGCAGCCGCTCGACGAGCGGCTGCGCGGCTTTCTTCGGCACGAGAGCCCGCCAGGCGAGCAACGCGGAGCGCAGCCGGCGCAGCCCGACCCGCATCTGGTGCAGGTATTCGGGATCGCGGCCATGCGCCACGCCGCGCGCGTTCGCTCCCGCCTGGGTCAGCGCGGCGGCGAAGATCGCGCGGAACGCCTCGCCCGGCGTCGCGAGCTCGCCGAGCTTCGGCCGGCGCCACTTGCGCGGCGGCGCAAATCCCTCTCCCGCCACCAGGCGATAGCCGCGCTCGGCCTTGCTCTCGAACTCGAGCGCAAGCCCGAGCGGCTTCGCGAGCCGGCCGGCGTAGCGCAGCAGCGAAGCCGCGTCGCCGGCCTTGAGCTCGAGCTCGACTTCGCTGATCGGCTCGCGGTGCTCGCCGGCGGCGACGAAGCCGCGATCGATGGAGATCTCTGCGCGCGTCGCGCCGTCGACGATGACCGGAGCCGAGCGGCGCGCGAAGCGCGTCTCGAACCGCGGATGCAGCCGGCGCGCGAGGCGCGCGACATCGAGCCCGGTCGCGGCCAGGATTTCCTCGCGCGGAAACGCGCCCACGTCGAGCCGCCCGCGCGGCGCCGGCATCTCCCATTCCGCGCGTGCGCTCAGGCCGCCGCCGTCGGCCTCGACTTTCAGCGTCTGCAGCCTCTGCCTGCCGTCGCGGCGCACGCGCAACGCGACGCCGGCGCGCCGCAGGTGCTCGTCCGGGGTGTCGTAGTAGGCGCTGGAGACCATGCGGCGGCGCCACGGCCCCGCGCGGCGCACCCGCCGCGCGACGCGCCGCGCCGCCTGCGGCGTGAGGCTGAACTTGATCTCGCGCTCGACTTGCATGACGCGATGCGCAAACGCTGCATGTTACACGAGCGCTTGACTCCGTCGGCCGGACGCCCGTAGCCTGCGCGCGCAGGACTGAAGCTCACAACCAGGAGGAGGATCCATGCTGCAGAAGCTTGCTGTGGCGAGCGCGTGCGCGCTGGGCGTGATGTTCGCCCCCGGCACGATGGCGCAGATGAAGGCCCCCAAGGGGCCGGTGGAGATCACCGTCGGCTCGGGGCCCGGAGGCACGCCCGACGTGATCATGCGCAACATCGTGAAGATCATGACCGAGCAGAAGATCGTCACGATCCCGGTCGTCGTCCAGAACCGGGTCGGTGGGTCCCATTCGAACGCCTACAACTACGTGCTCGGCAAGAAGGGCGACGAGAACCTGCTTCTCACGCTCGCCTCGCCCGTGTTCACGACGCCGATCATGCAAGGCACGCCCTCGGTGATCAGCCAGGTGGTGCCGATCGCCGGCTTCATCCAGTCGGAGCTCGTGTTCCTCGTGCAGCCGAACTCGCCGTATCGCACCTTCAAGGACTTCGTCGAGGCGGCGAAGAAGGAGCCGAAAAAGCTGCGCATCGCGGGCGCGGCCTCGGGCGGAACCGATCACCTCGCCACCGCGCTGATCGAGAAGGCGGCGGGGGTGCGCCTGACCTACATCCCGTACGAGAGCGGCTCCAAGGCGCTCGCCTCCTTCCTCGGCGGCAACGTCGAAGCGACCTTCGGCACGCTCGAGGAGGGACTGCCGGTGTTCCAGGGCGGCAAGGCACGGCCGCTCGCGATCCTGTCCGAGAAGCGCCGGCCGGAAGCTTCGTACAAGGACGTTCCGACCGCGAAGGAGCTCGGCTACGACATCGTGTTCGGCCAGTTCTGGGGCGTCGCCGCGCCTCCGGGAGCCGACCCGGCGATCGCGCGCTGGTGGGAAGACAAGTTCCGCAAGGCGGTGGCGACCAAGGCTTGGCAGGATGGTCTGAAGGAGAAGTTCCAGCGCAGCGACTTCCACGGCCTGCAGAAAGCCGGCGAGTACTTCAAGCGCGAGGAGGCGAAGTTCAGGTCGCTGATGGAGGACGTCGGGCTGGCGAAGAAGTAGGCCTCATGCGGCCGAGCGACGTTGTGCCGGCGTTGCTCATGCTCGCCCTCTCGGCGGCGATCGCGTTCGATACGCGCAGCCTGAGCTTCTGGGCCGACACGACGCCGGGTCCGGCATTCCTGCCGGTGTGGCTCGCCATCGCGGGCGCGGTGCTGTTCGTGCTGCGCCTCGCGGAGGCGAGGCGCCTCGGCAGCGGCGTGCCGTTCCAGTGGCCCGAGCGGGTAGCGCTCGCGCGCGTGGCATGGGCTTTTGCCGGCCTGGTCGCCGCCCCACTGCTCGCCCCGCTCGTTGGACTGGTGCTCGCTCTGGCCGCATTCGTCGCGTTCCTGCTTCTCGTGGTGCTGCGCCAGGCGCTGTGGCCGAGCCTGACAACGGTCGCGATCACGATCGGGCTGGTCTACGCGATCTTCGTCGGTTGGCTCGGCGTGCCGCTGCCGAAGGGCATGCTCGGCATCTAGGCGATGGAAGCGCTTCAGCTCCTCGGGCAGGGGTTCGCGACGTGCTTTACGCCGCTCAACCTGTCCTTCATCCTCATCGGCGTCGTGATCGGCCAGATCATCGGCGCGCTGCCCGGCATCGGACCCGCGGCCGGCATGGCGCTGCTGCTGCCGCTCACCTATGGCGTGCCGCCGGTCACTGCCATCATGATGCTTGCCGGCATCATGTATGGCGGCCAGTACGGTGGCACGCTCACTTCGGTGCTGGTCAACGTGCCGGGAGAAGCGGCGAGCGTCATGACAACGCTCGACGGCCACCAGATGGCGCGCCAGGGGCGCGCGGGCGCGGCCCTCAGCATCGCGGCGATCGGCTCGTTCCTCGCCGGCGTCGGCGCGGTCGTCGCGGTCGTGTTTGTCACCCCGCCGCTCGCCGAGTTCGCGCTCAAGTTCAACGCGCCCGAGTATTTCCTGCTCGCGCTGCTCGGCATCACGGCGACCGCGAGCCTCGGGAGCGATTCGCCGACCAAGGCGCTGATGGCTGCCCTGCTCGGCTTGATGGTCGCCATGGTCGGCGTCGACCCGATCCAGGGCACGCCGCGGCTCGCGTTCGGCCAGCAGGCGCTGATCGAGGGAATCGATTTCCTCCCGGTGGCGATCGGCATCTTCGGCATCGCCGAGGTGCTCGCCTCGCTCGAGCGCTCCGAGCAGGCCGCGGCGATGCGCACGCGATTGCGCGACATGTGGCTCGGCGCGAAGGACTGGGCCGAGAGCCGCATGGCGATCGTGCGCGGCAGCCTGATCGGCTTCTTCGTCGGCGTGATGCCCGGGGCCGGGCCGACCATCGCCTCGATGCTCGCGTACATCGCCGAGAAACGCGTCAGTGCTCGCCCCGAGCGCTTTGGCGGCGGCGCGATCGAGGGCGTGGCCGCCCCGGAATCGGCGAACAACGCCGCCTCGCATGCCGCCTGCATACCGATGCTCGCGCTCGGCATCCCGGGCTCGGCGAGCACCGCGGTGCTGCTCGCCGCCCTGATTCTGCACGGCATCCGTCCGGGGCCGGGGCTGATGACCGAGCAGTCGACGCTGGTCTGGGCGCTGATCGCCAGCATGTTCATCGGCAACCTGGTCCTGCTGGTGCTCAACCTGCCGCTTGCGCCGCTCTTCGCCGCGCTGCTGCGGGTGCGCTACGCGTACCTCGCGCCCGGCATTCTCGCGATCTCGCTGGTGGGCGCGTACGCCAACACGCTCAACTTCACGGAAGTGTGGATCGCCCTCGCTTTTGGCGTCATCGGCTGGTTCATGATCAAGCTCGATTTCCCGCGCGCGCCGCTGGTGCTCGCGCTCGTGCTTGCGCCGCTTCTCGAGAGCTCGCTGCGCCAGTCGCTGCTGCTGTCGTTCGGCAGCCTGAAGATCTTCGTCGAGCGGCCGCTCGCCGCGGCGCTGCTCGGCTGCGTGGTGCTGTCGCTCGCGTTGCCGCTGGTCGGTACGCTGCGGCGCGCCGCGCGGCTGAAAAGAGTGGGGTGACCGATGGGACTCGAACCCACAACAACCGGAATCACAAT
The DNA here is from genome assembly GCA_035454645.1 of Burkholderiales bacterium. Lineage (GTDB taxonomy): Bacteria > Pseudomonadota > Gammaproteobacteria > Burkholderiales > SG8-39 > SCGC-AG-212-J23. Next base: position 10,557 of record DATIGR010000030.1, read on the forward strand.
CCGGGACTCTACCTTTGAGCTACGGTCACCGCAGATGCAAAAAACTGTCCTGGCCTGCCCGGCGGGACTCGAACCCACAACCCCCAGCTTAGAAGGCTGGTGCTCTATCCGGTTGAGCTACGGGCAGGTCCCGTGGTCGGGGTGAGAGGATTTGAACCTCCGACATCTTGCTCCCAAAGCAAGCGCGCTACCAGGCTGCGCCACACCCCGAAAAAGGCGTCAAATGATACTCTTAGCGCATAGTCCGGGCAATCGAAGTCGCTTGCGACAGGGGGGGTTTAGTGCTAAAAAGCGCTTTCGTTTTTTGAGCCGAAAATGCCAGTAGAACTGACGCGCAAGAGCTTCACCCCGTACGCGGCGAAGAAGGGCGAGGAGTACATGAACGCCCGCCAGCGCTCGCACTTCCGCAAGATCCTCGAGTCGCTGAAGGCCGAGCTGTCGCAGGAAATCGACCGCACGGTGCACACCATGCAGGACGAGGCCACGGTATTCGCCGATCCGAACGACCGCGCGAGCCAGGAGTCCGACATGGCGCTCGAGCTGCGCAACCGCGACCGCGAGCGCAAGCTGATCAAGAAGATCGACGAGACGATCGCGCGCATCGACGCCAACGAGTAC